>JBKOZS010000292.1:0-8444 GCA_046726015.1 Acidobacteriota bacterium
CGCCGACCGCCGCGAGAAGCAGCGCAATCCCGCCAAACATCGAGAACATCCACCCAAACAACCAGAACTGCCAGTAGCCGCGCTGGCGGAGCGCCTCCATCGTGATGACCTGGAAGACGGCGAGCGACGGATCGGACGCGCGGATCTGCTCTCGCGCAGGACCGGCGATGAGCGCCGGATCGCCGGCGGCGCGAATCGTCAGGCCCGTATTCGCGAACGCGCCGTAGGGAAACGGCACGTAAGCGCACGGCGCAATTGGATCGAAATCATCGAGCTCGAAGTGTCGGAAGTCGGTGGTCACGCCGATGATGGTGAACCACTCCCCCGCCGCATCGTCCAACTGCCTGAATCGGCGGCCGATCGGATCTTCCTTCGGCCAGAATTTCTCGGCCATGGCCTGGTTGATGACGGCGACGGGCGTGCGCGATACCCCTTCCGTGGCGGTGAAGTCGCGTCCGCGCACGATGGGAAGTCCGAGCGTTTGCACAAGGTGAGGCGACACGGCGGTGAAACCAATCGTCGGCTCGTCGCCTTTCGCAACAGCCTGGCCATCGATGACGACCCGGCTTTCGCCGCCGCCAGACCCGAGCGGCACGAGGTTCGACGCGAATGCCGCCTGGACACCCGGCAGGCCTTCGACCCGACGGACGATGTCTTCCACGCGCCGCGACTTGGCTTCGGGCGTCGCGTACTGCTCGGTCGGCAAGTAGAACCTCATGGTCATCAGCGGCGCGGTATCGAATCCTCCGCTCGCATGACGCAGGTTGAGGAAGCTGCGCATGAACAGTGACGCACCGATCAGGAGCAGCAGCGACAGCGCGACTTCCGAGACCACGAGCGTGTTGCGGATCCATTTGCGGCCGCCGCCCGCCATCCCTCGTCCGCCCTCCTTCAAGGTTTCCTGGAGATCCGCCCTCGACGCCTGGATCGCGGGTGCGAGGCCAAAAATGATCCCGGTCAACGCGGCGACGCCGATCGTGTAAAGCAACGCGCGCGTGTTCAGTTCCCAGTGAATGAAATACGGCAACTGATCGGGTGGAATCGACGAGTTCATCAGCTGCGTCGACAACCAGGCGAGCACGATGCCGAGGGGAACGCTCGCGAGACCGACAATGATGCTTTCGGTGAGCAGCTGGCGCAGCAGCCGCCCGCGCCCGGCGCCGAGCGCCGTCCGGATCGAGATCTCGCGCGTCCGCGTCGAGGCGCGTGCCAGCATCAGGTTTGCGACGTTGAAGCACGCGATGAGCAGCACGAGCGTCACCGCCCCCATCATCGTCAGGATGATCAGGCGAACGTCCGCAGGGATGAACGCTTCGCGGAGCGGACGCAGGTAAGCACCCCAGCCGTCATTCGTGTCCGGGAAGGTGGCGGCAAGGCCGGCCGCGATTGACGTGGACTCCTGGCGGGCCTGGTCCAGTGTGGTGCCGTTCTTCAATCGCGCATATACGAGCAATCCGCGCTCGCCGCGCTGGTTCGATGTCGCATACTGCGCGAGCGGGACCCACAGCAGCTGGTTGCTCGGAAACCGGAACCGCGGCGGCATGACGCCTACCACCGTGTGCGGACGCGAGTTGATCACGATCGCGCGACCGATGATTCCCGGATCCGCGTTGTAGCGGCGCCGCCAGAGATCGTCACT
The DNA here is from genome assembly GCA_046726015.1 of Acidobacteriota bacterium. Classification (GTDB taxonomy): domain Bacteria; phylum Acidobacteriota; class Vicinamibacteria; order Vicinamibacterales; family 2-12-FULL-66-21; genus QHWT01. The sequence continues at coordinate 1,640 of JBKOZS010000292.1, forward strand.
GAGCAAGGCAACGGGCTCGCCCCCCTGCCGATCGTCGTCCGGGCTGAGCGGCCGGCCGATCTGCGGGACGATGCCGAGCATCGGGAAGAGGTCGGAGCTAATCGCTCCGCCGGCATAGCGCTCGGGGTTGCCCTGGCCGCTGATCGTGAAGCTGCGCCCCTGTAGAGCGGCAATCGTGCTGAAGGAATGCGCACGTTCCTGCCAGTCCCGGAGATCGAGCCACGAGAGCGCCCCGCGGCGGATGCCACTGCGCTGGTGCGTGGTGTGAAGCTGGATGATTTGCTCGGGGTCGCGGAACGGCAGCGGCTGGATCAGTACGCCGTCGACGACCGTGAACATCATCGTGTTCAGGCCGATCCCGATGGCGAGGCACAGCACCGCAATCGCCGTGACGCCCTTGTTTTTCAGAGCCGTCCGTAGACCGAAGCGGATGTCCTGGACGAGCATGAGCGGTAATACGACGCGCTCATGCGTAAGGTTCTAACGGTCTCAAGGCAGTCGGAACAACGGTCTGGCGCCGATCGTGTTCGGCCACGGGGTCATGGCAAGAATGAGAAGAAGGGCAATTGCGAAGAAGATCAGCGCGGTTCGTCCCTTCTTCGCCTCCTGCGCGCGGCGGGCGCGGGCGCGGCCAATATGCGCCAGGGTGAGTGCCACCAGCATCGCGGAGGGGTGCTCAACGACCCAGTAGCGGAGTGGCGGCGTCCGCATCGCCTCGCCCATCTGCTGCATGGCCGCTTTGGTCAGCGGACTCAGGGCAAAAAGCAGGAGCAGGCCGGCGAGAAACTGCAGGTCGAAGGCAATCGTGAAGAGCCTGGCGGCCCGCTCGTCCGCCGGCGTCCACCGCCCCGAGCGCATCGCCGCAAACGCGCGAATGAGGGCAAGGACCGCGAGGAGAATCACCACCCATCTGAGCCACGAATGCAGCAGCAGCGTCGCCGAATACATGCCGCGCATCATATCAAGGGAATTTTTCAAGGGAACTTTGCGGGGAAACCGGTGTCCACTTCCTCATGCTCGAAGCGCGCGGCCTCACGAAGTACTACTCCGCAATAACCGGCGTTCGGGATGTGAACTTCACCCTCAAGCCGGGTACCGTGATCGGCCTGCTCGGTCCTAACGGATCCGGGAAATCGACAACGGTGGGAATGATCACGGGGCTGCTGGAACCGTCGGGCGGCCGGGTTCAGCTCAACGGCGTGGACATCCGCGAGGATCTCGTCGCTTACAAGGCGCAGCTCGGGTACGTTCCGGAAGAAGCGCAGCTCTACACCTGGATGAGCGGTGACGAGTTCCTGACGCTGTGTGCGCGCCTTCGCAACCTGCCCGCATCCACGGCGGCCCGCCGTATCGACACGCTGCTTTCAGTCTTCGGCCTGCAGACGGATCGCGACGCGCCGATGAGCGCGTACTCGAAGGGCATGCGTCAGAAGGTCCTGCTCTCGGCCGCGTTGCTGCACGATCCATCGATCATCGTGCTCGACGAACCATGCTCGGGTCTCGACGTGGGCACGACGCTCGTCGTGCGCAGCCTGGTTCGCCGGCTCGCCGAGTCGGGACGCATGATCGTCTACAGTTCTCACGAACTGGAGATGGTTGAACGCGTGTGCCACGAGGTCCTGATTCTGAGTGACGGGCGTGTCGCGGCACACGCGCCAACCGCGGCGCTCCGTCAGCAGGTCAACGCCGCATCGCTCGAGGATGCCTTCCGCACGCTCGTGATCACCACGGACGTCGACGCGGTTGCAGGGGACATCGTCACGGCTATTACGCATTGATCGGTTCGGCGGGTCTGAAGACCCGTCCTGAGGGGCAGGATGCCGAGCGACTGGCGCACTGAGGCCCGGCAGGCCGTTACGATCGCGCGCGCGACGTTTGGCGGATTTCTCCAGAGCGACGTGATGCCACAGGGAATGCAGGCATCCGCCACGATCTGGGCAGCCGCCTTCCTCGCGTCGCCAGCGCTGTTCCTGTCCGCGCAGTTCCTTGGCAAGTACACATTCCTGCAGCGCTACTACCCTCACGTCCTCGAGCGCGCGTACTGGAGCGATCACGGCCTTTTCATCCTGCTGTCGTGCGGCGCGCTGGCGATTGTCTGCGTGGTGATGTGGGACACGCTCTTTCCCGTGCGGCGGGACGTGTTCGTGCTCGGATCGCTTCCGGTGGCGCCGCGCGTGCAGGCAGTGGGGCGACTTGGCGGCCTGCTCGGCCTGTTCGTGGTGTTTGCCGCCGCGCTGAACGTCGTGCCCGCCGTCATCTACACGATGATCTCGGCACTGAGCGTCTCGAGCTTCTTCCGCGGCGCGCCGGCGCATCTCACGGCCACCCTCGCGGCGGACGCCTTCGTCTTCTTTGGTTTGACGATGGTGCAGGGCGTGCTGCTCGTGTGCGTCGGCCGGCGCGCGGTCGAGCGGGTCGCCCCGGTGCTGCAGACGGGCACCGTGCTGGTCGTGCTGCTCGCGTTGCTGTTCATCGGACCCTTGCGCGAGGCGACGGCGATCGCGCTCGAACGCGGCAACGCTGCGGATCCGATCCTGCGATGGTTCCCGCTGGCATGGTTCGTTGCGCTCTATGAAGTGATCATCGGGACGTCTCGCCCGATCATGGCGCCGCTTGCCGTGCGTGCGGCGACCTGGGCCCTCGTGCCGCTGATCGTCACGATAGCGCTGTACATCCTGGCGTTCCGCCGCCTGTGCGCCCGGGCGATTGAGACGCCGGAGCGATCGGCGGCGTTCCCACTGTCGCGCGTCGTGTCCGCAACGATCCGGACGCTGCTGGTCCGCCATCCGGCGGAGCAGGCGATCTGCGCGTTCACTTTGCGTGTACTCGCGCGAAGCCGACGTCATCGCATGCTGATGGCGATTTACGTCGGCGGCGCGCTCGCGCTCATTACGACGGCAATCCTTCCCGTGTTTCTGTCAAAGGCGGCGTCGATGTTCGAAACACCGACGGTCGCCTCTCTTGCGCCGCCGCTCATCCTCAGTGCGGCACTCGCCGTCGGGTTCCGCTCACTGCTGGCGATCCCCGTCGATCTTCCCGCGCGATGGGTGTTTCGCACCTGCCAGCTCACACCGGCTCGCGTCGGTGGGGGCGTGCACAAGGCGGGACTGCTGGTCGTCGTGCTGCCGGTCGGAATCGTGGCGTGGACGTCGGCCGCCGTGTTCTGGGACATGTCAATCGCCTGGCGCCATACGGTCTTCTGCTCGGCGCTGTCGCTGTTCCTGCTCGAACTGTTGCTCCTCAAGTCGGGGGGCATGCCGTTCGCGAAGCAGTACATCCCCGGTGCCTCGCGGTTTCACGTGCTATGGCCGTTTTACTTCTCCTGTTTTCTTGCCTACACGTATTCCTCCGCCGAGGCGGAGCGTCAGATGTTGGCCGGCGGGAGCATCACCCCGGCAGTGACTGTCATCGTCATCATCGCGATCTGTCTCGCGGCGATGCGCTGGTGGAAACTGTGGCACACGCCGGAGCTGTCGTTCGAGGTGGAAATCCCTGACGAGACGTTCAGGGGATTCAATCTCAGCGAAGGGCTGGCGGCTCATGCCGTCGCTACCCACCAGGCCGACGGCCCATACAATTCCCACGTGTAAGCTCACCTGGGGCTCCGCCCCCAACCCCGGCTCGGTCGCTCGCGGGGACCCGTCACGGTGGATCCAGCCGAGGCGCTTCGGCTGGATCGGTGAGGTGGACGGAGGATGGAGGACGGATGGTTCTCAGTGCTGCGTCTTTGCGACACGATCTTTCTTCTGCTTCTCGACCATGGCCGCGACGTCGGCCAGCAGCCGCTTCGCGTCGTAGACGATGCCGTCTTTGATGGTGTACTTCACGCCGCCGACGTGCTCGACCTTGCCGGTCTTGTCGTTCAATCGCGCCGTGCCGGTTCCGTAGAGCACCTTCAGGTTCTCGAGCGGATTCTGATCGACGATGACCATGTCGGCGAGAAGTCCTGCACGCACGACGCCGAACTCGATTGATTTGTGCTGCGGCTCGGCGAGCGTCAGCGCGCCATTCATCGTTGCGGACTGGATCACTTCGAGCGGGTGGAAGCCAGCTTCCTGCAGCATCTCGAGCTCGTTGATGTAACCGAAGCCGTAGGTCTGGTAGATGAAGCCGGAGTCGGACCCGGTCGTGACGCGTCCACCCATCTTTTTGTAGTCGTTCACCAGCCTGAACCAGACCTGGTAGAAGTTGCGCCAGGCGACCTCGTCCCAGGTGGTCCAGTTGTACCAGTAGGAGCCGTGGTTGGACCGGCTTGGCGTGTAGAAATCCATCAGCGATGGCAACGTGTACCTGTCGTGCCAGTCAGCGTTGCGAAACCGCATGACGTCGCGGCCGGCGGAATAAATGGTCAGCGTTGGATCGAACGTCGTGCCAAGCTTGAGGTGCTCCTGCAGGTAAGCCTTCCACTCGGCGCTGCCTGGCTCATAGATCTTGTCCCACAGCCGCGCGACCTGGCCGAAGCGCTGGTATTCGTCGTTCGAGTTCTGGTCGACGGGATACGGCTGCACCACGTAATCCTTCAGCAGGGACTCGAAGTGACCGTAGAAATGCGTGACGGTGCCGAGACCAAGGCGCGCGGCATCAATGGCATTCATCTGCGCGACACCCGCCTGGTCGAGATGTGCGGTCGATCCGAGGCCCAGCGTCTTGGCCTCGCTCAAGAGCGCCGCCATGATGTCGGGCGGCCACGCGCCAAGCTTGAGGCCGTCAACGCCGTTCTGCGCGGCCCAGCGCACCCACTCACGGGCGGTCGCGGCATCCTGCACCGCGCCGCGCGACCAGCCCACACCCGCGCGCTGGTAGTTGTAAATCCGCGGAGCGACGATTTCGTTCTTGGCGCTGCGCGCCTTCTCGCTGACGGTGAACGCATTGTCCCCCAGCGGCACGCCACGCACCGTCGTCACACCATGTGCCAGCCAGAGCTTGTATGCGTATTCCGCGTCTGCATTCTTCGGCGCGCCGCCCGCGTGGACGTGCATGTCCACGAAGCCCGGATGAACATACATGCCGGTCGCGTCGAGCTCGAGCTCCGCTCCCTGCGGCGCACGCGCGGCCCGCGCCGGAAGTCCCGGCGTACCGGCGTTGCTCACCGACTTGATCCGATTGCCTTCGACGACGATGTCGACCGGTCCGCGCGGAGGAGCGCCAGTGCCGTCGATCAGCGTCGCGCCGCGGATGACCATCAGTTTGTAAGGCCCTCTACCCTCGTCGGCGCGGCGACTCGGCGCGGGACGCAGCGAGTTCTCGGCCTCGCGCGCCGGCGACGGGGTCTGCTGCGCGTCAAGAGGTGTCGAGATCATGGCAAGCGCCGCGAAGAAAATCGTGATGAGAGTTTTGCGCATTGGAGTCTCCGCCCTGGATACTACACGAGCACCCACACGATGAGCGCGACCAGCCAGCCGAAGATTGCGTCCGCGGCGTAGTGATAGCGGCCTAAAACGGCACCTGCGGAGATTCCAGCCGCCATCAGGAACATCCAGATCACGAGAGGCGTGGAGGCGCTCGTGACCAGCAGCGCGCACACCAGCCCTTCCGCCGCGTGACCGCTGGGAAACGTGTTGACGCCTACGCTGCCCCTTTCGAGGATCTGCAGGTTCACCGCACGCCAGCGCGATTGCCAGGGAGGCTCGGGCTCGAGGGCGCGTGGCGGACGGCTCTGAATCCACGGCAGGCACCCGAAACACGCGTAGTCCGTGAAGAGCACGACAGCCCAGAAGCGCTCGGGGCTCTCACCTATGTGAAGAGCAATCCAGAGCGCGATTGGGATCACCGGGTACACGAATGAATAAGCGAACTCGAGCAGTTCGGCCATCGGACGCGGGGTCCTTGCCGCAAGCGAACGAATCCCGAGTGCCGCATCAAGACCGCGAAGACGGCGTTCAACTTCTGGCATCGGCGCGACGAAGAGTGCGCCGGTGCCCCAGTACGCGATCAGCAGCAGAATCGGCGGAATGAACCATCCGTGAAGAATGAGTGTGTGTGGGATGCGGGTTGCCGCAACACTCAGCAGAAGACCGGCCACCGAAGCGGTGAGCGCTCGCGACCTCGCGCGACTCCGTACGCCACGAATGACGGCGCTGACAGCAAGGTAGACAAAGAAGACAACACTCCCAACCTCCCACAGGCGCACCACTGCAGATTACACGACGGAGGGCCGTAGTATCACTTTGACACTACGCACCCTCACGTTCGCGGTTGCAACGGACAGCGACCCGGCGTTTCTCGCCGGGGCCGTGCGCGAACGTGTCCATGCCATCGATCCAAACCTTCCACTGTCCGGCGTTCGAACCATGGCAGACGTAGCCGCCGGGTCGGTCGCGTCACGTCGCGCCGGGATGCTTCTCATCGTCGTATTCGGTGTACTCGCGCTGATGCTCGCCGCCGCAGGTATTCACGGCGTCACGTCGCACCTCGTCGCGCTACGCACGGCGGAGATCGGCGTTCGCATGACACTCGGCGCGAGCCCGTCAAGCGCGCTTGCACTCGTCATCCGCGAAGGCACCGTGCAGGCAATCGTGGGACTTGCCGTAGGTGTCACCGGCGGCGTACTCGTGATGCGCACGTTTCAGTCGGTGCTGTTCGGCGTTGCCCCGGCCGACCCGCTTACGCTGATCGTCGTCACGATAGGACTTCTCGCGACTGCGTTGGCCGCCTGTGCCCTGCCCGCTCGTCGTGCCATGCGCATCGATCCGGTTAATGCGCTCAGGCAGTCGTCATCGCGATCGCACATCGCATCGCACATCGCACATCGCACATCGCACATCGCACATCGGATCGCGTAAGATTTGCTCGATGAGCACTACGC
>JBKOZS010000293.1:0-5633 GCA_046726015.1 Acidobacteriota bacterium
CGGAAACCGGCGTGCGCGACATCGCTCGCACCGTCGACATTTCTGAAGGGGCGCTCTATCGCCACTTCGCGAGCAAGGAGGAACTCGTCTGGCGCCTTTTCGAGCGCCACTACGTCGAGTTCGCCGGCCGCCTTGTCACGCTGGCAAAGCGCGAGACCACCACCCGGGGGAAGTTGCGCGCCATGATCCACGGCTTCTGCCACGCACACGATGAGAACCCGACGCTGTTTCGATTCCTGCTGTTCGTGCAGCACGGGCAGCTCGGAAAACTTGCTCCCGGCACGCCCACACCGGTCCATGCGGTGCGAACGGTGATCGAGCAAGGGATCGACTCCGGCGAGATTCCGAAACAGGATCCGCAACTCGCCACCGCACTGATGTTCGGCATCGTCCTCGAGCCGGTGCAGTTTGCCGCGTACGGTGATCTGCCATCGGATATGGAGTCGATTGCCGATCGCCTGGCAGCCGCCGTCTGGGCTGCAATCACAACCATCTAGTCTCAGGGAGACTCTTCATGAGCGCGACGCTGGTTCGACTGTTGACGACACGCCGGTTCGTGCCGTTGTTCGTGACGCAGTTCCTGGGTGCGTTCAACGACAACCTGCTCAAGAGCGCGTTCGCCATCATCGTGACGTTCCGGCTGGCCGAACGCGCCGGCTTCGATGCGGCGTCGCTCGTCATGATCGCGGGCGGGCTGTTCATCGCCCCTTTCTTCCTCTTTTCGGGAGCGTCCGGAACGCTCGCGGATCGGATCGACAAGGCCACCATCGCGCGATGGGTGAAGGCCGCCGAGATCGGCATCATGGCGCTCGGCTCGTGGGGGTTCCTGCAGCAGAGCGTGCCAATCCTTCTCACGACGCTGTTTTGCCTTGGCGTGCACTCGACGGTCTTTGGTCCCATCAAGTATGCGCTGCTGCCCCAGCACCTGCGGGACGACGAACTGGTCGCCGGCAACGCACTGATTGAAGCGGGAACCTTCCTCGCCATCCTGTTCGGCACGATTGCCGGGAGCAGCGCGGTGCTGATGCACCAGGGCGCGATCGTCGTCGCCGGCCTCGGCCTCGTCTGCGCCATCGCGGGATGGCTCACGGCACAGCAGATTCCGGCGGCGCCCCCCGCCGCGGACCTCGACTTGCCTCGTCCGCGGCTGCTCCACGATTCGCTCGCGGTGGTCCGCCATATCACCGAGCGCCCGTCGGTTTTCCTGCCAGTGCTCGCGATCTCGTGGTTCTGGCTCTTTGGCGCAACCATCGTCGCCGGGCTGCCGGTGTTCGCGAAGGACGTGCTGTTCGCCAACGAGCAGGTGGTGACGGTGATGCTCTCAATCTTTGCCGTCGGCGTCGGGCTTGGATCGCTTCTCGCCGAACGGCTGCTCCACGGGGAAATCAGCGCCCGTTACGTACCACTCGCCGCTGTCGCGATGGGTGTGTGCGCCGTCGATCTCTACATCGTGAGCCAGGGACGCGTGCCGGCCGCGGCGCTGTCCGGCGTGGCCGCGTTTGCCTCGGCGCCGGGAAGCTGGCGGCTGCTCGCCGATCTGCTCGGCGTCGCGATGTTCGGAGGCCTGTTTACCGTGCCGCTCTACGCCATACTGCAGCACGAGAGCGCACCCGAGCATCGGGCTCGCGTCATCGCGGCGAACAACATCATCAACGCCTTTGCGATGTCGATTGCCGCGCTCGCCGCCGCCGTCCTCGTGGCGCGCGGCATGACGATGGGGCAGCTTTTTGCGCTGTGTGGTGCGGGCACAATCGTGGTCGGAGGCGTAGCGGGGTCGATCCTGCGGCGAGACCTCGCAAGAAGCGCTCTTCGCCTGATCTTGCGCGTGCTGTACCGAGTGGAGGTCGAAGGCCTCGAGCACGTGCGCGCGGCGCTGCCGCATGCGGTCATCGCGGCGAATCACGCCTCATTCCTGGATGGCCTGCTGCTCGGCGCCTTTCTGCCAGGAGACCCCATCTTCGCCGTCGACACTTTTATCGCGCGGAAATGGTGGGCGCGTCCCTTCCTGGCGATCGTCACGGCGCTGCCGGTTGATCCCACCAACCCGCTTTCCATCCGCACCATGGTTCGCGCCGTGGAGGCCGGCTCGGCGTGCGTCATTTTCCCGGAGGGCCGCATCACGACGACCGGGTCGTTGATGAAGGTGTACGAGGGGCCGGCGGTCATTGCCGAGCGCACGAAAGCCGCGCTCGTGCCGGTTCGCCTGGAGGGAGTCGAGTTCACGCCATTTTCGTATCTCGCTGGCAAGGTCCGCCGGCGTCTGTTCCCCCGTATCCGTATCCGCATCCTGCCGCCGCGGCGGCTCGCCACGCCCGAGGGGATGACCGGCCGCGCGCGGCGCGCCATCCTGCGCCGGGAACTTCGCGATGAAATGGTACGCTCGGCGTTCGCCTCGTCACGCGTCGATACCACGCTGTTCGATGCGCTGCTCGAGGCGAAGCAGATGCACGGCGGGGGGCACATCATCGCCGACGACATCGAGCTGCGTCCGCAGAGCTATCGCGGCCTGGTGACCGCCAGTTACGCGCTTGGCGAGGCGCTCGCGCGACGAACGAAAGAGGGAGAGCGCGTGGGCGTCCTCCTGCCAACGTCACGAGCCGCGCTCGTCACCTTTTTTGCACTGCAAGCGTCACGTCGTGTGCCGGCGATGCTCAACTTCTCGGTCGGTCCGCAGGCGGCGCAGGCCGCCTGCCGGTCCGCGGAGATCTCGCTCGTTGTCACCGCGCGTCGGTTCATCGAGCGCGCGAAACTCGAACCGCTCGTGGCGGCGCTTCAGCCGAACGCCACGATCCTGTACCTGGAGGACGTGCGTGGAGAGATAGGCGTGCGCGCGCGCCTCTCCGCCCTCCTGCGTTCGGTGCTCAGCAAGCCGCGCCACTGCCCTGCTGAAGCGGACAAGCCGGCCGTTGTCCTGTTCACGTCCGGCTCGGAGGGCACGCCCAAGGGCGTGGTCCTCAGCCATCGGAATCTCCTCGCGAATCGTCATCAACTCGCGTCGGTGATCGACATCAGTCCGAAGGACATCGTCTTCAACGCGCTGCCTGTGTTCCACAGTTTCGGGTTGACGGGCGGCGTGCTGCTGCCGTTGCTGGCGGGCGTGCGAACGTTTCTCTACCCCTCGCCGCTGCACTATCGAACGGTGCCCGAAATGGTCTACGGCATCAACGCGACGATCCTGTTCGGTACCGACACCTTCCTCGCGGGTTACGCGCGTGTCGCCGACAACTACGATTTCTACTCGGTGAGATACGTGTTCGCCGGCGCGGAGCGCGTGAAGCCGGAAACCAGGCGTGTGTGGTTCGAAAAGTTTGGCATCCGGATCCTCGAAGGATACGGAACGACCGAGACGGCGCCCGCTCTTGCCGTCAACACGCCGATGCATTTCCGCGCCGGAACCGTCGGCCGCTTCCTCCCAGGCATTGAATATCGCCTGGAGCCGATCGACGGCATCGCCGACGGCGCCCGACTCTTCGTTCGCGGGCCGAACGTGATGCTGGGTTACCTGCGCGCGGAGCACCCCGGCGTGCTCAGTCCTCCCGCGGATGGATGGTACGACACCGGCGACATCGTGACCGTGGACCCCGAGGGCTTCCTCACCATAAAGGGACGCGCCAAACGGTTCGCCAAGGTCGCCGGCGAAATGGTGCCGCTCGGCGCGGTCGAAGAATTCGTGTCGCAGGTCTGGCCGGCGGCCATGCATGCGGTCGTTGGAGTCCCGGATGCGAAGCGAGGGGAGCAGCTGGTTCTGGTGACCGACTACGTCGAGGCGAATCGCGCAGCACTGATCGCCGCCGCGCGCGAAGCGGGATTGCCTGACATCTTCGTGCCTCGCGCAGTCAAACACGTGCCGCACATCCCCGTCCTCGGCACGGGCAAGACCGACTACGTCGCGATCGCGAATCTTGCGGCGGGCGAGCCGTCCTTCGCGTGCTAGGCGCCCTCGGCTGCGACCACCGCAATTAGCGCCTTGATGTAGCCGAAGGTGTACGCGAAGGCCTGCGCGCCCCTGGCATCTCCCGCGATCGACGGGACATGATCCGGCATCATCATGCCGTCGAACCCCACCTCTTTGTAGACGCGCATCGCCTTCAACATGTCGACATCGCCATCGTCGATGAAGGTCTCGCGGAAATCGAGAAAGCGGCCGCGAATGTTGCGGAAGTGCACGTTGAAGATCTTTTTTCGCGTGCCGAAGTAGCGGATGACGTCGAAGATCTGCTCGCCGGGCGTCTCGAGCATCTCGGACACCGTGCCCTGGCAGAAGTTGAGACCGTGGTACGGGCTCGACTTGATGTCGATGAACCGCTTCAGGCCATCGACGCTGCCGAGAACCGTCTCTACGCCGCGAAAACCCTTCCCGCGAGGCATACCTGGATCCTGTGGATGACAGGCCATCCTCACCTTGTACTCTTCGGCAACTGGAATCACGCGCTCGAGAAAGTACGTAATCCGCTCCCAGTACATATCGGGCGGAACGGGACCGGCTGCGGTCAACGGCGGATCGGCTTTGGCCTTGTCGTACACGAAGGTGCTGTACCTGGCGCCCCCGCGACCGGGTTCAGCGCCGGTTCGGACAACGCCAAGGAGCGTCAGGTTGTACTTCACGGCCGGAATTCCCGCGCGCGCCGCATTACGAATCATCTGGCAGATGTCGTCGATCTCGCGGTCGCGTTCCGGATTTCGGCCGAGCAGTATGTTGGGATTTTCCGACCTGCCGATCTCACTGGAGCTGAGGGGCAGCGGGACCATGTCAAGGGCAATCCCGAATTTCTCGACGCGTTCGCGCAATCGTGTGAGTCCCTCGACGGACCACTCCTGATCGAACCGGGCTGACGGAAGTGTGCTGCAGATGTTGTTCACGCCGAGCGCGGCAAGGATCGCGAGCGTCTCATCCGAGGAATCGTGCTGAGTCCCAACCTTCATCAGCGCGTTGCCGCGATCAGGCGGCGCGGCCGGATGATCAGCGGCGATGCGCGCAGCGGCCCGCACCTCCGCGGCTGCCGCGATGGTTGCGCTCATGCCGGCCAGCTGTATGAAGCGTCTGCGATCCATCGTCCCTCCAGGCCAGTAAGGATTACTCGATTGGCCTGTTCGACAGCAAGATGGGCGGCGGACCTCGGCACACGGGTGCCTGCGTGCCCGCCTGTTTTCAAGCGGATTTCAAAGGTCGATTCGGAGGATATTGACCCACGCGCGGCGCTTGTCGGTCGGGTCGAAGTACAGGCCGGTGAACTCCGATCCGAGGTGCTCATCGCCTCGTTGAAAAAACCACAGCATAGCGGGCTGCTTGCGGGCAAGGGCACGGCTGACCCGGTGCGCGTTGGAGGCTGGAACGGCGGAGGCTGCGAACCCCAACGGTTCCAGAGCGCTCCGGATCCGCCGTACCGCACACATTGTAGCAGGACGAAAGTACCTGCGGCCCCTGATCTCTCGACCTGGACCGTCACGCGGCGTGATGGAGACGCTCAGGCACTTCTAACTAAGAGGCGCTTACAGCGTGACTGCGCTCTGCAGCCAGGCCACGGCCTCTCGATCGTGTTCCTGGAAGACCTGCGTGTCCACACCTCTCGATGCCGCCTGCTTCGCCACAGAGCGCGCGATGACGTCGTGAACCTGCCAGCGCGTCAGAAAGG
>JBKOZS010000294.1:0-13958 GCA_046726015.1 Acidobacteriota bacterium
GGCGACATCTGGTCGGACATGCGCAAGCGCAAGCGGTCATTGAAGCGCGCCATCGCGCGGGTGCGGAACAAGGTCAAGACCAACGCGACCTCTTGACCAACTTGACCAACCTGATCCGGCGCCGTACCATACCTCTATGGCCCGGATGTTCAATCTCTACGAAGCAAAGTCTCGACTCTCAGCGCTCGTTGATCAGGCGGCCGCGGGAGAGGAGATCGTGATTGCCAAGGCGGGCGTGCCACTGGCCCGCCTCGTTCCGCTACGTTCCCGAGCGCGCAGGCGTCCCGGCGGGTCGAAGGGAAAGATTCGCATTGCAGCCGACTTCGATGCTCCCCTGCCGGCGGAAGTGCTCGCCGCGTTCAGTGGGAAGAAGCGGTGAACCTCCTCCTCGATACGCATGCGTTCCTGTGGTGGCGCTCGGACAGTCCGAAACTAAAGCGACACGTGCGGAGGTCTATTGCCGGCGCCGATCTCGTATGGGTGAGCGCAGTGTCCGGCTGGGAAGTCGCCATCAAACAGGGCGTCGGGAAGCTCCGGCTCGAGGATTCATTCGCGTGGATGGTCGAGGACAGTGAGTTCGAGGAACTGCCAATCACGTTACGGCACGCCGAGCGAGCAGGGCTCCTGCCTTCCCATCACACCGATCCATTCGACCGCATGCTAATCGCGCAGGCAGTATCTGAGGGGGCGACGCTGGTGACGCACGACAGGCACTTTGGCCTTTACGAGGTGCCCGTTCTCTGGGTGTGAGCGCAGCGGCACCGAGCAACTCACCGATCCTCATAAGTTCGGACTGGATATAATCCACACGTACAACTAAATCTGAGGCGGTGGCTGCCTTGAAACCAAACTTGTGGCTGGCCGTGGGAGTTCTCTCGTGCATCTGCGGAGCCGCGTGCGGTCGAGAAGCCCTCGCCGGTCGAACGGCGACGCTTTTCTCGTCGTTTCAGAACGGCGACGTGCGCCTCGCGTTCACGCTGGACCTGCCACAGGGAACGGGTCCTTTCCCCGCCATTGTCGCGGGTCACGGATCGGGCCAGACCAGACGGCAGGATCTGGCGAGGTTCGCGGCACAATGGAACCGAATGGGCTTCGCCGTGCTGCGTTTCGACAAGCGCGGCGTGGGTGAATCAACGGGGACGTATGTATTCGTCGGGACGAAGGACAGTCCCTGGGTGTTTCCGGAACTTGCGAGCGACATCGCCGCCGGTGTGCGGTTTCTTCGCACGCGACCGGAGATCGACCACCGACGTATCGGACTGGCGGGCTGGAGCCAGGCGGGCTGGATCCTGCCGCACGCCGCGCGCCAGCTCGGCGATGCGGCGTTCCTCGTGCTCTTCTCGGGTCCGGTCTGCACCGTCGGGCAAGAGATGTATTACAGCGATCTCTCGGAGAACACGACGCGACCGCTTCCGGAGATCAATGCGCTGATGCCCGCGTTCCAGGGACCGGGCGGCTACGATCCGCTGCCGACGCTCAGCGCATTGACCACGCCAGCACTGTGGTTGCTCGGACTCGAGGACCGCAGTATCCCGATCCCGACGACCCTCGCCAACCTGCAAACGCTTGCCAGGGCTGGCCGGCCGTTCGAATGGCGGACCTATGAAGAGCTTGGCCATGACCTGTCGCCGCAGATCTGGGAGGACGTCGCGTCCTGGGTCGCTCGATTCAAGAACCCATCGACCGCCGGGACCGAGCGACTGCGCCTGCGCCCATGAGTCTGCTCTATCCTATAATCCGCCCCCACACCTTTCTAGGAGGGAACCGGTTATGTCTTCCCGCTTCGTTGCTCCTGCCGCAGCTTCCGTCCTCCTCCTGTTCGGCGCCTCGGGGTTCGGCCAGACGAACAGTTCCGACAAGCCCACGTGGTGGGCGAAATATCAGTACCTCGCGGCGAACGGACCCGACACCTGCACGGGGCAACCGTCATTCAGTGTCGGTCCGAACGTGAACGTATCGAACGAGTGTGGTCCGCAGAGCGAGACCTACGTGACGATCAATCCCATGCGCCCGAGAATGCTCGCGGCCGGATCGAACGAGATTTTCCGGCTGCCGATGCGCGGATACTTTTCGAGCGACGGCGGCGCGACCTGGGGCGGTGTGGATCTCCCGTTGCCACCGGCAAAAGGGAATGGCATCAACTTCGGCTCCGACCCGTCGCTGGCCTTCGATACGCGCGGCACTGTGTTCTACAGCTACATTGTCGTGTTTTTCGGGAACGGCAACGGCATCAACGGCACCGCGATGGGCGTCGCGCGGTCGACCGACGGCGGTCGGACCTATCCGCAGTCGCAGTTCACGCTGTTCTCGCAGGAGGGCGGCGCGAACCATTTCAATGACAAGCCGATGATCGCGGTTGACACCAACACGACGAGCCCGTTCCGTGACTCCGTCTACGTCGCGTGGGACGCGGCGGTCGGGGGATCGACGGGAGGCGGTGTGCGGTTCGCGCGGTCCACCGATCATGGCGCGACGTTCACCGTGACGCGCATCGACGATCCGCACGGGCAGGGACGCGCGATCGGCGCCGTCCCGTTCGTCGGACCCAACGGCGAAGTCTTTGCCGCGTGGAACGACTTCGCCGCGAACACGATTGCGTTCAACCGCTCGCTCGACGGCGGCGTCACGTGGGGGCAGCCGGTCGTGATTTCACCGAAACGCCTGGCGTTCGACATCGGGATTCCTGCCGAGTTCAACCGCGGAGCGCTCGTGTACCCCGCCTGCGACGCGGATCGATCGGCGGGCGCTCATCGTGGGCGTCTCTACTGCTCATGGATGGATCTGACATCCACCGGCAACACCGACATCCTGGCATCGTTCTCTGACGATCTGGGGAACACGTGGTCGGCGCCGCAGCCGGTCACGGACCGGTTGAGCGGCGTGGACCGCTTCAATCACTGGATGGCGGTCGATCCCGTAACGGGCGAGGCGAACGTGTCGTTCTACGACACGCGCAATGACACGACCGGCTTTCGGTTCATGACCGACGTGTATTTTTCTCAGTCGCGCACTGGCGGCGCGACCTGGCTCCCTAATGTTCGTGTCACGGACGTGAGCTCGAACGAGCACGATTGCGATGGCGTGTTCCCGTGCGCCGGGATCAACTACGGCAATCAGCAGGGAGACTATGAGGGGCTGGCCTCCTTTGGCGGTGTGTCGCATGCCATCTGGACCGACAGCCGCAATCAGCTGAGCGTGTTGCGGGGCTGTCGCACGAACCTGGCGATGGAAGAAGTGTTCACGGCAACGATCGCTGCCAGGAAATGATGCTACTAGATCGTCTGTAAAGCGCGCGTCGGGTCGAGCATCGCGGCCCGACGTGCTGGTACCAGCGCTGCGGCCAAGGCGACGAAAACGAGCGTTGTGGCAACTACCGCAAACGTCGCCGGGTCCGTGGTTTGTACGTTGACGAGCTGTGTGGCGATCACACGCGACGCGAAGATCGCCACGGCGGCGCCGGCGATGACGCCGATCAGCACGGGCACCGCCGCCTGGCGAATCATCAGGCGCAGGACGCTGGAACGCGACGCACCGAGGGCGATACGAATGCCAATCTCGGACGTGCGCTGCGTCGCGAAGTACGAAATGACGCCGTAGATCCCCACGCCGGCGAGCACCAGCCCGACGAGACCGAGCATCGCCAGCAGCATCGTGTTGAATCGCTCGGTTTCGACCGTCTCCGCCATCCGCTCTTCCATCGTCCGGACGCTGAAGAGCGGTACTCCAGGGTCGAAGCCGGAGAGCGCGCGCTGAACCGACGGACCAAGCGACGCCGGGTCACCCTCCGTGCGCGCCACGATGAAGAGTGTGCGGCGCGTCCAGTTCCACGCCACGTCTTCCAATTGCGCGAGCGGGAGGTAGAACTCTGGTTCGATCGGCTGCGCCGGTCCGAATGCCCGGACATCCGCCGCGACTCCAACCACCGTCTTCGGTTCGCCGCCGCAACAGTCCACGCGCCTGCCGATTGGATCCTGGTTGGGCCAGAGCCGCTGCGCCAACGTCTGGTTGACAATCATCACGAGTGGCGCGCCGTTGCGATCCGAATCCTGGAAGGCGCGGCCCTTCACGATTGGCAGCCCCATCGTTGCGAAATACGACGGTGCGACGAACCTGGCCTGGCTTTGCCGGACGTTGCGCATCTCGTGCGCTTCACCTTCGGGCACGAGACCGTTCGAGAACGTTCCGACGCCGGGGACCACGGTCGAGACAGCTGCCGCGGTGACACCCGGGATGCGCGCGACCGCCTCTTCAATCGACTGCGTTGCGAGCAGCAGCGACGCCGCGTTCGCATACTTCACCGCCGGCAGCGAGAACCGCCCGGAGAACACGCCCTTGGGATTGAACCCCGGTGCGAGACGCTGCATTTCAAGCGCACTTCGAATCAACAGTCCCGCGCCGACGAGCAGCACGAGGGCCAGGGCAACTTCCGCGGCGATCAGCGTGGATCGGACGATGTCCCTGGCGCCGCGAGAGCCGGCACCGCGCGTGGCTTCCTTCAGGGTGCTGTTGATGTCGGTGCGCGACGCGCGCCACGCCGGAACGAGGCCAAAGAGAATGCTGGAAACAAGCGCCAGCAGCACCGCAAAACCAAGCGCGGCGCCATCGATCCTGGTTTGCTCGAGTCGCGGAACGCCCGAAGGACTGTAGGCGATGAGCAAGGCAATGAACGCACGGGCAAGCGCCACGCCCGCGGCTGCCGCGGTGAGGCCGAGCACCAGGCTCTCCGTGAACAGCTGGCGTACGAGACGGCCCTGTCCGGCGCCAAGTGCGCTGCGGACGGCAATCTCACGCGCGCGCGACGCGCCTCGCGCGAGCAGCAGGTTCGACACATTGCCACACGCGATCAGCAGCACGAAAGCGACGGCGCCGAGCAGCACGAACAGACGCTGACGATAGTCGCCGACGACGATCTGCATGATCGGGGTCGCGGAGAGCTCGCGCTCGGCGTTGTCTTTCGGGAATCGCTCCTGCAACCGCCTGGCAATCGCCTCAAGCTGCTGCGCTGCCTGCTCGATCGACACGCCCGGCCGCAATCGTGCCTGGACGAAGAGGTAATGCTCGTCGTGCGTGGCCTTCCGTTCGGGCGTAAACGCGATTGGTATCCACAGCGCCTCTGCGTCAGCGGTGAAGTCGAAGGACGCGGGCATCACGCCGATCACTGTGTAGGGGCGTGCGTCGAGGGTGATCTGCTGGCCAATGATGCCCGGATCGCCGCCGAACTGGCGGGTCCAAAAGCGGTGGCTGAGCACCACGACCTGGTCGCGGCCAGGTTCATCTTCGGCGGCGCCGAATACGCGTCCCAACGCGGGCTTCACGCGGTAAAGATCAAAGAAGCCACCGCTCGCGCGCACGCCAATCACGCGTTCAGCCCCTTCCTCGCGCGCCAGCGTCATGCTCGCGCCAGACGTGGCGGTGAGGGACTCGAAGACCGTCTGCTCGGCCGCCATGTCGACGAAGTTGCCGGCGGACACCGAGCCCTTGCCCAGATCGCGCCACACTTCATTGATCACGACGATGCGGTCGGGGTCGGGGACGGGGATCGGACGGAGCACGACCGCGTTCACCGCGCTGAAGATCGCCGTCGTCGCGCCAATCCCGAGCGCCAGCGTCGCGATCGCAACCACGCTGAATGCCGGCGTGGCCAGTATCTGGCGGATCGAGAACGCGGCGTCCTGCCGCAGTTCCGAGACGTATTGACGAAGACGCATCCGTTGCTCCCGTTGATGACCGATAACGCGGCACTCGCGCCGTGCGCGCCTGAGGTCTCCGAACTTGTCCAACGCGGCCTGGCGCGCCTGCGACGCCGTCATGCCCTGCGCCATCAGCTCGCGCCGGCGCATCGCAAGATGGAACTCGAGCTCCGCGTCGACTTCCTCGTCGACGCTCGGGCGGCCCAGCCGTAAGGGAAAGCGCGTTCGAAAATCCACTGACCCTAACCACGGATCACACGGATTACACGGATCACACGGATAACATGGATTACACGGACGATCAGTGTGATTAGACGGTCAGCAGCACCTTAGAGATGGCACTCGAGAAGCGCGCCCACTCCGCAGTGCTGGCGGCGAGACGCTTCCGGCCCAGGGGAGTGATCTTGTAGAACTTCGCCTTGCGGCCGAGCTCCGACGTGCCCCATTCAGCCTGGATCCATCCGCGCTGTTCCATGCGATACAGCGCGGGGTAGAGCGATCCATCTTCGATCTGCAGCACGTCGCCCGTGCTGTCCTCGAGCCAGCGGGCGATCGCGTAGCCGTGCCGCGGCCCGCGCGCAAGGGTCTTGAGGATCAATGTTTCGAGTGTGCCGTGAAGCAGTTCGTTCGGTGATGGCGCCATATCCAGATTGTCTGGGTAATGTACCGTCGGATACCCAGATTGTCAAGGCACGAAGCGTCGAAGGTCACGAAGGGTCGAAGGCCACGAGGGTCGAAGGGCACGAAGCGTCGAAGGTCACGAAGGGTCGAAGGCGATCGCGACGAATGAAAGCACTCGCACGTCGAACACGTTCGCATCGGCGGTGCGTGTCAGCAGTAGCATCAGCCCCTTGCCGATGTTCCCCATGCTCCCCATGGTTGCCGTGAGCGGAAGGACGATCCGTCCTGCCGGCGCCAGCCCGTCGAGCCAGGCGTCGAGCGGGTGAGTGACACCGGCGTTGATCAACATCGCGTCGAACGGCTCTTCGAGTGACGCGCTGCCATCGCCATGTCGGACTTCCACCCATGGCATCGACGCAAGATTCGCGGCCGCGCGGGAGGCCAGGGTTGCGTCGACTTCCAGGCCCAGCACGCGCCCGCCGGACCCCACGCAGTGGGCCATCAACGCCGTGTAATAGCCAGTTCCGGTGCCGAGGTGCATCACGCGCGCGCCCGGCTGAAGCCCGAGCGCGTCGATCGCCATCGACAGCAGTCCCGGCACGCCGTTGAACAGCAACCGTGCGGGATCGATCGCGATCCCGATGTTGTGATACACGTGCCGAGGGTCCGCGTCGGATGTAATGCGCGGCCCGGCAACCACGTCGGTTTCGCTCCGGATGGTCCACGGGCCCTGAGGGAGAAAACGTTCGCGTGCCACCGTCGCGAGCGCCTCGACCAGCGCCACGGATCGCAGGTTGGCTATCATCTGCACTTCTTCCGCGAAAAAGCGCCGCTGCGCTGCCAGGTCGCTCATGGCCTGCGCCTCCTCGTCCGGCTCGCACCGGTGCGTTCGGTCTGCACAAACTCCGTCCTCGCTGTGTAATCAGGCGTGTCAACTTGATTCTGATGTCGTGCGGAGTAGAGTGGCGCGGTCATGAACGCACCCCGCCGTCACCTGTCGATGCTGCGGTCGTACACCTGGGCCGATGCGCTGACGATTGGCAATGCGGCCTGCGGCACGATTGCCATCTTCCTGTGCCTCGATTACATCGCCGCCGGCGAACGCCGCTTCCTGTGGACGGCGTTCGTGCTGCTCCCGCTGGCGCTGGTCTGTGACGCGCTCGACGGCTACGTCGCGCGCCTGAACCGGAGACGGCAGTCGCTGCTCGGCGCCGACCTCGACTCGCTCGCCGACGTCATTTCGTTTGGCGTGGCGCCCGCCGTGCTCGGCTTTACGCTCGGACTCCGCGGCGGCTGGGACATGCTCATCCTCGTCTACTTCGTCGTCTGCGGCGTGAGCCGCCTCGCCCGCTTCAACGTGACGGCCGCGGCCCTTGCGGACCGTGAAACGGGCAAGGTGAAATACTTCGAAGGCACGCCCATTCCGACGAGCATCCTGATCGTTGCGCTCTTCGGCGCGGCAGTCTTCCTTGGACGGATTGATGAACGCCTCTGGTTCGGCGCGTACAAGCTTGGCCCGGCGTGGCTCCATCCGCTCACGTTGATCTACGGGATGAGTGGAAGCGCCATGATCAGCGCAACGTTGAGGATTCCAAAACCTTAGCGGTTACTCGGCCCGCAGGGTGATCGAGGGATCGACACACGCGGCCCGCCATGCCGGAATCCAGCACGCCACGGCCGATACGCCCAGCAGCAGCACGACGACGCCTGCATAGGTCATGGGGTCGAGCCGGGTGACGCTGAAGAGCAGTGTGACGAGCGCGCCGCTCGCGGCAAGCGCACCGGTCAGTCCGATCGCGATGCCAACCATCGTGAGGGTCATTCCCTGGCGCACGATCAGCGTCAGGATGCTACCGCGCGTGGCGCCCAGCGCCGAGCGCACGCCGATTTCGCGCACGCGCTCGGTGACGCTGCCTGAGAGCACGCCGTAGATCCCCGTGGCGGCAAGCAGCAGTGCCACCAGGCCGAACGCCTCGAAGAGGATCAGCGCAAACCGCCGCTCGGAGGCGGACGCGGCAAGGAGGCTCTCCATCGTGGCCACGCGGGCGATCGGCTGATCCTTGTCCACCGACCAGATCGCGTCTCTGACGGCAGGCGCGAGTGCGGCCGCGTCGCCGCGCGTGCGAATCGCCAGCGACAGCGCACTGTCCGCGAATGGCGACTGCGTGGTTGGAATGTACACCGCATCCGCGAAGTCGAGCGCCAGCGACATCTGCTTCACATCGCTGACGATCCCGACGATCGTGGCCCATGGTCCGGTATCCGCACCGATGTGAAGACGCTGGCCGATCGGATCCTGGTCGCGGAACCTTCGATTCGCGAATGATTCGTTGATCAGTACGGCCGTCGGGGCCCCGGCCGCATCGTGCGCATCGAGCAGGCGGCCCCGGCGCAACTGGATCCCCATGGCTTCCAGGTAGCCTGGCGTGACGGCGTACCGGAAGGCGCCGTTCTCGGCAGTTCGACTGCCGTCGCGCGCCATTTCGAAATGCACGCCGTAGACGTCGTTGTCGCCGCTCAGCGGCAACTGGCTCGTAAAGCCAGCGCTGACGACCCCGGGCACCCGGCGAACGGCCTCCAGCGCGTCGCTGAAGAACTGATGCGTGACGCCGGGATCATCGAACCGCTGCCCGGACGTTTGTACCTGCATCGTGAGCACGTGCGACGCGTCGAAGCCCGGAGCTACCGCGAAGAGCCGGTGCACGCTGCGCAGCAGCAGTCCCGAACCCGCGAGCAGCACTAACGCCAGCGCCACCTCCGCGATCACGAGCGCTTGCCGTGTCCAGTGATGTCCACCGGCGGCTCGACGGGAGGCGTGCTGCACGGTACCGTGCAGGTCTGTTCGCGATGCGTCCAGCGCGGGCAGCAATCCAACGAGCAGGCCAATGACGGTCGTGACGGCAAGCGCAAAAGCGAACACCGCTGTGTCGAGCCTGATCGCGCCAAGCCGCGGCAGCCCGGGAGGACTGACCGCGAGCAGCGCGCGCACACCAGCATTCGCGACAACCACTCCAACCGCGCCGCCAACGATCGCGAGCAGGAGACTCTCGGTGAGCACCTGCGCGATCAGCCGGGGCCGTGACGCGCCGAGGGCGGTGCGCATCGCCAGTTCCCCGCGCCGCTCGGCGCCGCGCGCGAGCAGCAGGTTCGTGACATTGACGCAGGCGATGGCGAGCACCAGGATCACCGCGCCGGCGACCGCCAGCAGCGCCGGTTTCACGGCGCGCGTGACCTCCTCCTGCAACGAAACGACGAGCAGGCCCTGGTTGAGTGCGGCCCACGGCGCTCTTGGAAACGCCGGCATCGGCGCCGCGGCGATTTCATCGAGCTCGCGGCGAGCCCGTTCGAGGCGCACATCGGGCCGCAGACGGCCAGCCATGCGGAGGTGATGCCCCCACGCCCGCCCGAGCGACATGTCGTACTGCAGCGGCGACCAGATGTCGGCGGAAGGGGCGAGGACGTTGTCAAATGCGCGGGGCATCACGCCAATGACGGTAAACGCGTTGCCGTCCAGCGTGATCGGCTGTCCGACGATCGCCGCGTCTCCAGCAAAACGGCGGCGCCAGAGTCCGTCGCTGATAAGGACGACGTTTGCGGCGTTGAGACGGTCGTCGGATTGCCCGAAGTCGCGGCCAATCGCCGGCTGGACACCCAGGACGCGAAAGTAACTCGCGCTCACGCGCTGTCCATCGAACCGTTCCGGTTCCGCCGGTCCCGTGATGGTCGGATGCCACGGCTTCATCACGGCAATCGCCTCGAATGACACGCTTCGCTCGACCAGTTCGCGGTAGGTGCCGAACGTGACGTCCAGGCGTGAACCAGCGGTGCCGCGATCCCAGAGCATCGTGACGCGGCGCGCCTGCGGGTAGGGAAGTGGCTCGAAGAGGATGGGATTGACCGCGCTGAAGATCGCGGTGCTCGCGCCAATGCCGAGCGCCAGCGTCACCACGGCCACCAACGCGAAACCGGGCCTCGCACGCAGGCGGCGCAGCGCGTAGCGGAGATCGATGCCGAGCGTGCTGACGGCGTTCTCCCAGCCGTACGAGCGCACCTGTTCTCGCATCACCACGGGATTGCCGACTTCCAGGCGCGCCGCGCGCCGGGCGGCGTCGGGGGCGAGGCCGCGCGCGACCCACGCATCGGTTGCCTCGTCGAGGTAGTGCTGCACTTCGGCGGCGACCTCCTCGTCGGCCGCGCTGCGACGTGTCAGCACTCGCAGGCCGCGCGTGAGCTGGCGCCAGAACGACATGCGGCTACCCCTCAGCTTTCAGCAATCGTGCAATCGCGGCCGCGCGCCGGTTCCAGTCCGCGGTTTCGGCCTCGAGTTGTTTCCTGCCGCTACGGGTGAGCGTGTAGACCTTCGCGCGACGCGAGTTGGGCGTCTGGCGCCACTCGGCGTCCAGCCAGCCGGCGCGCTCCAGGCGCTGGAGCGCCGTGAGGAGGGATCCCGGGTTGACCTTGAACACGCCGCGCGAGATCTGCTCGACGCGACGCGCGATGCCGAAGCCGTGCATCGGCTCCAGGCTCAGGGTCTTCAGGATCAACATGTCCAGCGTGCCCTGGATCACGTCGGTGTTCGGCTGGTCGTCCACACGGCGGACGATACTGCCGCTACATCATGATTGTCAAGATGTGAGAGTCATAAGGAACTGCCACGAAAAAGGCCACGAAGGGCACGAGCGTCCGTGCTCTCCGTGGCCTCCGGTCACTGAGTCTCTGCGGCGTCTACTGGCAGGACGAGGCAACGCGGCGGAGCGAGCGCACCTGCATCTGGCGATCGGTCAGCGTGCCGGTCACGCTGACGCGCTTCCCGACGTTGTCCTTCAACCGCGCCGAGCCGGCCGCGTCGACGAGATCGATCGCCGCTGATCCCTTTTTCAGGAACCCCGACTTCCAGCTGCGCGCCTTCGGCGCATCGGCGCCGCTCGTGTCCTTCAGGCGGAACGCATCGTTGTCCCGCTGCAGGCATCCGGAAATCGTCACCGACGCCCCCTTCTTCGTGGATGACTCGGAGGCCGATTCCATGGCGGACTCGTCGGCAGCGATCACGCCCGTCGTCGGCGTCGCCGCGAGACCGACCTCGGAAGGCTTCGAGACCGGGGCCTTCCTTGCCGACATCCTGTCGGAACCAGCCTGCGCCTGCACGTCTGGCGTCCTGATCTCAGGAGCGTCCGATGATTCGCGCGCGGCCATCACCATCGCGACAGCCATCAGGCAAACCATCCCCATCACGATCACGCCGGCGCCAAGCATGCCGCTCTTCGTCTTCGAGCGCGACGACTTCTTCGCGCCGGCCGACGTCTTCGAGCGCACCGATTTCTTCACGGGCATCACGGTCCTCCTCCTGGAGATTGCTGAGGCCTCGAAGCTCCCAGAGCAAGGGCGGTGCCCGGCCAAAAGATGCGGGATTATCGGTGGTTCGGGCCGGCTTCGGTCGCGCGGAGCCGCCAATTCCGTCATCCGAGATGCAACTCCGTGCCGCACGGCGCGTTACGGTGTTTTACGTAGCGCCGGGCGTCAGGCGGCGTCAGGATGTTCGCGGTGCGCGCGCACGGCCTGGGTGAGACGGGGCAGCTTGATATCCCAGGCGAGCCCAAGGAGCTGCAGGGCCTGGATACCCATCCAGTTCAGGTCCACTTCGTACCACGCGAGGCCGTGACGCGCGCTGGTCGGATGCGCGTGATGATTGTTGTGCCAGCCTTCGCCGAACGTGAGGAGCGCCACCCACCAGTTGTTCGTGGAGTCATCGGGCGTGCCGAAGCGTCGCGTGCCCCACTTGTGCGTGGCCGAGTTCACCAGCCACGTTGCATGAAGGCCAATCGTCGTTCTGAAGAAGATGCCCCAGAGCACGTAGGGGATGCCGCCGAACGCCAGGAGCGCGAGACCAACGATGACATTGGACGTCCAGTGCCATTTC
Source organism: Acidobacteriota bacterium (assembly GCA_046726015.1). Classification (GTDB taxonomy): domain Bacteria; phylum Acidobacteriota; class Vicinamibacteria; order Vicinamibacterales; family 2-12-FULL-66-21; genus QHWT01. Next base: position 12,229 of record JBKOZS010000294.1, read on the forward strand.
GACAGCCGCACGTGCGCCGGATCGCGGACGAGATCCGGCACGTACCGCGCGAGCACCGACGCATCGTGATGCAGCCCTTCGCCGCTCAAGATCCAGCCGGCGTGCGCCCACCACGTGCCTTCGCGCGGCGTATGCGGATCTCCGTCGTGGTCGGAGTGCTGATGGTGAATGCGATGCGTTGCGACCCAGAAGATCGCGCCCCCTTCGAGCGCGAGTGTGCCGCACCAGGTGAGAAAGTATTCGACCCACTTGTATGTCTTGTAGCCCCTGTGGGTCAGCAGGCGATGATACCCCATGCCGATGCCCAGCATACCGGCCACGCAGTACAGAATGAGTGCAGCAACGATGGCCCCACCATCGATGAAGAAGAATGCGGCGATGGCGCCGGCGTGAAAGCCGCTCATCGCGATCGTGGTGATGCCGCTCCAGCCCTTCTGGTACTTCCGTCCGTACATCAACGTCGCCGAATCCATCTTCCGCACCTCGACGATCAAAAGATGGTTCCCGGGTTCCCCGGGGTTCCACGTTCTCTGGGTTCGGGTTCGATAGGTTCCCGTCGTTCGGGTTCGATAGGTTCGGCAGTTGGGACTCATCGAACCCTGGAACCCGGCCGTAGAACCATGAACCAGAACTTGTGGAACCGGGAACCAGAACCTGTAGAACGGGGAACCCGAGAACCTGAGGAACCTTCTGTCTGTCGCGTGGCGACGATACCAACAGGCGGGACGGACGACTGTAATACTTCTGTATTTGTTTCCTTACGGTGTTTTCCCGATGACGCCAAGGACGGCGGCCGTCACGCTCTCGGTGGTGCCTCGTCCTCCCAGGTCAGGGGTGACGTCGCGTTGGTCGGCAAGAACGCGAAGCACAGCGTGCTCTGTCAGCCTTGCGGCCTCCTCCTGGCCGAGAAATTCCAGCATCATCGCGCCCGCCAACATGCTCGCCATCGGATTCGCGACGCCGCGTCCGGCGATGTCGGGCGCCGAGCCGTGGACCGGCTCGAACATCGACGGGAAGGTGCGGGCCGGGTTCAGGTTCCCACTCGGCGCGAGGCCGAGGCTGCCCGTGATAGCCGCGCTCAGGTCGGTGAGGATGTCGCCGAAGAGATTGGAGGCGACGATGACGTCGAAGTCGTGCGGGCGCCTGACGAGGTCCATGCACGCCGCGTCGACCAGCAGTGATTCCGTCCTGATGTCGGGGTACTCCGGGGCGACATCGGCGAACACGCGATCCCAGAACCCCATGCTGAAGCCCTGCGCGTTGGACTTGGTCACGGATGTCAGCAGGCGTTTGCGGTTGCGACGCCGCGCGAGTTCGAAGGCAAAGCGAATGACGCGTTCGGTTCCATGCCGCGTGAACAGCGCCGACTGCACGGCCACTTCGTGTGAACCACCGGAATGGAGGGCGCCACCGATCTGTGCGTACTCCCCTTCGGTGTTCTCGCGGACGACAACGAAGTCGATGTCGCCGGGCTGCCGTCCGGAGAGCGGGCCGCGCACGCCCGGGTAGAGGACCGCAGGGCGCACGCAGGCGTATTGATCGAATCCGCGTCGAATCGGCAGCAGGAGGCCGTCCAGCGTGACGTTGTCCTGGATCCGCGGATCGCCGACCGCGCCGAAGAAGATGGCATCGAACGGGCGCAGTTGCTCGAGCGCGTTGGCCGGCATCATGCGGCCGTGCTGGAAGTAATGATCGGAGCCCCACGGGAACGACGTCCACTCGAAGCGCAG
>JBKOZS010000295.1:0-32044 GCA_046726015.1 Acidobacteriota bacterium
AGGCCATACAGCAGCGTGCGGACGAACGTCGATGCCCATGCCGACAGGCATGCCCCCAGCAGGACCCCGCATCCCACCAGCCATCCGATCCGCCGCAGCATCAGCCTGACGACCCCGTCGGTGCTGGCGCCGAGGGCGATCCTGATTCCAATCTCCGAGCGGCGCGACACGACCGCATACGACGTCACACCGTAGAGGCCGACCGCGGCAAGCAGCAATGCCAGTGCCCCGAAGCACACCGCCAGCATGGCCACGAGCCGCTCCTGTACCAGCGAGGCGGCCACCTGCTCGTCGAGAGATCGGAACGACAGCACCGCCGTCGGATCTTCCTTTTGCACCGCATCGGCCACACCTCGCGACAATCGCCCGGGCGGGCCGGCCGCCGCGCGCACCGCAATAAACGCACTCGCGGCGGGGTTCTCCCACTGCGCTACCGGCAGATACATCGTCGGCTCCATCGGGGCGCGCACGGACCGATAGATCACATCCTGCACGATTCCCACGACTTCGTATGTCGGGTCCGGCGTGCGTCCTGGACTCGGCCCGGCGGTGCGGAACGTCGTACCAACCCCCGACCCGCCGTCCAGGAACCTTCGCGCGAAGGTCTCGTTGACGATGGCGACGCGTGGTGCGCCGGGAACGTCACGCGCATCGAAGTCGCGGCCGGCGGTCAGCGTAACGCCGAATGTCTGGAACCAGCCCCCGCTGACGGCATTGACCCACGACATGCGCTGCCGGCCTGTGACGCCCGAGCCCGGCGGCAATGCAATGCCGGTGTTGCCGCCGCGACGCGCCGTGGGGGCCGTGTACGACACCGCGGCAACCGCAACGCCCGGAACCGCCGCGGCTGCGTCGCGCAACCGCGCCAGCAGCGCACTTCTCGCCTCGTCACGCGCGGGGTTGCGGCTGACGTCCACATCCACCAGCAGAACACCGCGCCGGTCGAATCCCATCTCGCGACCGTTCAACGCGGAGAAGGTGCGCAGGAACAGCCCCGCTGCAACCACGAGCGCGAGCGAGAGCGAGACCTGCAGGACCAGGCTTGCGTGGCGCACACCGAAACGCGAGTCCCTGGAACCGGCCCTGCCGTGATCCTTCAACGTTTCGTTCGGCGTCATGCGGCCGGCCGTGAGCGCCGGCGCCACGCCGAACAGCACCGCGGCCGCCGCGGTGACCGCGGTCGCGAACGCGAGCACGCGCCAGTCGAACGTGAGATCGAGGCGAACCGCGTCGGCAAAAGTGGTGAGCTGCGCCACCAGCGCCGCACTGCCCCAGCGGGCGAGAAGCAGCCCGAGCAGCGCTCCGGTTCCCGCAATGAGTACGCTCTCGGCCAGGAGCTGGCGCGCGATGCGGAATCGCGACGCGCCGAGCGCCAGGCGCAGGGTGAGCTCGTGCCGGCGTGTCGAGGCGCGTGCGAGAAGCAGGTTGGCGATGTTCGCGCAGGCAATCAGCAGCACGGTGCCAACCACGGCGAGAATCACAGTGAGCGGCTGCCCGTACCTGGCGCGAAGCGGCGATCGTCCGCCCGCTGCCGGCGTCAGCTCCATCGGATCCGCGAGATAGCGCGCGAGATCCTCAGGGCGGCGCATCGTGGGCAAGGTTTCCGCGCGAATCTGCGGCTGGAGTGCCTGCAGCGCCGCCGTCGCCTGCTCCACCGTCTGGCCGGGCTTCAGCCGCGCCATGATGTTGAGCCACCAGTACCCGCGCCGATCGAGGCCGCTCGCGTCGCGCCTGACGACTGGCTCTGTTCCGAGTGGAATCGCCACGTCGAACGTGCGGCCGACTTCGGGTCCCAGGAAACCGGGCGGCGCCACGCCGACGATCGTGAACGACACGCGCTCGATCGACAGCGACCGCCCGATGACGCCGGGGGAACCGCCGTAGCGCCCCTGCCAGATGCGGTGGCTGATCACGGCAGCCGGCCCTTCGCTGCCGCCACCCCGCACGTCGTCGGCGGGCGTCAGCGCGCGCCCGAGCGCGGGCACGATGCCGAGGACGTCGAACATCTCTCCGCTCACCCACAGGCCGTCGACGATATCGGTGGCCGCGGTGTCGGACACGCTGAACCGGTCACCCGCCCAGGCAAACGCGCCATCCGCAAAATCCCGCTGACGGCCGCGAATTGCTTCCCAGATCGGGTTGGTCCATGAATCGTCATCGAGGAGCACGAGACGATCGGCATCACGCACCGGCAGCGGTTTGAAGGCAAGGCTGTTGAGGATCGTGAACAGGGCGGTCACGCCGCCGATTCCCAGCCCGAGCGAGAGCACCGCGAATACGGTCACGAGCCGCGCGGAGCGCAGCGCTCGCCAGGCATCGCGCCAGTCGATGGTCACGCTCGCGCGGATAGCGGGACCGCCGACGCGATCCGCAAGCGCACATCGGATGGTGTCAACGAAGGTAATGGCCCAGAACACGGCCAGCGCTCGAATGCCCCGTCCACGTGCAGCCTGCAGGTCGCACGCGAACGCATGCTGCATCGCCACACCAAAGCGGGCGCGCGTCCGTGCCGGATAGAGCCTGAGGAGCGCGGTGAAAATCCGTTCGGCGGTGGTCATGCGCGCCCCCGGCGAGGCGCGGGCCGCAAGGCGTCGAGCGCGGCAACCAGGGACGCCAGCCGATCGCGCTCGCGCGCGAGCACCTGGCGGCCGCGGGGCGTGACGCGATAGTAGGCGCCGCGCCGCGGATCGTCGTCGGCCGGGCGCCCGGACGCTTCCTCGACGAGCCCGTCGTCGAGCAGACGGGACAAGTGGCGGTAGAAGGATCCGGTGCTGAGGCGGACGCTGCCGGCAGATCGCTCGCGGACGGCCTGCATCGCGGCGTAGCCGTGCACCGGTCCATCCGCCAGCGCGAGCAGGATGTGGAACACCGCGGGCTTGAGCGGATCGGACATATCCATTTTGGACATGTCTGGAATGGTAGCACAAAGAGGCGGCAGTCGCTGACCAACACCGACTTCCGGCGGCGTCTGCATTTATCAACGCGCGTGGGGCCCCACCCCCACGCGCTCGCGCTCGGCGCCGGCGCTTCGCGCCGGTTCACTCCGTCGCCTCGCGCGGGCCGCAGGCGCTACGTTCCGATCTTGAACCCGACCATCTGCTGGGCGGTGCCGGAGCCGTTCTTGGCGTCGATCTGAATCACGTATTGCCCTGCCGCCAGCGACGCCAGGATGAAATCGATCTGGAACGGATGGCCGGCCGTGGCCTGGATGGGAATGTCGGTGATTTTCTGCCCTGCCCGGTTGAGCAGCGTCGCGGTCACGTCCGGCGTCGCGCCGCCGCTGGCATACGCGTCGAAGCGGATCAACAGGCGCTCGCTGCGGCTGAAGTCGCGCGACGCGGTCGGGACTGCGTTGGGGTTGTTGCGCGTCTGCACGAACTCGCGCGCGGTGCGCGCGCGGAACACCTTTGGTGTGCCCAGCGACACCTGCGTCTTGTCGAAGTCGGGGACCGTGAGCGTGCGCGTCGACGAATCGATGACCTGCCCCCGCTCGGACTCCACGATCATCCGCAGCTCGATCGGTCCGGCCGGCACGTCGAACGTGGTGCTCGCGCCGGGCGTCGTCATGGCGGACGCCGTCGTCGCGGCCGGCGCATTTGCTGCCGCTGCCGGCGCCGGCATATTCCCGTAGCCAGGAACCGGCGGCGGGTTATCACCCGCGGGAGGCGCATCAGGGTCGGGCACCTTGCCGCGGAACAGCGGACGGCCGTCCTCGGCCATGGCCGTCAGCGCCACGCGCGTCGCCACGTCTGACGTCTGCCCTGCGGCTGCACCGATCGGCTCCCATACGAACGTCAGTCGTGATTTCCCGTTCTGTCCGCGCTCGGTGCCGATCCAGAAGCGCGCGGCACGTCCGGCGCTCGCCGGCTCCGCGATCGCGTTCAGCGCGTTCGACACTTCGGGTGGCGGTCCTTCTTTCGGCGGCGCGCTCGCCCGCGCGACGTCCTCTGTCGTATACGCCCAATACCCGCGGCGCGCGCGGACTTCGACGCCGGGCCGCTTCACGCGCACGTCGATAGTGTGGAATTTGCCGTCGGTCGGCGCGGCCGAGGACGTGTAGCCCATCAGGTAGTACCCGCTCGAATCGCGCATGATCTGCTTCATGCCGGTGGCGATGTCGTTGCGGTTCACGATCGCGCGGCCGTCGGTGTTGTCGGCCACGACGCGGAGCGTGTCGATCGATTGGGTCAGGCTACGTTTGTCGGTCTGCAGGCCGACGCCCTGTTCGACGCCGTACTCGAACGCCGCGAGACCGCGGGGATCCACCGCGTAGATCGACGTGTTGTTGCGGTTGCAGGTATCGAACACTTCCTTCAACCGGTTCATCAGGTCCGCTTCGTTGAAGAACTGCGCCGACTGCGAACGGGGATCGTTCGCCGCCTCGATGCCCGGAGACACGCGGTTGCCGACGCGCGGCATGGCAGCCGACGGGTCGTTCAGCTGTGGCGGAATCGAGCTCACGAACCCTTCGCTGACGAAAATGATCGACTTGCGTCCCTCGCGCATGCCGCCGAGGCGCACCGCCGCCGCCTTCACCGCGCTCATCGAGACGTCGTTGCGGATCGATTCAACGGTTGCGACCGGATAGTAGAAATAGCGCTCCTCGAACTCGTTTCGCGGTTCGTAGATACCCTTGCGGCCTTCGAACTTGCTGATCGATGCCAGCAGCGAGTCGCGGTTCCGCGTAAACGTGAGCGCGGTGACCGGCGTGAGCGGGTACATGATCGCGACCATATCCTGCGGCCCGAGCTGGTTCTCCACGAAGTCCATCAGCGGCTTGCGCACCGCGAGGTCGTTGCCGCGCCGCACGTGGTAGTCGTCGAGAAGGATCACGAACAGCCGCACGTTCGGCAGCTTCGCCTCGCGCTCCTCGTCCTCGAGGCTCCGGATTTCCCTGGGCGGCGTGGCCGCTTCGATAATGGGATCGATCTTCACGACCTCGAACGTGTCGACACGCTGCGGTTTCTTGTCTTCGCGGACGTCGAAGTCGTCCTTGCTCAGATCGAGCACCACTTCGCCGGATTTCTTGTCCGTGACGATCACGTCGACGCTGACGAAGTTGATGCCGCTACGGATCACCGGCCGCTGTCCGGCCGGAGGCTGTTGCTGCGTACCGCCGGCAGGCGGCGGCGCCGGCTGTTGTGCGGGCGGCTGCTGCGCCGGCGGCGGCTGTGCCGGCGGCGACTGCTGCTGCGCCTCGACGACCGAAGGCGCACGGCTCGCAGCGCCAAGCCCAAGGAGGACGATGACGGTGGCAAGGAGTCGAAGGCTCGCGCGCATAAGTATTTAGACGCCCCGCGCCAGCGCCCAGCCGGAAAGGACGGGCAGAAGTGGCAATGATAACATTCCGGGAATGCCCGAACAGATGATCGACAATCCGCAGCCGCTAACGGTGCTGGCGGAGGATGAACGCATTTTCCGCGACAGTGTGCGCGAGTTTTCCGAGGCCCAGGTCCGGCCGATCGTGCGCGAAATGGATGAGCACGCGAAAATTCCGCGCGCGCTGATCGACAAGCTGTTCGACCTCGGCGTGATGGGGATCGAGATTCCCGAGACCTACGGCGGCACCGGCGCAACGTTCTTCCACTCGGTCCTTGCCGTTGAAGAGCTATCGCGTGTCGACCCGTCAGTCGGCGTGCTCGTGGACGTGCAGAACACGCTCGTCATCAACGCACTCATGCGCTGGGGCCATGATGATCTCAAGCGCCGCTACCTGACAAAGATGGCGTCCGGCAGTGTTGGTGCGTACGCGCTGTCGGAAGCCGGATCCGGCAGCGATGCCTTCGCGCTCGCAACGCGCGCGCGAGAAGATGGCGATGCATATCTAGTCACCGGCCGCAAACTCTGGATCACGAACGGCAACGAGGCGGACATCTTCCTCGTGTTTGCGACGGTCAATCCCGAGGCGGGCTATCGCGGCATTACCGCGTTTGTCGTCGAACGAGGATTTGCGGGCTTCACGGTCGGCAAGAAGGAAGACAAGCTCGGCATCCGCGCCAGCAGCACGTGCGAGCTGATCTTCGAGGAGTGCCGCGTGGCGAAGGCAAACGTGCTCGGCGAGGTCGGCAAGGGCTACAAGAGCGCGATTGAAACACTCAACGAAGGGCGGATCGGCATCGGCGCGCAGATGATCGGTCTCGCCAAGGGGGCGCTCGAGCACGCGATTAAGTACACGAAGGAACGCAAACAGTTCGGCAAGGCTATCGCGGAGTTCCAGGCCGTGCAGCACCAGCTCGCGCGCGCCGCCGCCGACGTCGAAGCCGCGACGCTGACGGTCTACAACGCCGCGCGGCTCCGCGATACCGGCCGGCCGTTTCTCACCGAGGCGGCGATCTGCAAGATCTTCTCGTCGGAAGTCGCCGAGCGCGTCGCCTCGCTCGCGGTCAATTTATTCGGCGGCAATGGATTCGTGAAAGAGTACCCGGTCGAAAAGCTGTACCGCGACGCGAAGATCGGACAGATCTACGAAGGAACGTCCAATCTGCAGCTTCAGACAATCGCGAAGCAGTTGCTTGGGTGAGAAGGACGCCCGCCTCCGCCCGCTCGCAAATCACGCGGGCTACGGCGAGGCCGCCTTGGCCGCTTCGCGGTCAAGGCGGGCTGTCCTGCTGAGCGCCGACCACGAAACACCACAGCGCCTGCCTCGCCGAAGCCGCGGAGCGGCAAAGGCCGGTCCTCCGAACCTACTCGCGATTCGGCTTGGCAGCGTTACGTTCCGCGTCTCGCCGCCGCTTGTTCTCGTCCTCGGCGTCCTCGCCGAGGTGGCTCTGCTCACCGCCCGTTCGAATGCCCAGCACGTCACCAGGCTGCGCGCGGCCGTCCACCTGCGGACTGACCTCGCCGCCGTTACGAGAGCGATCGTGCGCCATAGCGTGCTCGCGGTCGTAGGTCTCACGCGCGCGTTCACGCTCGCGCGCCGCGGCTGAGGTCTCCGCCGCCGTACGACGGCCGGGGATGTCTCGATCGGCGACTCGCGCGACGTCGCGGAACCGATCCGCGCGATTGTAGTCGCGCTTCCACCAGTCGGGTTGCGAATAGTGACGCAGGGTGTCGTATTGCACCACGGCGTCCACACTCTGCGCGTCGTCGGGACAGCACACGACCGACATGCGCTGCTCGAAGGCGCGCATCTCATCGTCTGTGAATTTGCGGAAACGGTCGGCGTCGAACTCCGGATACTGTCGAATCCGGTCCTTGGTGACGTCGACGGTCAGAGCGCGTCGATCGGCGTCCAGCCGCGCGTGCCCTATCGGCAGAAGGAACCGGCGCGACGTGAACCAGCCGCCCGAATCAACGACGGCGTGATAGACGCGACCGGAAGTCGAGTCCACGATGAAACCGTCGAGATCGCCGAGTTTGTGCCCGTCGGCGCCGCGCACGTCGAGGCCGTCGAAGTCGATCGCGGAGTCGTCGATGTCGTCCGCGTCGAGGTAGCGTAATTGTGAGTTGTAGGGAGTTGCCATGACGATTCTCAGAGCAAGAATCGTCCCACCGGTCTCGACGCTCGGCTATTCGGAAAGGATGTGCTCGGCAATCACCATCCGCTGCACTTCCGATGTGCCCTGGTAGATCTCTGTCGCCCGCACGTCGCGGAAGAGGCGCTCGACGAGCGCGCCGCGACGGTACCCGTGTGACGCGAGGATCTGCATCGCGCGATCCGCGGCGCGGTGCGCCGCTTCCGACGCACTCAGCTTCGCCATGGAGGCTTCGAGGGTCGGACGTTGATCGCGCTGCCGCGCATCGGCCGCTTTGAGCATCAGCATTCGCGCGGCATCGAGCTCGGTCGCGCTGTCCGCGAGCATCCACTGGATCGCCTGGTAGTTCGCAATCGGCTGCCCGAAGGCTTCATGCTGCTTGGCATGGGCGATTGCCGCATCGAGCGCGGCTTGCCCGACGCCGAGGGCCTGCGCCGCAATCGCGACGCGGCCGCCGTCGAGCGCCCACATCGCGACACGGAATCCATCGGTCGGACCGCCGAGGAGCGCGTCCGCTTCGACACGCACGTCGTTGAACTGCAGGTCCACGCAGCCGAGGCCGCGCACGCCGAGCGAATCCGGTGTCGCGAGCCGCTTGATGCCCGGCGTGTCCAGCGGCACGAGAAAAGCGCCGATCCCGCGGCCGCGGCTGCCAGGCTGCGTCGCCGCGAACACAATCGCAACGCTCGCCGCCGCGGCGTTCGCGATCCAGACCTTGCGCCCGTTGAGGACGTATCCTTGTTCGTCGAGCCGCGCGACGGTCTGCTGGTTCGCCGCATCGGATCCGGCGTGCTCCTCGGACAGCGCAAACGCGCCGAGTACGCTGCCCGTGACCAGTTGTCGCAGCCACGTCTGCTTCTGCCCATCGGTGCCGAACTTCTCGATCGGCTCCGCAACCAGCGAGTTGTTCACGCTGGCGATGACCGAGATGACGGCGCTCGCGCGCGCCAGCGCTTCCACGGCCAGCGCGTAGCTGACGTAGTCGCGCCCTCCGCCGCCCCACGTCTTTTGAATCGTGACGCCGAGCAGCCCGCGTTCGGCGACCTCTTTCACGAGCTCGCGCGGAAACACGCCCCGCTCGTCGATCACCGCCGCCGACGGCGCGATCCTCGCCGTCGCGAACCCGGCGACGTGCTGCTGAAACGCCTTCTGTTCGTCGGTGAGGTCGAGAATCATGACGATCGATTCTATCTCTCAGCGGCGAGGGATCTGCCGATGCTGTAGCGAGGACACCTTCGCGATGGCCGGAAAGTTGCGGTCATCGTGCATCGCGCGCTCCACGGCCCGCGAGTACGTGCGCTCGCCGCTGACCGCAAGGTCTCGTAGAGCAGATCCGCACGTAGCACAAGATTTGTGCATTCATGTGCATAGACAGCGTTCAGCGTTGACGTGAAGCGAGTCTCTCGAAGATCGGCCGCAGCTTGTCGGCGGTCGCGGGCAGTTCTTCCGGCAGCACGCGCGTCTGGCCGATGACGGTCATGAAGTTCGTATCGCCGTTCCACCGCGGCACCACGTGCATGTGCACGTGATCGAGGATGCCCGCCCCCGCGGGCTTCCCCAGGTTGATCCCCATGTTCATCCCGTGCGGGGCAAACGCTTCCGTCAACGCGATCTCCGCGCGACGGGTCAGCTCCATCATCTCGCACAGTTCTTCGGACGTGGCCGACGTCAGCGTGGCGATGTGACGGTTGGGGATCACCATCAGGTGACCATTGTTGTAGGGGAACAGGTTGAGGATGACGAAGCAGGTGCGCCCTCGATGCACGATCAACGGGGCGGCCGCGTCGCCGAGCGCGTCACAAAAAACACAGCCCCCGGGGCTCGCCTTACCGGTGATGTAGGCGAGCCGCCAGGGGCTCCACAATTGATCCAACGTAGCTAGACTCCGGCGAGATCGGACGATCCGGTCAGCGCGGGAGGCACCGGCGGAGCCGGCGCATCAGCCTCGCGGTTGATCAGCTCCTTCAGTTCCTTGCCCGGCTTGAAGTACGGCACCTTCTTCGGCGGGACGTCCACCTTGTCCCCCGTTTTCGGGTTGCGTCCCTTGCGCGGCTCGCGCCGGCGCAGGCGGAAGCTGCCAAACCCCCGCAACTCGATCTTCTCGCCGCGATGCAGCGCGTCGATGATGCTCTTGAAGACCGTGTCGACGATGACTTCCGAATGCTTCTTCGTCAGATCGGAAACGCGCGAGACCTCCTCGACGAGCTCCGCCTTGGTCATGCTGCCGCCGGTGTTCATAGAGGCTCCCTTCGATCGCTGCTTGTCAGTTTCCAGTTGCCGGTTCCCAGTTGCCAGTTGTCAATAACCAGCAACGGCTTGCTGGAAACTGGCAACTGGTCACTGGCGACTGACTACTGCTGGTGCTTGAAGTGATCGCCCAGCGTGACTTCGGGACGTCCGGTCGTTTCCGTGTACGCTTCCCAGTCCGCGCGGAACTCGTCGTTCTTCAGCGCACGGATGCTCAGGCCGATTTTCCGCTCCGCGGGAATCAGCTTGATGATCTTCATCTGGTAACTCTCACCCACTTGAAGATCGAGCTTCTCGTCCTTCCCCTTGTGATGCGAATCATCGAACTCCGACACGTGGATCAAGCCTTCGATTCCCTCGGCCAGTTCGACGAACGCGCCGAAGTTGGTCATGCGGACCACCTTGCCCTCGACGGTGTCGCCCACGTGGTGCTGGGTGAAGAACTCGTCCCAGATGTCGGTCTGGAGCTGCTTGAGCCCGAGCGACAGGCGCTGGTTCTCGGCGTCGATGTTGAGCACCATCGCTTCCACCGTGTCCCCCTTCTTCAGGGCTTCGGACGGATGCTTCAGGCGCTTGCTCCACGACATGTCCGAGATGTGGATCAGGCCGTCGATGCCTTCCTCGACTTCGACGAACGCGCCGAACTCGGTCAGGTTGCGCACCTTGCCGGTGATCGTCGTGCCGATCGGGTACTTCTCCGAGAGTTCGTGCCACGGATTGGTCTCGACCTGCTTCAGGCCGAGCGAGATGCGCCGCGCACCCGGATCCACGCCGAGCACCATGGTTTCCACGGTGTCGCCGACGTTGAGGATCTTCGACGGATGCTTGACGCGCTTGCTCCACGACATTTCGCTGACGTGAATCAGCCCCTCGACGCCCGGTTCGAGCTCGACGAACGCGCCGTAATCGGTCAGGCTCACCACCTTGCCGGACAGGCGGGCGCCGACCGGGTAACGTTCGATCACGTTCGACCACGGATCGTTCATCAGCTGCTTGTGGCCGAGCGACACGCGTTCGGTCGCCGGGTCGTACTTCAGCACGATGACGTCGATTTCCTGGTTGACCTGGAAGAGCTCCGACGGGTGAGTGACGCGGCCCCACGACATGTCGGTGATGTGGAGCAGGCCATCGATGCCGCCGAGATCGATGAACGCGCCGTAGTCGGTGATGTTCTTGACGACGCCGCGAAGGACCTTGCCCTCGGCGAGCGTGTCGAGCGTGTGCTTCTTCTTTTCCGCGTTCTCCTCTTCGAGGAGCACTTTGCGGGAGAGCACGATGTTGCCGCGCTTCTTGTTGACCTTGATGACGCGCATGCGCAGCTCCTGGCCGCGCAGGGCGTCGAGGTTGCGAACGGGACGGACGTCGATCTGCGACCCGGGAAGGAACGCGCGAACGCCGATGTCCACGGCGAGACCGCCCTTGATCCGCTCGATGACGCGGCCAATAACGACCTTGCGCTCGGCATAGGCCTTCTCGACCTCGTCCCAAATCTTCATCTTCTCGGCCTTTTCGCGCGAGAGGACGACGTAGCCTTCGCGGTCCTCCGTGCGTTCGAGCAGCACATCGACGGTATCGCCGGGCTGCACGTTGATCTGGCCGTTCTCATCCACGAACTCGTCGACGGGGATGATGCCCTCGGACTTGTAGCCGACGTCGACGATGACTTCGGACGGCGTCACCTTGAGCACCGTCCCCTTTACGACCTCGCCTTCCGCGATGTTGCGGAAGCTGTTATCGTAAAGGTCCAGAAGGCGAGCGTACTCCTGAGGATCGATCTGATCGTCGAGCGTTGCGCCACCTCCTTGGGGAATGATCTGCTGTATCTTGTCTGTTGCCATGCTGAGCCGGTCTCCTTCTGCACGTACTTACCGGGATTGCAGCTCCCGGCGGGCTGGAATGTGCAATCGCTTTGAGATGCGATAAGCAATACATTATCTATCACTTACGGACGCTTGGTCAAGGCCGCGGAATCCCCGGGATCCCGCGGATCGTCACCCGAAAGGACCGTCGCGATGGCGAGGAAAGCGGCACGGAAGGCGAAGGGGCGGAAAAACACCCCTTCGAAGCCCAAGGCAGGCGCCGGAGCTCGGGCAGCCGCCCGAAGGGGGGCGGGGGCTCGGAAATCCGCGAGGGCCAAGCGAAATACCGGCCGTAAGACCGCCGGCGCGAAGACCCCGCAAGGCAAAGCCCGCCGGAAGCCGTCGAAGAACCCGCCACGGCCTGGCAAGCGCAAGACAGCGGCGGCGCGGCCGAAGGCGACAGCCACCCGCGCACGGGGAGGCACGGGGCGCGAGGAGACGCTGGACCAGACCGCAAGTGCCGGCCGCTCCGTGGGCGGTTTCACGAATCCCATGCCGACCAGGCGGTCAACCGGGACGGCCGCCGGCGCCGGAACACTCCGTCGCGCGCCGGGCCTCGAACGTGAACGCAAACAACTGCGCGAAGTCGAGGAATCCGTTCCTGGTCCTCCTTCGAGCCTGAACATGGATCGCCATGGATCGGCGGCTCGGACCGGCCGCGCGAACCTGCGTCACGCGAAACACGAACACACCGAGACAAGTCCTGCAATGACGGGCGGCGACGTCGATGCGGATTGGGAAGATGCGTACGCTGTCGGCGACGAGGCGCCGGGCGGCGACAATCCCACACCGGACCAGGATGTCGTGGACGATATCGGCCGCGCCCTTGGCGTCGAGTATCAGGACAACGAGGAGTTGAAAGGGGCCGACAAGATTGCCGACCGCGACAAGAAGCGATGGGAGTTGGATCCCGCGTCAGCCGAGGACTACAACGATAGGGAGTGAAGGGCCTAGCCTCTAGCCCTGACCAGCGTTAGTACTTGCTCAATCACGGTTTCAACCGGGACGCTCGTCGTATCCACCACGATCGCGTCGTCGGCCACCACGAGCGGCGACGCGGCCCGCGTTGAGTCATTGCGATCGCGCTCCGCGAGCGCCGTCGCCACTTCTGACAACTGCGTACCCTTCGAACTCGTGTGGGCCGGATCGGCCGCGCGACGCCGTGCGCGTTCTTCGGGTGACGCGTCCAGGTAGATCTTCACGTCCGCGTCGGGGAACACGACCGTCCCGATATCGCGTCCTTCCATGACGATGCCGCCGTCGGCGCCATACGTGCGCTGACGCGCGACGAGCGTGCGCCGCACGGCGGGATGGCGGGCAACCGTTGTCGCGGCCGCATCGATCTCCGGCGTGCGGATCGCTTTCGAGACGTCCTGGCCATCGATCGCCACGCGCCCCTGTTCGAGGTCGAAGGCCGCGCGGTCGGCAATCTGCGCGACCGCCGCTTCGTCGTTGAGATCGATCCCCTGCTGGCGCGCCTTCCACGCCACCGCACGGTACATCGCGCCTGTGTCGATGTGCCGGTAGCCAAGCCGCGCGGCCACGGCGCGCGCCACCGTGCCTTTCCCCGCACCCGAGGGACCATCGATCGCCACGATTAAGGGCTTCTTGCTCACGCTGCTATTATCCCTCGCGATGCGTCGGAAGGCGATTACTGCCGGAATCGCCGCAGTTTTGCTGGTCGCGGTCGGAGAGCTGGCGATGCGCACCTACGGACGGGGGGCCGCATTCGTGGTGCAGGCGGCCGGCATCCAAGGGATCGCCCGCATCGTCGCAGGCTGGCAGACGGTGCCCGTCAGCCAGACGCTTACCGGCTCTCGCGTCCCCTGGCGTGGTGGCTCGCTGAAGGCGTACTCGTATCAGCCGTCCCGCGTTCGCGGACGTGGCGTCATGCTCGTGCCGGGCGTCCACGCCGCGGGGATCGACGAGCCGCGGCTCGTGGGCTTCGCGCGCGACCTCGCGTCGATGGGCCACCCGGTCCTCACGGTGGAACTACCCGACCTGATGCACTACCAGATCACACCGCGCACGACCGACATGATTCAGGACGCGGCCGCGTGGATGATGCGCCGCCCGGAGTACGCGGGGGACGACGGCCGCATCGGCATGATGGGGATTAGTTTTGGCGGCGGACTCTCGGTGGTCGCGGCGGGGCGTCCGGGGATCAAGGGCGGTGTAGCGTTCGCCATGTCATTCGGCGGCCACGGCGATCTGCCACGCACGCTGCGGTATCTGTGCACGGGGATCCAGCCGGATGGCGTCGCGCGGCCGCAGCACGATTACGGCCTGGCGATCGTCCTCCTCGGCGCTGCCGACCGCGTGGTCCCGCGGGAGCAGGTGAAGCCGCTGAGGGATGCGATCCTCTCGTTCCTCGAAGCCTCGCGGCTCGACATGGTCGACAAGGAAAAGTCGGCAGTGGAATTCGAGCACGCAAAGGCGCTCGAAGCTACGCTCGCGGAGCCGTCACGGACTTACATGGGGTACGTGAACGCGCGCGACGTGAAGCGGCTCGGCCCGATCCTGCTGCCGCATGTGGCGGCGCTTGGCGGCGACCCCTCGCTGTCCCCATCGCAGGCATCGCCGCCGCAGTGCCCCGTGTATCTTCTCCACGGCAGCGACGACAACGTGGTCCCCGCGATCGAATCGGCGCTGCTTGCCGAGAATCTGCGGGCGCGCGGTGTCATGGTTCACTACCTTGCCACGCCGCTGATCACGCACGCGGAGGTGGACCGCAGTTCGACGGCCAAGGCGATCTGGCGGCTGATAGACTTCTGGGCGGATCTGTTGGATGAATAAGCGCCTGCGGCCCGATCCGCCTTCGCCCGCGTTGCGATCAGGACGCGCTTCGGCGGGACCGCGCCGCACTCGCTTCGCATCGGCGGCGCGGGCGCAGTCTGGACCTCAGCGTCTTCAAAAAATCCTCTCCAGTGCCGGTATCGCGTCCCGGCGACTCTCCGAAGAACTCATCGCGCAAGGCCGCGTGTCGGTAAACGGAAACGTCGTCACCGAGCTCGGGACGAAGGCTGACCCTTCGCGCGACGAGATCAAGGTCGATGGGCGCCGCATCAAGATCGAGCAGCAGCGTGTCTACATCCTGCTCAACAAGCCGCGCGGCTACGTGACGACCCGCAGCGATCCTCAGGGGCGGCCCACCGTGATGGATCTCGTCAAACGCGTGCGGGAGTACGTGTATCCGGTGGGACGGCTGGATTACGACTCCGAAGGATTACTGCTGCTGACGAACGATGGCGAGCTCGCGGCGCGGCTCACGCACCCGCGGCACGAGGTGGAACGGATCTACGAGGCGCGCGTCAAAGGCGTGCCGGACGATCATGAGATCGATCGACTGGCAAAGGGGATTGTGATCGAAGGCCGAAGAACGTCACGCGCCCGCGTCAGCGTCACCCAGGTTCGCGACGCGGCGAGCGGACCACAGGCCATCATCGAAATCGCGATTCACGAGGGACGTCAGCGGCAGGTGAGAAACATGTTCGACGCGGTCGGTCATCCGGTCGTTCGCTTACGACGGATCGCGATCGGGCCGATTTCGGACGACGAGCTTCCGACGGGGCATTACCGGGAGCTGACGCTCGCAGAACTCACCCGACTGCGGCGGGCGGCGGGGATAGCTTGAGGCCGTCCGTGAAGCTGGCGCCGCCGATCAGTGGACCGTCTCGCTATCCTCGGCCATCACTTCCACTTGCTCGGGTTCCGCGGCAGGCGGCTGATCGTCCGCGGTTTCGAACGGCAATGGGGACGTGGTGACCGTCGGCTCCGCGAGCGCACCCGGCAGCTCGAAGCCGAGCGCGTCCGACAGCTCGTCGACCTTGGGCAGATCGCTGATGTCGTTCAGGCCGAAGCGCTCGAGGAACTCGCGCGTGGTGCCATACATGAAGGGACGACCAACCACCTGCTTGCGCCCCACCGTCTTCACCAGCTTCCGCTCGATCAGCGTCGTCAGCACGCCGATGCTGCTGCTGACGCCGCGGATCTCGGCAATCTCCGGCGCGGTGACCGGCTGCTTGTAGGCGATGACCGCAAGCGTTTCGAGCGCCTGCACCGACAGCTTCTGCGTCGTGCGCTCGTGGAATAACTTGCGGACCCATTCGTGCAGTTCCGGCTTGGTCGTGATCTGGTAGCCGCCAGCGACTTCCACGAGCTGCAGACCGCCGGGACGCTCGTAGTCGGCGCGCACGGCCGCAAGCGCCGCGTCGACGTCCTCCTTCGGCTCGCCGTCCAGCAGCTTGTACAACTGTTTCAGCGTGACCGGTTCAGGAGCCGCGAAGATCAATGCCTCGATAATCGGTTTCAAATGGTCGGACACCTTAGTTGCCCTCTTTCTTTGCGGCGTCTGCCATGTGTTGAGCATGCTCCGCCACGTGTTGCGCGTGGACTTCTTCGGGATCGTGCAGCGGACGCGGGGCGTCCGCGGGGCGCTGGCGCTTGTAGACGCGAATCGGGCCGACGACGCCGCTCTGGAACACGCGAATCAGCTTCAGGCGGATCATCTCGAGCAGCGCCAGGAACGTGACGACGAGCCCCGGACGCGTCTGGACGTCTTCGAACAGATCCTCGAACCCGCAGGCCTCCGTTTCCGAGAGGCGCGACAGCAACTGCTCAATACGATCCTCGATGGGAATCTGCTCGGCCGGCAGATACATTTTCGGCCGCGCCTTCGAGCGTTCGACGACGGCGCGGAACGCGCTGATCAGGCTGAAGAGATCGACTTCGACTTCCGGCTCCGGCGCCTCTCCCGCGATCTCGAGGACCGGACCGTCGGCGCGCGTCCACTGCGCGCTGCGCAGCGTCTCGCGCTCGTGCAGCAGTTCGGCGGCGGCCTTGAACTTCTGGTGCTCGAGCAGCCGGCGAACGAGCGCTTCGCGCGGATCCTCTTCCGGATCTTCCTGCGTCGGATCGGGCCGCGGCAGCAGCGTGCGCGACTTGATGTGAATCAGCGTCGCCGCCATCACGAGGAATTCCCCCGCGACATCCAGGTTCATCTCCTGCATCAGATCGAGGTAGTCGAGGTACTGCGACGTGATCAGTGCGATTGGGATGTCGTAGATATTGACCTCGTGCTTCTTGATCAGATGCAGCAGCAGGTCGAGAGGTCCCTCGAACGTCTGCAGGCGGACGGGGTACGCCTCGAGGATGGATTCGAATTCCTGTTGATGTTCCATGACGGCTAGCGTTTTCCGATCGCGTCCACGCGTGACGCGTAATTGAGTTTCACCGCGTCGCGGACGCGCTCCATCGTTTCCTGCGCAATGACCCGCGCCTTGCGCGAGCCCTCGACGAGAATCTCCTTCAAGGCCGAGGGCTTCCGCATTAACTCGGCGCGGCGCGCGCGGATCGGCTCCAGGTGCGCGTTCAGCGCCTTCGCGAGCTTCATCTTGACTTCGACGTCGCCGACCTTTCCTGCCCGGTACCGCGCCTTCAGATCCTCCACCTCCGCCAGGTCCGGGTTGAAGGTGTCGTGATACACGAACACGGGATTTCCCTCGACCGTGCCGGGAACGTCGGCGCGCACGCGCTTGGGGTCCGTATACATCGACCGCACGCGCTTGGTCACGGTCTCGGCGTCGTCCGATAGCTGGATCGTGTTGCCGAGACTCTTGCTCATCTTCTTGTCGCCGTCGAGCCCCGGCAGCCGCGACATCTTCGTGAGGAGCGGCTGCGGCTCGACGAGCGTGTCGGCGCCGAAGACGTAGTTGAAGCGGCGGACGGCCTCGCGCGCGAGCTCCAGGTGCGCGACCTGGTCGTCACCTACCGGCACGAACCGCGCGTCGTACATCGTGACATCGGCCGTCTGCAGCAGCGGATAACCGAGGAACCCCAGTGTCGAGAGATCCTTGTCCTTCAGATTCTCCTGCTGCTCCTTGTAGGTGGGCACCCGCTCGAGCCACGGCACCGGCACGACCATCGAGAGCAGCAGAAACAGCTCCGCATGCTCGGGGACCAGCGACTGCACGAAGAACGTGCTCTTCTCGGGATCAAGCCCCGCCGCAATCCAGTCGGCGACCATGTCGTAGGCGTACTGCACGAGCGGGCCGGTGTTCTGGTACTCGCTCGTCAGCGCGTGCCAGTCGGCAACGAAGTAGAAGCAGTCGTACTGATCCTGGAGCGGCACCCAGTTGCTGAGGGCCCCCACCAGATGACCCAGGTGGAGCTGGCCCGTCGGGCGCATGCCGGAGACGACGCGCGGTTTCACGGAAGCAGAATCCTCATCAGCAATCTGGTGGGCGGCACGACGATCGCCGAGGCGACGCCGGTCAACATGAGCGCGTAGAGGACGAGAAAACCGTACTGGCGCAATTGCGCGTAACTGGCTGCGACTCGCGGCGGCAACAGTCCAAGCAGCACGTTACCGCCGTCGAGGGGCGGCACGGGAATCAGGTTGAAGAACGCGAGGAGCAGGTTGATCTGAATCGCCAGGTAGAAGACGCCCAGCAGCCCCGCGGGAACACCTTCTCCGCTCACGGCGCGAAGCAGGATCGCAGCAACGAACGCCTGGAGCAGATTGCTGATCGGACCGGCGGCGGCGACCACCATGAAATCGCGTCGCGGATGCCGCAGATTGCGGGTGTCCACCGGGACCGGTTTCGCCCAACCGATCAGCGGCAGGTTGCTGACGATGGCAATGAGCGGCAGGATCACGGTGCCAATCACGTCGATGTGCACCAACGGGTTCAGCGAGACGCGCCCGAGAAGGCGGGCCGTGCGGTCACCCAGGCGATCGGCCGTCCACGCGTGTGCCGCCTCGTGAATCGTCAGTGAGATGAGGAGCACGCCAAAGCCGAGGGCGACGCTGAGTGGATCGATGTTGTTCAAGGAGCGCTGAACTGCCGACGCTGAACTTAAAGAAAAGGCGGCCACCGCTGGCCGCCAGGACGCTTAAGAGTAAGCCAAAACGGCTTGCCTATCAAGCATTTATCGATCAGTGGATGGAGCGGAACGACCGCGGCGAGTCGAGCCGGCCGAGCGGGAGATCGGCGAGGCTCTCGTGGACCATCTCCGGTTCGAATGCGGACCGTTCGGTCGGGCTCCGGGGAACGCGGGCTTCGATGAGCGAGCCCTGGCCGGGAGCCGACGCGATCTTCAGCGTTCCGCCGACGGAGCGCAGACGCTCGCGCATGCTCACCAGGCCCAGGCCAGCCTGCTCCGGCGTGCTGGCATACTCGAAGCCGCGCCCTGCATCCACCACGCGCAGGATGATCTCGCCGTCGACTTCTTCCAGCGTCACGTAGGCTTCCGGCGCCTGGCTGTGACGCACGACATTGCTCAGCGCTTCTTCAACGATGCGGAAGAGGCAGAGGGATACGTCCGCCGGAATGCCGGTCGGCGCTTCGCGCTCCGAGAAATGCGCGACGATGCCATGCCGCGATATGTCGCGGCAATGGCCACGGATGGTGGCGACCAACCCGAGCGCTTCGAGCTTGGAGGGATGCAGCCGGTGCGACAGCCCGTGCACCTCGCTCGAGATCTCGTTGGTGCGCCGCCAGAGCTCGTCGAGGCGCGTCGGCAGCGTGCCTGACGCGGGCGGTGTCATGACGAGCTGCTGCAGATCGATGGCCAGCAGCGCGAGTTGTTGATTCAGATGATCGTGCAGTTCCCGCGCGATCCGCCGGCGCTCCTCTTCCTGCGCAACAATCAAGCGTCGGCTCAGGTGGTGCAAACCCTGCTCGGCCTCGAGGCGCTCCGTAATGTCGATACATCCGCCCACGTATCCCTGGAACGTTCCGTCGGCCCCGTAACGGGGCTGGCCGGAATCCAGCAGCCACCGGTACTCGCCGTCGTAACGCCGGATACGGAACTCCATCGAAAACGGCTCGCGACGGTCGAACGCTCTGACGTAGGTGTCGACGCACCGCTCGCGATCGTCGGGATGCACGCCGACGATCCAGCCGAAGCCCTTTTCGATCTCCAGTGACCGGCCCGTCATGTCCAGCCAGGGTCGATTGAAATAGCTGCACAGTTTGTCGGGCTCCGCCATCCAGACGGCGACGGGCAGCGCATCCGCCAGGCGGCGGAACCGGTCCTCGCTCTCGCGGACGGCAAGCTCGATACGTTTGCGCTCGGTGATATCCGAGTGCGTCACCACCGCCCCACCGGAGCTCCTCCGGAGGGGCGTAGCCGTCATCACGAACCATCGCTCCTGGCCGGGCCCGTCGCAGCGGTATTCGATCTGCGGGCCGCAGCGCTCCCCTCTGCAGGCCGCCTGAATCGCTCCGAGAGCCTCGGCCGCGTAGGGGGCGCCGAGACGCGCGGCCCGCGCGCACACGTCGATGTAATTCGTCCCTGCGCCTGCCGCATTGGACGTGAGGCCATTGCCGCGCGCGAAGTCGCTCCACGCGTCGTTGACCGCGATGATGGTTCCCTGTCGATCGAGGACGGCGATATGTGCCGGCAGGGACGAAAGAATCGCGCCCTTCAGTCGATCGCTTTCATCCAGCGACCGCTGAATCGCGCGGCGTTTTCGGCCGATCGTGACAAGCCCAACCACAAGGGCTGTTTCGACGAGAAAGATCGCCCCCAGGATTACGATCTTGATCTGGTTCCGTTCGAGGAACGCGACCGCCGTCACTGTAGGCGTGCCAAGGTCGGCCCGCGCCCGCAGCGGCAGCAGCAGCGTGATGGCGAGAGCAGCGAAGACAATTCGCCAGCCCGTCCCGGCAAGGACTTTATGTAACGTTCGCATACGAGGCTGCGATAAGCCTCGTCGCAAGAACGATACCAGCCCAAATGCGAGTGGTTGTAACGAGAAGTGGGTGTTAATGCCCAACTGCAAATGCCGAATGCCAAACTTCAACATATTTCAGCATTTGGCATTCAACATTTTGCATCGACACGCAGGCTGTCGAGCCCGTTTCAGGAGCCTGCTCGCCTACACGATATGTTGCCGGATCGCGAACTGGATCAGTTCCGCATTCGTCTTGATGTTCAGCCGCTCCATGATTCTGTATTTGTGGAAGGCGACCGTGCGAGGCGTCACGTTCAGGATGCTCGCCACTTCCTTCATTGACTTGCCCTCCGCGAGCAACTGCAGCATCTCGCGCTGACGCGTCGTGAGCTGGTGCGTCGACTGTTCGCGTCCGCGCGGATGCATCAGCGATCCCAGCATGCCCTCGGTAACGAGTGGCGTCACGTACGAGCGGCGTTTCATCGCCTCGCGGATCGCCGTCAACAATTCCGATCCCGCCGACCGCTTCAGCAGGTATGCGGATCCGCCAACGCGAAAGGCCTCGGCCGCCAGGTCGGGGTCTTCGTTCATCGTGACGAAGACAAGCTTGATCGACGAGTCCATCTGCTTGATCTGCCGTCCCGCGTCGAGCCCGTTCAGGAGCGGCATTGCGACATCGAGGATCACGACGTCGGGATGGAGCTCGCGAGCCGCGGTCAACAGCGCACGCCCGTCGGCCACCTTGGCGATCACGTCGCACTCCGGCGCGAGCAGCTTCTCGAAGGCTTCGACGAGCAGCGTGTGATCGTCCGCAATGATCACGCGGGGTTTGGCCATCAGTCGTACTCTCGGTTTGCCGCGATTCTAACCACCGGCAGGACCGGCGGCTGCCTGCCAATAGTGCGAGGTCGCCCTGCAAAAAAATGCAGAACGGCAACTGCCCTCATGCCACCGTCTCGGCTGTTGTTCCGGGCGCCACTTGCGTCTTCCGATTCAATGAGACGTTGAGCATGGCGGCCACGGCCAACCAGAGGCCGACGAGCACAACGTTCACTGCGGCGAAGCCCTGGACACCGAGGGCGATTCGCTCACCGGCAAACACCAGCCCCGCCTGGAGCACGTCTCCCAGCCGCATGAAGAAGGAATCGACGGCCTGTTTCGCTTTGTACTTGGCGGCGCGGCTCGTCGGAAGCCAGAGCGCCTGCTTGGTCGTGTTGCCGAGTGAATAATCGAGGCTGTTATCCGCAACCTTGACGCCTTGAATGAGCGCGAGCGACGGAGCACGCAGCATCAACAGGTAGCCCGCAAGCGCGACGGCGGGATGGACGAAGAGGGATTTTCCGACTCCCAGATACTTGAACACGCGCGACACGACGAACAACTGCAGCAGGAAGCCAACGAGGTTGACGGTGCTGAAGAAACGGCTGTAGACCGAACCGACGAACTGTTCGCGAGCGGCAGCGCCGGCAGCATCGGTCCCATAAAGCGCGTGAGACTGGTCGACGATGTAGCGTGCGAACAGGTATTCGCCGGACGTATTCACGACGTTCAGGAGTACGGTCAGCGCCGTGATCAGGAGCAGATATCGATCCTTGCGAATCATCTCGAAACCGCCCTCGCCGCCGACCGGGGCCTCGTCCTTCTCCACTGCCTTCGCCGCAGACTGTCCCCGCGCGCTCTGTCTCCGGCTCACGACCATTGCGAGCGCTGCACACACAACGAGCAACAGCCCCGCAGCGATCAGCAGTCGCATCGGTCCGAACAAGGTCATGATGTGCCCGGCGCGCATCGCACCGACCCACGCGCCCAGGCTGCTGCCGACACCGATCAGCGGAAACAGCCGCTTGCCCTGGTCGAGCGTGTAGAGATCGTTGGCGAACGCCCAGAACTGCGCGATCACCATGACGTTGACGATCCCCAGCCACAGGAAGTAGGGCACGCCGATGTGCAGCCCCATTCGCGAGGCCGCGATGAACAGGATCAGGTGCGAGGCGAAAAACAACGTTACGCCGCCGACGAGCCGGGTGCGATTGACGCGTGACGCGAACGCGCCGTACGCGGGAACGAGAAACAGCAGGAGCACGGCCTGACCCGCGGCGGAGTAACTCTTCACCTCGGCTCCCCCCTCCGTGAGGATGAAGACCTCGCGAGCCGTCTTGAGCATGTAGTAAGCGCCGAGCGTAAGAAACATGATGAGCGTCATCATCATCACGCTCGCGACCTCATCGTCATGAACGTCCGCGATGGGCGACAGGAGCCGTGCCAACCCTTTCTTCGGCGGCGGGTTCATGTGGTTCGCCATGATGGACTCCTGGGGCCAGTTGCTGAACGGGAGCACCTCGCGCGCTCCCCGCGACGTCCGGCAGCTGCACAGAGTGCGACTAGACCCGCATCGCAAGAGCCGGGCCGGGAAAATACCTGAAATAACAGGGTCTTAGTCGCGCGTCGGCCACGAAATCGCGCGGCGATCACCGCCGCGGGCGACTGCCCGTCACGCCCCGGCGCGGACGCCCGCTCAGTGAGCGCACGTCAGGCCGCGTCGATCCTCCAGTTCCCTCACTGGCAATCTTGCCGGTAGACAAGCGTTTGAAGCGGCGCTACGGTGACGCGCTGACTTGCCGCGATTTCGCGTGGTCACCCCTGCGGAGGACCTCGTGCCCACGAACAACGCTGACCCTTCTTGCCCTACGGCGGCGCGTGCCCGGGTACTCCTCGCGGACGATCACCGGCCGATGCTCGATCGGATCGCGGTCCTGCTCGCCGAGGAGTTTTCCGTGATCGGCGCGGTCACCGACGGCGACGAACTCGTGGCCGCGGCGGCGGCGCTCCGTCCCGACGTCATCGTCGTCGACATCTCCATGCCAAGACTGAATGGACTCGAAGCGGCCGCGCGGATTGCCGCGAGAGGGCCGTCGCCGCGGATCGTGTGCCTGACCGCCCACGAAGAACCGGATTACCTTCGCGCGGCGATGGACGCGGGGGCGCTGGCCTACGTGACGAAAACCCGCCTGGCCGCCGACCTGGTCCTCGCGATTCGTGCAGCGCTCGAAGGACAGCGTTTCGTCTCCCCTTCCATGACGCCGGATCGGCCAGTCGCTCCCCAAACACCGCCACAGCTGCGGATGACACCGATCACACGGATCTGAATTCCGACAAGATCCCTGGTGCGCGGGGTGACCCGCCACCTGTCAGTTTTACGAGACACTCCTCCAACTCTTGGCAGTTCTCCGGCCGCTCACGGGCGACATACCGTGCAAGGGATTCTCAAAAGGTGGTGAGCATGGCAGCAGTGACACCACAGGCGACCGACGCGCATCTCCGGCCCACGCGGCTCGAGATCGTTGCCAAACTCGAGGCGTTTATTCGCGACCACGCCGGCGAAGCGATTTCGCTGTCACAACTGTGCAACGCTACTGGCGTGAGCGAGCGCAGCCTGCGCAACGCGTGCTATGCCGTATGCGGCACAAGTCCGAAGCGGTACCTGGTCCGCTGCCGGATGGAGGCCGTGCGTCGCGCGCTCGCGACGGCACGGCCCGGGGACGCGACCGTGACCAGGATCGCGACGGACCACGGATTCTTCGAGCTCGGGCGGTTCGCGCGAGCCTACAGCGCGCTGTTCGGCGAAACGCCGTCCCAGACACTGCGAGGCGCATCTTCTGCCCCCTCGATCGGCACCGCCGCCTGATCGGCCGCGAGCTTATTTCTTCACTTCGTCGAACGACAGGAGCAGCGCCTCCGTCCAGGTGATATCGACGCGGTCGCCGACCTTCACTTTCGAGAGCGCATTCTTGTCCTCGACGCGTGAGGTGTACTGCCAGTTGTTCGGACCGGAGAACGTCACTGACGGCACCTTGGGATCGATCGCCGTAATCGTCGCTGTGATCGTGCGCTGGGCGCCGAGCGTGCCTGCGGGAAGGTTCCGCCCCGACGTGGGCGTGACGCCGCCGCCAATAGAATCGGTGGCCTTTTCTCCGGGCGGCTTCATGCGGAGGATGATGCTCTCGTAGTACTTCGCCTTGAGCGTATCGCCAACCTTGATCGCATCGAATCGCTCGACCGACTGCGGCACGGTCAGCGTGACGTAGTTCCCATCCTGCCCCTTGAGCGTCAAGGTCCTCGTCGACGCCTCGATCGCTTCGACCGTCGCCGTCGCGGTCTTCGTCTCGCCGGGAATCACCTTCGTCTGCGCACCGAGCGTTGCGGCGACCGATGCGGCCGCGCCCACCACGAGCATCGTCTGAATCAAGCGCTTCATCTGTACCTCCGCTGTGTCCAGGGTGCTGCTACACGCTACGAGGAGAGCCGCGCCCTGGCTATGCACATTCGGCAGCGGCAAACAATAGAAGAGCTCCTTCGCCGTCAGAAGACACGTTTCAAACGGAAGTTCACGATGTTGTCCGAGGTCGTGAAAGGCTCGCTCGTCGTGTCACGCGAACGAGTCCAGATATAGAGCGCCTCGAATCGCCAGTGCACCGTATGGCGATAGCCGAGACCGGCGCGAATGCGCTGCCGGTTGGCAAATCGCTCCTGCGGATCGTCCAGCGGCCGGAACCACTCCCAATCCGAGAGCAGATAGTGAGCCCCGTCATCTGTGATCCTGGCGCGGTTCAGGGGAAACAAGACTTCGAGCCGATTGCGAAATCGCCACGAGGACTCTGTCGAACCCTGGGTATGAAAGATGTTTCGCTGCTCCACCCTGACGAGGTCGCGCACGACCAGCTTTCGCCGCGGGGGACGCTCGCTCTTGATCGGCCGATCCCGGAACACGGTCGGCAGCTCCCGAGAGAACAGGTGAAAGTGAGCCCCGAACCGCGGTGTCAGCTCGAACGTGTTGTCTTCGTCGGTCTGCTTCGTGAACCCGGTCGCGAGCTCACCGACCACATCGACCCAGTCGCGAATCGCGTGCTCGATTGATGGCGTCACATCGAGATTCCGCCAGTCCGGCTCGCTCTCCGGCGCACTCAGCAGAACCTTTGGTTCGATATCAATCTCCAGGGTTGTGCCGCCCTTCAGCCAGTCCAGGATGACGTTTCCCCAGAGCTGCGTATTCGTCTGCGCCGCAGCGACCCTGGGCGTCAGAAGTAGCACCAGGACGCTTAGCGCCGTTCTGACGTGATTGGACGCACTCAAAAGGCGAGGACGAGGCCGGAGGTGAGCGAGGCCTGCCAGACCATCGAGAGATGGAGCCTCACAAGGCATCGGCCCGGGGCGCAGACCAGCGTCGACGCGTCACCATCGTCAACGGTGCCAAACACGCGACCCTCCAGCCGTGCACCGAGATGCCGGTTCGCCAGGAACTTCACGCCCCCGCCGGCAGCGAAAGAAAACCGGACCTCGGAGTCCCCTCCGCCGGCGAATCGGGTCAGGCCAAGCGTGCCGGTGAGAAACGGACGCGCGATCCCCGAGCGAACGTAGAACTCCTGGATGCCGCCGGCGTGAAAATAGTCGACCGAGGCGCGAAGTTGCGAGGGCGGCCCTGCCGGGGAAAACACGTCGAAGACCGCCTGCTGATGTGTGTAGAGAAGCTCGAGGAACAGGCCGTCGCTTCCGATGGGGATATCCATCGAGCCGCCGAAGGTGGAGGCGATGTCGCGGTCGATAGGCGCGCCAGTCAACGTCTCGACATAATCACTGCCGAACCCGTAACCAACGATCGGTGTAATCTCAACGCCCTGTGCCGCTGCCGTCCACGGCACCAGCAACAGCGTCAGCGTCGTCACTCCGAGTCGCAGCGTTGCCACCGCGCAGCCTCGACGCGAACGCTACCTGAGCTCTGCATGACGCGCTACTGTCAGAACTGACGGGTGACGGCGGGCGGGGTACTTGACTACATTTCTCCCGCAACCGGCGGCGGCAGCACCGGCGTTTATGCCAGAGTTCGACGGCACGGCATAACAGGCCTGCCAAGACAAGGCCAAGCCCCATGAAAGTCGCCGACAAACCCGCGCTGTTCCACGAGCCCTTCGACTTCTCCCTGGTCCTGGGCGGACCCGTGTATCAACTCTGGCGGCGAGCGCATTTGTCGGGAGACGGGCTCGAGCTGTTGCACCGCCGGATCGTGGTGACGGTGCTCATCGCCTGGCTGCCGTTGCTGATCCTGTCGGGGCTCAGCGGCTATGCAACGGGCACGGCAATCAAGATTCCGTTCCTGCGTGATATCGAAGCACACACGCGGTTCCTTCTGGCGCTTCCGATCCTGATTGGCGCGGAACTGATCGTCCACTTGCGCAACCGTGTCGTCATACGACGTTTCGTGGAACGGCGAATCGTCAGGGCTGAAGATCTGCCGCGGTTCGACGCCGCCCTGGAGTGGGGCTTGCGTTTCCGCAACTCCATTCCCATCGAGATCGGCCTGCTGGTCGTGTGCTGGACGCTTGGCCACTGGATCTGGCGCAGCCAGGTCGCCCTGAATACATCAACGTGGTACGCGAGCGTGGAAGGAACACGCTGGCAGCTGACCCTCCCCGGTTACTGGTACGCCTTCGTCAGCATTCCCATCTTCCAGTTCATCCTCATCCGCTGGTATTTTCGACTGTTCATCTGGTTCGGTGTCCTGTGGCGCATCTCGCGACTGCCTCTCAACATCACGGCCACCCACCCGGATCGTGCCGGTGGACTTGGGTTCCTTGGGAAGGGCGCCTACGCCTTCGGTCCGATCATGTTTGCCCAGGGCTGCCTGCTGGCCGGCCTGATTGCGAATCGCGTCCTCTACGAGGGTCAGAATCTGCTTTCCTTCAAGATGGAAGCGGGCAGCCTCATCCTCTTCTTTGTGTTGTTCGTGCTTGGCCCGCTGGTCATGTTTACACCGAGCCTGGCCTCCACGAAACGGAAGGGGCTGGGCGCATATGGACTGCTGGCCAGCAATTACGTGCAGGAATTCGAAGACAAGTGGGTACAGAGCAAGGGAACCCACGACGGAGAACTGCTCGGAACTGCCGACATACAGTCGCTCGCGGATCTCGCCAACAGCTATAACGTCGTCCGGGAGATGCGGATCGTTCCCTTCGGATTCGACGACATTACGCTGCTCGCGCTGACGACCGCAGTCCCGTTGCTGCCGCTGGGCCTGACGATCTTGTCGTTGGAAGATTTGATCGTCCGCGTCGCCAAGATCGTGTTCTGACGACGAACGCAGTACCGCGAGCTATCGCAGCGACGGGCAACTTCTTCTGCGTCACGTGTAGGTACGCGACCCCGAGACCCGCGACATTCAGGTTCGCACCGCTGATGCGTGCGATCCGATCACCGTCGCGATCCCTCACTTCATCCCTATGTCGTCTTCTTCACTTTGACTTTCACGTTGTTCAATCGAACCGGCTCGCTCGAGTAGTTTTCGAGCTCGATCTGGTTTTTCTTCTTGTCGAAGCTGATCTTCGTGGCGACGGCCACCTTGCCCTGCCCCTCGCCGTTCTTGTCGACACGGATCTCGAACAGCGTGAACGGATAATCGATGGTGCGCGGCTGGTTGCGGGCCTCGGCGAAGCCGATGTAGCGATCCGTGGCGATGACGATGCGCCGTCCGCCGTCGGGCTGAGGCGTCTCCCACGTGTAACGGAGATCGTGCCCGAGCCGCAACTGGTGCGGATCCGGACCTGTCAAGCCAGGGATGCTGAATCGACCGCGACTCGGCTGCTTCTGGAGCTCCTTCAGCAGCGCGTCAGCGTTCTTCTCGATCATCGTCGTGATCAGCTGCTTGCGCTGCTCGGGGGTTGTCCAGCTATTGATCCGGATGTCGACAACCGCCGTGGAACCGGTCCCGATGTTGCTCATGTTCACGGCGAAGGCCGTGATCTCCAGCTTGTCCTGGTTCGTCTGCGCTCGCAGCGGCGTCGAGAGCGTTACGGTCGCTGCTGCCAGTACGATCGTGAGTGCGCGAACGGTTCTGCTTGTCATCGTGCTCCTTCCACGACACCTTCAGCTCCCTCAAACGACCGGATCAGATTGAGGAGACCGTCGATGTCGCCAACCTTGTCGAGATAACCGGCGCATCCAATCCGCCGCGCTTCGTCCCTTGTGCACCCATCGTCGAAGGCCGTCATGACAATCACGGGCACCTTCGATCCGCGGGCCTTGAGTTCCCGCTGGAGATCGAGTCCCGACATGCCTCCGAGCTGGACGTCGAGCAGCAGGCACGCCGCCGCGCGCTCCGGTGGAAAGGCGAGAAACGCTTCGGCCGACGTGTAGGGGGCCGTCTCGAACCCGCCGGCCCGCAGCACCCGGCCGATCGCCTTGAGCGTAGGCGGATCATCCTCCACGACCACGACGAGCTGGGGAGGATCCGCCATCTGCACGGGGGACAAACTACGTCCGACGGCGTGCACGCGGCGATAGTCTCTTGGTACTATCGTACGCTCCCCACCGGCGCGATACCGAGATCCGCGGCCATGCGCACCAGGTCGGCGATGGATTCCGCCTGCATCTTCTCCAACACGCGGTGCCGATGGATCTTCGTCGTCTGTTCGGAGATGCCCAGGTCGAAGCTCACCTGCTTGTTCAACTGTCCGCTGATCAGGTGCGTGAATACCTCGCGCTCGCGCGGGCTGAGCCGCTCGTGCCGGTCGCGCAGGGCGCGATGACGCTGCCGCCGCTCGCGGTCTTCCGCGTCGCGTGCAATCGCACGCTGCACCGCCTCGAGCAAGGCGCTGCCCGGTGCGCTCTTGGTCAGGAAGTCAACCGCTCCGGCCTTCATGGCCTGCACCGAGCTTGGTACGTCGGCATAGCCACTGAGAAACACGATCGGGAGCGGATGTTCGGTCCGCGCCAGTTCCCGCTGCAGGTCGAGACCGCTCGGCCCTGGCAATCGCACGTCGAGGACGACACACCCGGGCCCATGGGTCGCCGCCATCGCGAGGAACTCCGTCGCCGAACCGTACGTCCGCGCCGCGTATCCTGCGGCGTAAAGGAAGCGGGCCGTCGCCTCGCGAGTCGGCGCATCGTCATCCACCACGTGGACGACGGGTCCGTGGGCGTCAGCCCCGAATCGAGGGTTTGTGGTCGCCATGCGCGCCATTCTTTCCACGGTGCCGAAGCGGCAGCGAGAAGCGGACCGTCGCGCCGCGGTAGGCGTTGTTCTCGGCGACGATCGTTCCGCTGTGCGCTTCGACGATGTTGCGTGCGATTGAGAGGCCCATACCCATTCCGTCGGACTTGGTTGTAAAGAACGGCTCGAATACCCGTTCAATCTCCTCGGCCGGTATGCCCGGACCGCTGTCCTGGACCGACACGTCCACGTGGGCGTTCGTCGCGACGGTCGCGACAATCAGCTGGCGCCGCTCGGCGGGCGTGTCCTGCATCGCGTCCATGCCATTCATTACGAGATTCATCAGCACCTGCTGCAGGTG
Organism: Acidobacteriota bacterium; assembly: GCA_046726015.1. GTDB lineage: Bacteria > Acidobacteriota > Vicinamibacteria > Vicinamibacterales > 2-12-FULL-66-21 > QHWT01. Next base: position 29,603 of record JBKOZS010000295.1, read on the forward strand.
CACGCGATCGCCGGTGACGACGGCGGGCCCTTTCTGCAGATCGACCTGGACGCGTACGCCGCGGACTGTGGCGTCCGGCGCCAGGAACTCCACGGTCTCTCGCGCGACATCATTCAGATCGACAGGCTCCTCGTGCAGGTCGTGCTTCCCGAGCAGCGTCCGGACGCGCTGGATGATCTCGGTGGCGCGCTTGTCGTCCTTTCGAATGTCATCGATGATTTCGCGCAGCTCGTCGACCCGGCTCCCGCCGGATGCCAGAAGCAGCGTCGCGGCTTCGGAGTTGCGCAGAATCGCCCCCAGCGGCTGATGCAGTTCGTGCGCGAGCGACGCTGTCAACGCGCCCATCGACGCTCGTCGATCAAGAAGCGCCATCGTGGCGAGATAGCGTCGCGCCTCGACCTCCGCGAGGTGGCGACGCCGGTGCTCGAGCCACAACGTGCCGGCAAGCCCGGCGAGCACCAGCATCACCACGAGTGCGGCGATGCCTTGCGGCGACGGCCAGGCGCCTCGCGCGAAGACCATTGAGAACACCACTGTCAACACCACGAGTGTCGCGACGTAGACTCCTGGCTTCCATCCGCGAGTTGCCATGGGCGAGCGTCCTGACCGCATACCCGTGCGGTGGAAATGACGGTCAGAAGACCCCTTGAAGAGCGAATCGCTGGCCCATCTCGCCGATGCTTCCGGTCATCCACACCCCATCCTGCTGTCCGCGCGGCTGGACATGGCGCGTATGGTAACGCGCCGCGCGCCGGATGGATATGCACGTTCGGCACCGCGCACCCGCCAGCGATCCTGCTGAAAGACGCAGGTTTGCGCGGGGCGGCACATCGACGGATCGCGATATCTCGTGGCCTCCGCGAAAGTGACGACGCTGTGTCGATGCGCTCAGCGGGCTTGGGCGAGCTTGGCGCCCCAGTTCAGCAAGACCCGCAATGGTTCGCGCTGCACCGACGTCACGGGCAGGCAGAAGAGGAACCGGTGCCCGTCGCTGGTCACGCGGTACTGCTCGACGACCTCGCTGATGACGGGTAACTGCGTCTGGAACAACTGACGCGGTTTCGACGGTTCGGGTCCATCCGGTCCCGCGCGGATGTCGACGAGGTACAGCGCGCCATCGAGACCGAGATAATACAGCTGCCGACCGTCAGCTCCCCAGATGGCCTGCACACCACCGGCGTCGGACACCTGCCATCGCTGGCCCGTCCCCGAGAGAGGCGAGAGGTAAATCTCGGCGCGGCCGGAATCCGCATTGTTATAGGCCAGCCACCGCCCATCCGGTGACACTTGCGCCTGTTCGACCGGCTCGCGCGTCTTCGTCACGCGGCGCGGCTGTCCGCCGTCAACCAGTTGCCACGCGTCAGGGTCGCCGCCAAACCGGTAGATTACGCCGCCGTTCGATCCCGCCCAGTCTTCCAGCCAGACGACCGGCAACTTCCCTCGTGGCGCGAGCACGGATACAGCGCCGCCAGCCGTCCCGGTCCGCACAATACCTGTCGTCTCACCGGTGTTGCGTGCGAACGCGACGTCGCCGTCCGGTCCGAACCTCGGGTCGGTGTCGTTCAACTCGCCGGCTGTGAGCGCGCTCTCGACGGTTCGGGACGCGTCGAGCAGAACGAGCGTGGACCGCACTGTCGTGCTTTCCTTCCTGACCTCGGCAACCACTCGACTGCCATCGGGCGACACGTCAAACGAGGCGTAGTTCCCTGGCGAGCCGAGGTCATCGAGCGGCGCGCCGTCTCGACCGAACCATTTGAACTGCCGGCGCGCGCTGCCTCCGCTAACGTAGGCCAGACTCGTTGCGGATCCCCAGAATGCCGTCGTCCGGCCCGCGCCTTGAAACACAGAAGGAACAAGAGTGACCGGCTGACCGGACAGCCGGAGCGCGGAGGCATCGAACGGCTGTGCGACGAGACGATCGTCGATCGTCCAGAGCAGCGATCCATCCGCGTAGACCGCGCGGGAGCTGTTCGGCATCACCGGCGTGATCGCGGGGGAATTCAAGGTGCCGCTGTAGACACCGGTCGTCTTCGGATCGGTGGTTCGTACGAACAGCAGCATCCGCCCGTTCGGCAGCAGCTGCGGCCAGCTGTGATAGATGTCCTGCCGGGCGGTGTCCCTCGTCGTCAGCTTCTCAGCGGTGCCGCCCGTCGCGGGCACGCGATACAGACCTTCCGGCCCGATCGAAAACACGACGGTGCCGTCGTTCCACGAGCCAGTGACGAATGGCACCGGAGGGGCCTCGTCCGGGAGCTTGCACAGCCGCTCGATCACCGACGTCGTGACGTCCACCTTCCACAGGACGCCATTAGCGGCGAACACGACGGCGCGGCTGTCGGGCGACCAGAACGGCCAGGCGATCGCGCCGTCGCTGCCATTGACCTCGCGCGGCGCGCTCGTGTCGAGCGTACGAATCCAGAGCCTGCGCAGGCCTCCCGGGTG
>JBKOZS010000296.1:0-12890 GCA_046726015.1 Acidobacteriota bacterium
GTGAAGCGCGACGTTCATCCCGCGACGGCCGGCGCGCGGTTCAAGGCGTGTGGTCCGCTGATCGTCATCGGGATTTTCCGATTGAGCTTCCACGCTTCGTAGAGCCCGATGGCGATGATCACGATGCCCATGATGTTCTGCAGACCCGCCAGGAACGGCACGGCGCAGACGAACGCGGTAAACACCGCCAGCGAAATCAGAAACGCTCCGAACGATGGGGGTGTCTTCGGGTCGGCGGCGGCTTCCGCTGATGCGTTCGACGTGGCGCTGTCCGTGCCGCCGGCAGCCGCGAACTTCGCATCCTGTTCGCGCAGTTCCTTGATGATTGGCGGAACGTACGTCGCCACGATGGCGAGATACGTGAGCGTCATTGCGAGCACCTGGTAACGCCACCCTCCGCGCCCACGCGATCCCCAGCGGACGGCGCTGCCGACGCCGAAACCCACCACGATGGCGATCAATCCGAATTCGTACCCCGTCAACGCCGAGATCGCGTAATAGAGGAGCGCTCCCGCGATCGCGGCACCAGTGCCGGCGCCCGCGGCTCGTGCGAAGCGTGCCACGCCGATTCCGTTCGGCGCGGTCGCTTCCAGGCGATACCGGCATGCCTCGCATGCCATGCTGTCGTTGATCTGGAAATAGCTGCCGGTGAGTGGCGCGTGGCAGTACGCACACTCCGTCCGCGCCGCGGTTTCCGGAAACTCCGCACGATCGAACTGCAGATCAGCCGAATTGGACATAGATCACCCTGGCGCGTGAGCCGGCCGCCCCGGCGGCACGCCGAATGTCGCTGAGCTGAAGGGGAGGTTGCGAAGTATAACATCTTCGCGGCATGGGTGTTCTCCGGCCAGTGATCCTGGGTTGTGTGCTGCTGGGCGCGTCACTCGCGTTGATCCAGGCACCAGTGACGGCGCCGTATCGCGACCCGCAGCGGCCAGTCGACGAGCGCGTGAGGGACCTCCTCGGGCGCATGACGAACGAGGAAAAGTTCTGGCAACTGTTCATGATCCCCGGCGACCTGCACGATCCTGCGCACGATTACTCGCACGGGGTGTTCGGCCTGCAGATCGCCGTTGGCAACGACGCCTCGGCGCAGAACGCCGCCCGGGCGCACGCCGAACACATCAACGCCGTCCAGCGGTTCTTCGTCGAAAGGACGCGGCTCGGGATTCCAATCATTCCGTTTGAAGAAGCCGTGCACGGTCTCGCGCGCGAGGGAGCGACGATGTTTCCGCAGGCTATCGCCCTCGCCGCGACCTGGGACCCGGCGCTGGTCTCGCGCGTCGCTGAGGCCATCGCACGCGAAACAAAGACCCGCGGCATCCGCCAGGTCCTCTCCCCGGTCGTCAATATCGCCGACGATGTGCGGTGGGGACGGGTTGAGGAGACCTATGGCGAAGATCCCTATCTCGCCACTGCGATGGGCAGTGCCTTCATCGTACCGTTCGAACGAAGCGGGATCGTCACCACGCCGAAACACTTCGTCGCGAACGTTGGTGAGGGAGGACGAGACAGTTACCCGATTGACTACAGCGCGAGGATACTTGCCGAGCGCTACTTCCCGCCGTTCGAGGCGGCCGTGCGTCGTGCGCGAGCGCGTTCGGTGATGACGTCGTACAACTCCGTCGATGGCATGCCGGCCACGCAGAATCCGCATCTGCTCCGCGAGATTCTCAAGGGAGACTGGGGATTCGAGGGCTTCGTGATCTCCGATCAATCCGCAACAGGCGGCGCGACGGTGCTGCACATGACCGAGCCGAATACGCCAACCGCGGCGCAGCATGCGTTCGAGGCCGGGCTGGACGTGGTCTTTCAGTCCTCGTATCCGCAGTATCGGCCGTACTGGGACGCCTTCCAGCGAGGGCTCATTCCGCTGTCGATCGTAGACGCGGCGGTGGCACGCGTGCTGCGTGTGAAGTTCGAGCTTGGCTTGTTCGAACAGCCTTTCGTGGATCCGGATGACGCGGCCAGGTGGAACGGGCATGCGGATCATCGCGCGCTCGCCCGCGACGCGGCGCGCGCCTCGATTGTGTTGCTCAAGAACGAGCGCAACACGTTGCCGCTGCGGAAGACGCTGCGAACCGTCGCCGTGATTGGAACCGACGCAACCGAAACGAGGCTGGGCGGCTACAGCGGTCCAGGCATAGACACGGTCTCGATTCTCGACGGAATCCGGCGGAAGGTCGGGTCGTCAGTCGATGTGCACGCGGTACCTGGTCCCGGGCGTGCGACGCGCGAGTTCGAAGTCATTCCTTCGAGCAACCTTGCCGCAGAATCGAACGGCGCCCGCGTCGCGGGGCTGCGCGGTGAGTATTTCGATAACAACCGGCTGGAAGGAGCGCCGCGCCTCGTCCGAATCGACCAGCGGATGGAGTTCCGATGGACGTTGAACGCTCCGGGGCGCGGCATTCCGTTCGACTGGTATTCCGTCCGCTGGACCGGAACGCTGACCGTCCCTGCTGTGCCGGTGAAGCGGATCGCGGTCGAAGGCAACGACGGCTATCGCCTGTATCTGGACGACCGGCTCGTGGTCGACAACTGGAAGAAGCAGTCGTATGGCATCCGTGCTGCCGACGTGTCACTGGACCCTGGCACTGCGCACGCGATTAGACTCGAGTATTTTGAGAGCACTGGAAACGCGCGGCTGAAGCTGCTCTGGGACGCTGGCGTCTCCGACGACAGCAGCGCACGTATCGACGAGGCGGTTGCGCTCGCGCGGAAGTGCGATGTCGCTGTCCTTGTCGCCGGCCTCGAAGAAGGGGAGTTTCGCGATCGCGCGTTTCTTTCGTTGCCCGGACGCCAGGAAGAGCTGATTCAGAAGGTTGGCGCGACAGGCCGGCCGCTCGTGGTCGTGCTGATAGGCGGTAGCGCCGTGACGATGTCACGCTGGCTCGATCGGGCGAATGCAGTGGTCGATGCATGGTACCCAGGAGAAGAGGGAGGCAACGCGATTGCCGACGTGCTCTTTGGCGACGCGAATCCCGCGGGCCGGTTGCCAATCACGTTCCCCGTCGCGGAAGGACAGTTACCGCTCCATTACAACCACAAGCCGACGGGACGCGGCGACGACTATGTCGATCTCACGGGGCAGCCGCTCTTTCCATTCGGGTTCGGCCTGAGCTACACGACGTTCGAGTACTTGGGATTGAGGATCGAGCCGTCCGAGATCGATCCAACCGGGACGGCGGCGGTTCGTTGTCGCGTGAAGAACACCGGCACGCGGCAGGGTGATGAAGTGGTGCAGCTCTACATTCGCGACGTGCTGGCATCGGTCGCACGGCCGGTGATGGAACTGCGAGGGTTTCGACGGGTCAGCCTGGCGCCCGGCGAAGAAACCGAGATTACGTTCCGCCTCGAACCCGCCGACTTGCGCATGCTCGATCGCGATCGGCGCTGGGTGGTCGAACCGGGGGCCTTCCGCGTGATGGTTGGCAGCTCGTCCAAGGATATCCGCCTGCGAGGGGAGTTCATGGTCAGGTGAGGATCACTCGACGTTCGTTCGTCATGACCGGTGCCGGCGCGCTTGCCGGGTTGATCCCGTCGCGCGTCTTCACGCACGCGCAGTCGCCGCGTGCCGAGGCGGGCCGCCCGCGGCCCACGCCTGCGCAGCTCGCGTGGCAACGCGACGAGCTCGCGATGTTCTGCCACTTTGGTGTGAACACGTTCACGGATCGCGAGTGGGGCGAGGGCAAGGAGGATCCGGCGATCTTTGCGCCGGTCCGCCTCGATACGCGGCAGTGGGCGCGGGCGGCGAAAGACGCCGGATTCCGCGCGATGATCCTGACGGCCAAGCACCACGATGGTTTCTGTCTCTGGCCGAGCAAGACCACCACGCACAGCGTGGCCCGGAGTCCATGGCGCGGTGGAAAGGGAGACGTGGTGCGCGAGTTCGTCGATGCGTGCCGCGCCGAGGGACTGCGCCCGGGACTCTACCTCTCGCCGTGGGACCGCAACAATCCCACGTATGGCGACTCGCCTCGCTACAACGATCTCTACTGCGATCAGTTGACGGAGCTCCTGACGAACTACGGTCCGCTCGCGGAGGTCTGGTTCGACGGTGCGAACGGCGAAGGGCCGAACGGGAAGCGACAGGAATACGACTGGCCGCGCGTCTGGGCGCTCGTCCGCCGTCTTCAGCCGGAAGCTGTGATGTTCTCGGATGCAGGGCCCGACGTGCGCTGGTGCGGGAACGAGAAAGGCGTGGCGGGCGATCCCAACTGGTCGACGGTCGATCCGAAGGCCGTGACGTATCCAGGCGCGTCGGGTCCCGGCGTGACGCGCGCGCTGCTCCACGGCGACCCGTCCGGCAGCGTGTGGCGGCCCGCGGAGGCAGACACGTCGATTCGTCCTGGCTGGTTCTATCATGCTGCCGAAGATGACCGCGTGCGGACGGTCGAACAGCTCGTCGACCTCTATCACAGCTCGGTTGGGCGCAATTCAAAGCTATTGCTCAACGTCCCGCCCACGCGCGACGGCCTCCTTCACGACACCGACGTGTCGCGGCTGTCAGGGTTCCATGCACGGCTCCGGTCGCTCTACGCGACTGACCTCGCCGCTGGTGCGCGCGTCACCTGGCAAACCGACTGGCGAGCCGCGGAGATCGATCTGGGACGCAGTGTTGACGTGTCGATCGCGCGGCTCGAAGAAGACGTCACTCAGGGCCAGGTCGTCGCCGCGTACTCAATCCTTGGATCCGACGGAGAACCCTGGCGCCCGGTATCGCGCGGGACGACGATCGGGTATGCCCGGATCGATCGGTTCGAGACGACGCGGGTCCGCCGCGTCCGCGTCGTCATTCACGAAGCGCTTGCACCGCCGCTCAAGCTCACGGTGAAGCTGTATGCCGGCTGACATCTCGCGGCGGACGCTGCTTCGGAGTATCGTCGTTGCCCCCTGGTTGCCGCTGGCCGGCTGCGCGGCGCAGCGCGCACCGGCGGTTGTCGCCTCCCGTCCGACCGACATGGGTATTGTCGCTGTCGATCACCAGTTCGAGGAGTTTCAGTACCGGAGCCCGTATCAGTTCGGCGGCCGTTCGGTCGACCGCGTCACGATTCTGAACGTCAACTGCCGCGTGCGCACGGGTGACGGTCGTGAGGCGTGGGGCTTTGGATCGATGACGCTGGGGAACGCGTGGGCATTTCCCGCCGCATCGCAGGAAGCAGGGCTCGGCGCGATGACCGCCCTTGCGGGTGAACTGCGCACGATCACCAGCGATTGCGACGAGAAGGGACATCCTATCGATCTCTTTCGTGCGCTCGAGCCGTCGTACCTGAGTGCCGCCGCCGCGGTGTCGCGCACGCGCGCGTTGCCGGTGCCGATCCCCAAACTGTGTACGCTCGTCGTCGCCAGCGCGTTCGATGCCGCCATTCATGACGCCTATGGCAAGGCGTTCGGTGTGAGTTGTTACGAGACCTATCGGCCGTCGTTCATGAGCCGCGACCTTTCGTACGATCTCGGGCCCGAGTTCAAGGGGGAATTCCTGGATCGCTACGTGCCCGTGACGCCGCAGCCGCGCATGCCGGTCTTCCACTCAGTGGGCGCCAGCGACCCTCTCGAAGAGGGCGACGTCCGTCAGCGGATCGACGACGGACTGCCGAACACGCTCGAGGAGTGGATCCCCCGCGACGGTCTCGTTCGCTTCAAGATCAAGCTCAATGGCGGGAACCTCGAGGCTGACTTCGAGCGCGTCGTCCGCATCGATCGCATCGTCAATCGTGTGCAGGCGGCGCGCGGTGTGACTGATTGGAAATACCTGCTCGATTTCAACGAAGGATGTCCGAACGTGGGCTACCTGCTGGAGTTCCTGCGTCGCCTCCGCGAGGCGACGCCCAGCGGGTTCGATCGCATTCTCTACATCGAGCAGCCGACCGCGCGCGACCTGCGGAAGGATCGCGCAAACGTCATGCACGAGGCGGCACGCTTCAGGCCCGTGGTGATTGACGAATCGCTGACCGATCTTGAAACGCTGCTGCTCGCGCGCGACATGGGGTACACGGGCGTCGCGCTCAAGGCGTGCAAGGGGCAGAGCCACGCCATGCTGATGGCAGCGGCAGCACAGAAGTTCGGCATGTTCTTGTGCGTGCAGGATCTCACCTGCCCGGGCGCATCGCTGATCCACTCGGCCGGCATCGCCGCACGCGTTCCCGGGAATGCCGGCATCGAGGCGAACGCTCGCCAGTTCGTGCCCAGCGCGAACCGCGGATGGGAAGAACGATTCCCCGGCCTGTTCACGATTCACGACGGCATGATGAACACGGGGCAGCTCACCGGACCGGGACTCGGCGCAGTGCCGCCGCGCGGCTGAACTGGCTTCCGCCTCCGCCGCGACGCGGCTACGGCGGACAAGCAGGGCCAGGGGGCTCAGGCTCACGGCGGCTCAGGGCTCAGGGCTCAGGGCGTGAAGGCTAAACCAGCAATTTGCGAGCGAACGTGAGGTCGCGCCGTGCGGCGTCGAGCGCGCGACGCGTGCGCTCGTGCGGCGTGCTGCCGCCGGTGTCGTATTCGAGGTGCAGCGAGATCGGACCCGCGAAGCGCACGTCGCGCAGAACGGACCCGAACCAGTTCCAGTCCACCTGTCCGTCTCCCAGCGGGCAGTCCTCGATCCGCCAGCCCTTGTCCATCGTGCGCCAGTAGAAGTCCTTCAGGGCGACCATCTTCAGTCGTGGCGCGACGAGGTGCGTCGCCGCTTTCCAGGCGCCAGCGCCACCTTCCGCGACGGCATGACGGGGATCGAAGTAGTATCCGGCCCAGCGCGGGTCGAGGCGATCCATTGCCGGCGCGATCTCCCAGAGCGCGCCGCCGATGTATTGGGAGTGATTGTGGAATCCCATCTCGATGCCGCATTCCTCGGCGAGCGCCGCGAGGCCCGCCAGCGCCTCGCCCGTGGCCGCGACCTGCGCGCGGACATCCGGCGAGTCCGAGTACAGCCAGTATCCGGGCTTGAAGTATCGAACGCCGCTTCGCGCTGCCGCCTGCAGCAGGGGCCTGGCGAGCGGCGACTTCGCCGAGGTCAGTTCCGTCGTGATCATCGGCACCTTCGCTCCGCGCGACGTGATCGCTTCGATCGCGCGCGGAAGATCGTCAGGCGCGCGTTCGGGCGCAACGTGGCCGTTTCGACGCACGGTGAGGTCCACCCCCTCGAACCCGGCGTCCGTGACCGCGGCTGCAAGATCGTTCCAGCCAACGTCCGGCAGGTGCTTCGAGAACAGGCAGAATGTTGGTGCCGACGCGGCACGCGCATCGGCGTGGCGTCCAATCGTCGCAAACACCGCCGTATAGCCGACCGTCGCCATCCACTCGCGTCGAGACCACATCATGCGCCTCCGAGCCATGCGCCCTGTGTCGTGACCCCTGAACCAACTCAGGTGACCGGCAGCTTGTAAGGCTCCCGGTACTTATACGTGAGCAGCTTGTTCGCGTCCGCGTGGTTCGTGAAGCGTTCCGCGTTGCGGTCCCACTCGAGGTAGGACCTGGTCTTGTGCGCGACGTTGGCGATGAGCGTGGCCGATGTGCTGCGATGTCCCGTCTCGATGTCGCAATTACACGCGGCGCGGCTCTTCACACAGTCAAGGAAATTGCGTGCGTGCGGCGCCGTGTCGGAGGAGCTGCTGCCGCCCCCCTTCTTCGCCGCTTCGATCAACGGCTTGGCGCCGGCGCGGTAGCCGCGCTCGTGTTGCCGATCGATGGGCGTCCGCGCCGGGAACTCGTTCGGCGTGATCTCATCGGGAACGATCTCGTAGCCGTCACCGAACAGGTACAGCGTACCCTTGGTGCCGCGAAACTCGATGTCGACACGTCGATCGCGCGCCGCCGGGGCGGCGGTCGCGTTGTACTGCGAGAACGTCACGAGCGTGTCTCCCGGGTAGGTCCAGAGCACTTCCAGCGTATCCGGCACTTCGCGGTTGTCTTCCATGACGTACTTACCGCCCATGGCCGTTACGGCGAGCGGCGCATCCTGGCCGAGTGCCCAGTGGATCGCGTCCATGTAGTGGACGCCGAAGTTGGTGACTTGTCCGCCAGAGTAATCGTAGAACCACCGGAAGCGATAGAACGTGCGGTTCTTGTTGTACGGGCGCTTCGGCGCCGGGCCCAGCCACGCGTCCCAGTCGACCCCTTCAGGGGGCTGACCATCAGGGGGCGCGCCGATGCCTTTGGGCCATTCGTTTTGAATGTGGAACGATCGCGCGACCGTCACCCTCCCGATCGCACCGCTGCGGATGACGTCCGCCGCTTCCTTCACGAACGCGACCGATCGACGGTTGATTCCGACCTGCACGACCCGGTTGTTCCGTCGCGCGGCGTTCACCATCGCGCGCCCTTCGCTGACGACGAGCGAGAGTGGCTTTTCCACGTAGACATCTTTGCCCGCCTCGCACGCATGGATCGTCTGCAGTGCGTGCCAGTGATCCGGCGTGCACACGACGACGGCGTCGACATCTTTCATGTCGAGGATCTTCCGGTAGTCGCTCACGCGCGCCGGTTCCCCGCCCGCTTTCTTCGCCGCGAAATCGACGTATGGCTGATAGATGTCGTTGATCGCGACGATCTGTGCGTCCTTGTGCGCGAGGAACGCGTCGAGCACCTGGTCGCCGCGATTGCCGACACCAATGAACCCGACGCGCACACGCTCGTTCGCTCCGAGGACGCGGCTCGAGCTGAGCGCGGTTCCCACCCACGCGGCTGCGGCGGCCTTTCCAAATTCGCGACGGGTTACTTTGGTCGTCATTGCCTTCTCCGGTTCACTGAAACGGAGTGGATTATCCTTCATAGGACTGCATGCACCCAATCCCATCCGCCAAACCCCACGGGGTGACCGTCAATTCACCTCGACAGGTGCTGTTCGCGAGCCTGATCGGTACGACGATCGAGTTCTTCGACTTCTACATCTACGCGACCGCTGCGGTGATCGTCTTTCCGAAACTGTTCTTTCCGGCCTCCGACCCGGGAGCCGCCACGCTCGCCTCGCTCGCCACGTTTGGCATTGCGTTCCTCGCGCGGCCGATTGGGTCGGCCCTGTTTGGACACTTTGGCGATCGCATCGGTCGCAAGACGACCCTCGTCGCCGCGCTGTTGACGATGGGGCTGTCGACCGTGGCGATTGGCGCGCTGCCGACGTACGCGTCGATCGGCCTGGCCGCGCCGCTGCTGCTCGCCATCTGTCGATTCGGCCAGGGGCTCGGTCTCGGCGGCGAGTGGGGAGGTGCGGTGCTGCTTGCGATTGAGAACGCGCCACCGGGACGCCGCGCGTGGTACGGCATGTTTCCGCAATTGGGCGCGCCGCTTGGATTCTTCTGCTCCGGCGCCGTGTTCCTGCTGCTCTCCGAGTGGCTCAGCGACCTGCAATTCTTCCGTTACGGCTGGCGCATTCCGTTCCTCGCCAGCGCCGTGCTCGTCATCCTCGGCTTGTACGTGCGCCTGACGATCACCGAGACGCCAGTGTTCCGCGACGCGTTGAATCGACGCGAGCGTGTGAAGCTGCCGATGGCGACGGTCTTTCGAAAGTATCCCGCGACGTTGTTCTTTGGCACCCTCGCCGCGCTCGCGACGTTCGTGCTGTTCTACCTGACGACCGTGTTCGCGCTGGCGTGGGGCACCACGGCGCTCGGCTACTCGCGGCAGCAGTTTCTCCTGATCCAGTTATTCGGCATCATCTTCTTCGCGTTGACGATTCCGTTTTCGGCGGTGCTGGCGGACCGATACGGCCGCCGCCGCACGCTCCTGTGGGTGACGGCGGCGATCGGGGCGTTCGGATTCGTCATGGGGCCGCTGATGCTCGCCGGCACCGCTGGCGTCATGGTGATGATGGCGATGGGGATGTCGCTGATGGGCCTCACGTACGGTCCACTCGGAACCACGCTGTCCGAGCTCTTTCCAACGGCGGTCCGCTACACCGGCAATTCACTGACATTCAATCTTGCGGGGATCTTCGGTGCGTCGCTGGCGCCGTATATCGCGACGTGGCTGGCGAAGACGTACGGCTTGCCATACGTGGGTTACTACCTGGCGGCCGCCGCGGCGCTGACGATCGCCGGACTTGCCGCCACGCGCGAGACGAAGGACCACGATCTCCGCCGCGAGACGGCTTGAAATCCCAGGCATCTGCAATTGCCTGCCGCCGTCGATCGGTTCGTGCACCAGCAGCTCGTCCTCAACGGCTTCACCCTGCTTCCTGTTGTGGTCGGCGGTTGGCGTGAAAGCTGCTAACTTGCCGCAAACCCTGTCCACGACGGGATAGGCCGCAGCGCGCGTGAACACACTGTGAAAAAAGTACGTGGATCCGAAGAGGGCCTGAATGCAGAGCTTCGACAGCTGACAGAGCAGACCCGGCGGCTACGAGAAGAACTGCAGGATCTCATTCACCCTCGGAGGCCCGATCGCACGCGCGCGTTCATCGAGCACCGCCCCTGGCGGTCGGCGGTCCCGCGACCAACGCCTCCCCTGCCGCGGCGCAAGCGCGATCGCGATAAGGACAAGCGCGACAAGCGCTGACACAGCAAGCCACCCCGGCCGTAGCGGCCTCTCGGGGCGGCTCGTGGAAGCCGCCCCGATTCACACTGGCGCGCGATCTAAAAGACGATGCGGAGACCCAGCCGGAACTGCCGTTCGTCGATCCCTTCGCGGCCGAGATCCTGAACGCTCGTGATTGTCATGAAGTCCGAGCCGTCTCCAACGTTGTTATCCGGCAATCCAAGATGAGGCGTGTTCGTGAAGTTGAACGCCTCCATGCGGAACTGCAGCCTGAGCCGGTCGTTGAAGGCGAATTCGCGCGTCAGCCCGAAGTCCCAGTTGAAGAGACCCGGCCCGCGCAGGGTGAAGTAGCCGCTGGTGCCGAACCGTGCGTCGGTCACCTCCGCGAACGCGGTTGGATCGTAGTACGGCGTGTCTCTCCCAACGCCTCCCGGTTTCGCGACAGTGGTGTTCACCTGGTCCGCCGTCTGGGTACTCCCCGGCAGGTTCAGTGATGTGCCATCGGCCAGCACGCTGAAAGGGACGCCGCTCATGATGCTGATCATGTTGTTGATCTGCCATCCGCCGAGGATGTGAGAGGCAACACTCTTGTCGTGGAGCCAGCGCCTTCCCGGTCCGAAGGGGAGCTCCCACACGTTGGTGACTCCCAGGTTGTGCGTGCGATCGGTGCTCGTGAGCGCGCGATTGCGGCCCAGGTAGGCGAGCGCCTGGACGTTTGGTGTGAACGAGCTGTTTTCGTTCGGGCTGATTGCTTTCCCCCACGTGTAATTCGCGGTCAGACTGAGGCCGGCCGCGAAGCGCCGCGACAGTTGCGCTTGCAATGAATCGTAGTGACCTGTGCCAACCGGCTGCAGGAACACGGTTGACGCCGTCCTGCCGAAACGCGTCAGCAACGGCTTCCCATCGTCACCCGCGCCGATCACCTGTCCGGCGTTCTGATCCACGAGTCCGAGCTGGCGCACCGATCGCGTCGCAACGTAACCGAGCTGGCCCGTGAAGTTCCACGGCAGTTCGCGCTGGAACGTGAGATTCCAGGACTGGATGTATCCGCGATCCAGTTCCTGCGGGTACCCTCCGAACGCGTAGTCGCTCGGAATGTCGAGAACGCCATTGCCCTCGTCTGGTACCTGGATCGCTGGTATACCCTGGGCGAGCGTACGGGCCGGCGTCAGGCCGTCGGGTGATTCCAGCCGGACCTGGATCAGGATCGGGTAATTGGCTCGAATCAGCTCCAGGGCTTCGTAAGGATCGTTCGTCAGGCCGTAGCCGGCGCGAACGACCCACTTGTCGCTCGGGCGGTAGGCCATGCCGATGCGCGGACCAAACCGCGTTTTGCTTGCCTTGATGCCGCAGTCGGTTGGAATCGACCCGACCCCGCACAGCAGCACCTTTCCGGTTTCGAGGTCGTAGCGCTCGATGCCGCGGCCGGGCCGCGTGGGCATCGGGAAATATTCCCACCGCGTACCGTAATCGATGGTGAGCTTGTCCGACACCGACCAGCGGTCGCGGATATAGCTGCTATACAGCCACGAGCGCACGTGATATTCGTCCGGCACCTGTAACGTTCTGCCGGCGCTGCTAGCCTGACCGATGAGGAACGCCGCGACGCTGTTGTACCTGGAGCTTGCGGAGGTCTGCTGGCAATTGCCGGTTCCCGGATCGATCGCCACACATTGCTCGGTGATGCCGCGATTGAACCCGAATCCCCCCTGCGCGCCGAAGCCGCCGGTGATGAATTCGGCCTGCGCCTGGTTCAGCGCCATGTGGTAGATGTCCGCGCCGAACCGGATGTTGTGTGCCTTCTTGACCACGTTGAAATTGACCACGTACTGCGACTGTGGATCGTGGCGATAGTAGGGCATGAAATTGGTGCTGATCCCGACCGTGGCAAAGTCGTCACCGTCGTTGAAATCGAACTCCGGCCACCCGCTCTCGAAGTTGCGCGTGCCGTTGGTTCCGGGAATACCCAGCACGTCCAGCCCGACATTCGTGCCGAGGCCTGGCTGTTCCGAGGCCGTGCCCTGCCGCGCATACCCGTAGTGCGCGTCCATCAGGAACGTGGGGCTGAAAATGTAGGTGCCCATCACCGTGAACCGGTAGGTATTGCCGTGACCGTGGCCAGGGTTGCTGCTGCCGCCGATCGGCCGGCCGACGCCCGTGTCGCCGAATACTGTTGGTACGCTGGTGCGGTAGTGGAGAACACCGAACGTACCGGCCAGGTTCAATTTCGAGTTGACGTTGTAATCAACCTTCGAATCCACCTGGTGGCGGTCGAACGTGAACGGGGCGGACACGAAATAGTTATTCCGATCTCTGTCAATGTTGTTGGCGGGGATGAAGCTGGCGATCTTTCTCGCAATCGGATCCATTCGTGCCGCGGGAATGATGTTCAGGCAGTTGGGATTCATGGCGGTGTTACAGAG
>JBKOZS010000297.1:0-20767 GCA_046726015.1 Acidobacteriota bacterium
CGTTCACCGATCCAGGGCTGGGGCGTGTTCGCCACCCAGCCCATCCCCAAAAACAAGCGCATCATCGACTACGCCGGCGAGAAGATCAGCAACAGGGAAAGCCTGAAGCGCGAGGGGCGGTACCTGAAGAACGGGCACATCTGGTGCTTCAAACTCAATCGCCTCTTTGTCCGTGACGCCGCGGTTGGCGGAAATGTCGCGCGGTACATCAATCACGCCTGCGCGCCCAACTGCTACACCCGCGTGATCGGAGACACCATCTGGATCATCGCCGCGCGGAACATTCGCAAGGGCGAAGAGCTCACTTACGATTACTCAACCGACGGCGAAGGCTCCATCAAATGCCGGTGCAGCCCCGGCTGCAAGACGATGATCTGACCGAGGTGGACCGGTGATCTATCTCCACGGGTTCGCATCCGGGTCGACGTCGTCGAAAGCCGCTTACCTGGGGCTGAAATTGCGCGAGCAGGGGATCGCGCTGCAGACCCCGGATCTGAATCTTCCTGACTTCTCGACGCTCACGATCTCGCGGATGCTCGAGCAGACTCGTGCGTTGCTCGACGCAGCGTCCGAACCGCAGACGCTCATCGGCTCCAGCCTGGGCGGGTTCGTCGCCGTCAATGCTGCCGTTCAGAATCCCGATCGGGTCGATCGGGTCGTGTTGCTGGCGCCAGCGCTGGACTTCGGTGGAAACCGCATGCGGAAGCTGGGAGATACCGGCATCGAGGAATGGAAGGCGACCGGTTACCTGCCTGTCTTTCATTACGGCTACGGGCGCGTGATTCCCGTGCATTACGAGTTGTACGCGGACGCGCGCCGCTACGACGCGCTCAACGCGAACGTGCGCATGCCGATGCAGATCTTCCAGGGGAGCCGTGATGACGCCGTCGATCCTGAGACCGTCGAGGCATGGGCGCGACGGCGGCCGAACGCCGAGCTGCACCTGCTCGACGACGACCACCAGCTGACGCGCAGTCTTCCTTACATCTGGGAGAAGCTCTGGCCGTTTCTCACCAGCAGATCCCGCGGTAATCCCCGGGAATCCGATCGCGCGCGGTCCTGACGCGCACGAGGTCGAGGATGATGTGGTCCGGGCGCGTCCGCGTCACGGCGTCCGCGAACTCCGGCGCCGCGTTCCCCACGACAATCACTTCCGACTTCTCCAGCACTTCGTCGATGGAATCCGAGAGCAGCGAAGACAGGTGGGGAATCTGCTTGTTGATGTAGTCCTTGTTCGCGCCGACCAGGCGCGCGAGTGACACGTTCCGATCGTAGATGCAGAGCTGGTAGCCCTTGCCGAGCAGGGCTTCCGCGAGGATGACGATCGGGCTCTCGCGAAGATCGTCCGTTCCTGCCTTGAAGCTGAACCCGAGCAGCCCCACGCGCTTCCTGCCGGTCTCGACGATCTCGTCGATCGCATGCTGAATCTGAAGCTGGTTGCTCGCCAGGATTGACTGGATCACCGGCATCTCCAGGTCGACTTCCTTGGCCCGATACTGCATCGCCCGCACGTCCTTCGGCAGGCATGACCCTCCGAACGCGAACCCCGGCTTCAGGTAGTACGACGACAGGTTCAGCTTCTCATCGCGACAGAAGATGTCCATCACCTCGTGGCTGTCGATGTTCAGGCGTTTGCAGAGGTTGCCGACCTCGTTGGCAAACGTCACCTTCAGCGCATGCCACGTGTTGCTCGCATACTTGATCATTTCCGCGGTGCGAATCGTCGTCGTCACGAGCGGCGCGTCGACCTTCTCGTAAAGCGCTTCGGTCGGGGCCGCGTCCGATCGATAGTTATGGCCGACGAGGGTCAGCGGTGGATTGCGGAAGTCGTGAATCGCCGTCCCCTCGCGCAGGAACTCCGGATTCACCGTGACGCCGAACCCGGTGCCGTACTTCTTACCCGACGTCCTCTCGAGCGCGGGGATTACGACATCATGGGTGGTGCCCGGCAGCACCGTGCTGCGGATGCACACGACGTGGTAGCCGTCTTTATCGCGAAGCGCGTGACCAATCTGCTCGGCGACGCGCTCGAGATAGGTGAGGTCCAGGCTCCCATTCTTCCGGCTCGGCGTGCCCACGCAGATGAGCGACAGGTCGGTGGCGTTGACCGCTTCCGCGGTGCTGGTCGTGGCGCGCAGGCGCCCGCTGGCAGCATTCTCGCGAATCAATTCGTCGAGCCCTTTCTCGACGATGGGGCTGCGCCCCTCGTTCAGGCTTGCAACCTTGTCGGGATTCACATCGACGCCAATCACGGTGTGGCCGTCCGCGGCGAACGACGCCGCGGAGACGCTGCCGACATATCCCAAACCGAACACGGACACGTTCATTGGCGAATTGCCTCCATTACGCTGCCACCCGCGCCTTCCCTGCACGAAGAAGCGCTTCCTCGAAATCGTTCGCCACGGCCGACCAGTCGTATCGCTCGACAACGAGGCGGCGCGCCGCCGTCTCAATCGCCTGCCGCGCCTGTGCGTCGCGCATCAGGTGCACGACCGATTGCGCAAATCGTGCCGGGTCGTCCGCGATCACGACGTCCCGTCCGTGCGTCACGGGCAACCCTTCAGCACCGACGCTCGTCGAGACAACCGCTTTGCCCATCGCCATGGCTTCGAAAATCTTCAGCCGCGTGCCGCCGCCAATCCTGAGCGGTACGACGTAGACCGATCCCCGCGCGATATGCGGCCGCACGTCGTCCACGCGGCCCGTGACTTCCACGTTGTGTTCGTCGGCAAGACGTCGTACGGCCGGCGTCGGGGAACGGCCGATGATGCTGAGCGTGGTCTCAGGCTCCGACTTGCGGATGAGCGACAGGATTTCGCGGCAGAAATACACCATCCCGTCTTCGTTCGGCAGCCAGTCCATCGAGCCGGTGAAGACGAGATGGGTGCGTCCTGGAGTGCCTGTCTGCGGCATGAAGAACGACGTGTCCACACCCGTTTGCACGACGTGCACGGGCGCGCCAAGGCTTCCTGGATAGAGCCGTTCGAACGTGCGGCGATCGGCATCAGAAACCGCCAGCACGAGGTCGAAGCGGGCGAGCGCCTCGCGTTCGAACCGCAGCATGCGGTGCCACTGGCCGGCCAGGAGACGCTTGGAGACGGCATTCGATGCGTTCTCCACGTGGCGCCGCCAGATCTCCGCTTCCACGTTGTGCGTGAAGACGATTGATGGACAGGGCAGCTGGTCGGGGAGATTCACGACCGGAGGGAGAAAGTCGCAGACCAGTGCGTCGAAGCGTTCCGTGGCGAGAAGATGCTCGAGCCGTGCGCGGTACGCCGTGGAACGGTACTTCGCCACCGCGTATGGAAGTGAATCGACGAGATACTTTGTCGCGCCCGCATAGAAACGCCACGTGCCCTTGGCAGCGTCGGTCCGCGGGATCGTTTCCAGGCGCGAGCACACCTCGCGCATACCTTCGCGGTGGGCGTCAGCGTGCTCCCGCTCCGCGAACGACAGGTATGTCAGGTCGTGCCGTTCCGCGAGATGACGCATCACGTGCCAGGTGCGGAGCTTGCCACCTTTGTCGAGCGGCAGCAGGAGCCCGGAGTTCAGCCACAGTATCTTCATGCCGTCGCCCTCAGCCCGTTCAATTCTCGAGCCGTGCGTGCGGCCGAAGGTACCGGCAGCGATTGGACGCCGTCGCCGTCGATGAACGTGCGATACCAGAGTTCGAGATTCAACAGGCTCCAGAGCGCGTCGCCGCCTTCGGCGGTGCGCGCCTGGTGCGCATCAATCAGCCGGCCGACCCCGGCCGTGTCGATCAGACCGCGCTCACGGGTGCGCCGATCGAGCAGCACGTCGCGGACCGCGTCCCCCCATGCCCCGCGCATCCACAGCGAAAACGGTACAGGGAAGCCCATTTTTCTGCGGGTGAGAATCTCATGCGGCAGAATCGTCTTGACCGCCTCGCGCAGGACCCACTTGGTCGTGAAGCCGCGCAGTTTCATCCGTGGAGGCAGCGCGGCGGCGAACTCCACGAGGTGGTGATCCAGGAACGGCACGCGGCTCTCGATGGAGGCCGCCATGCTCATCTGGTCCTGCTTCATCAGCAGTTCCACCAGGTACGTCTTCAAGTCCGTGTAGAGGAGCCGGTCGAGCATGGTGCTGCGGCCGTTCGGGAAATCGAAGTAACTGCGCGATGCCGAGTAGGCATTCTCCTCCGTGGACAGCAACGCGAGGCGCGGCTCGAGCAGCGTGGCCTGGCGTCGCAGGCCAAGCGACGCGAAGTTGTCGAAGAACATGGACTCCGGCGTGCGCGGCATCGCGAGGAACGAGCGCTTCGCGTAACGGGCCACGCGCCCCGGCAGTCTGGGCACGAGCGTGTTTGCCACGAACGCGCGGACTGGCTCCGGCGCGAGGTTCCATAGAGCGCCGGCGCGCCAGTTGATGAGCGCACGCGGATACTTCCCGTAGCCCGCCAGCAGTTCATCACTGCCTTCGCCCGTGAGGACGACCTTCACGTGCGCGCGCGCAAGCTGCGAGACGAAGTAAAGCGGCACGCTCGACGTATGTGCGATCGGCTCGTCCTCGTGCCAGACGAGTTTCGGCAGCGCACCGAAGAAGTCCTGCTCGTCGATGATGATTTCGTGCGCGTTGGCCTTGATTGCGTGAGCAACCTGCCGCGCGTAATCCAGCTCGCTGAAGGCGCGCTCCTTGAACGCGACCGAGAACGTCTGCAACGGCCGATCGATCATTCCGGCCATGAGCGCCGCGATTGCGCTGCTGTCGAGACCTCCCGAGAGGAACATGCCCAGGGGCACGTCCGCCATGAGCCGCGTGCGGACCGCATCCTCGAGCTTTGCGCGGAACAGGGTGACCGCGTCGCGATCGGACAGCTGTTCGACGGCCGGATTTTCCTTGCCGACCGGGACATCCCACCAGCACTGCGTGGTAACGACCCCACGTTCGAACACCAGCACGTGCCCGGGCAACAGCCGGTGGATGCCGCGGAACAGAGTCTCGCTGCCCGAGAGATACCGCGTGCTCAAGAGCTCGGGAATCGCGTGTTCGTTGGCTTCCGCATGGACAATGCCGCTCTCGAGAATCGACTTGATCTCGGATCCGAACAGGAGGCGGTCCCCGGTGACGGTCCAATACAGCGGCTTGATGCCCATCCGATCGCGCGCGAGCAGCAGCCGGCGCTGCGGCGCGTCCCAGATGGCGAATGCAAACATGCCTCGCAAACGCTCAACGCACCGATCGCCCCACTCTTCATACGCGTGGACGATCGTCTCGGTGTCGCTGCGCGTCTTGTATCGATGACCGGCGGCCTCGAGCTCGGGCCGAAGATCCGCGTGGTTGTAGATCTCGCCGTTAAAGACGATCCAGACCGTGTCGTCCTCGTTGGCGAGCGGCTGGTGACCGCCGGCAAGATCCACGATGCTCAGGCGCCGGTGTCCGAGTCCTGCGTGGTCGTCGACGTAAAGACCGGCTTCATCGGGTCCGCGATGCGTCACGATATCGCGCATGCGCGTGAGCCGTGCGCGCTCGTCGGGATGAAGCGCGTCGGTCGCGACGATTCCTGCAATGCCGCACATGAGACTAAATCGCCTCAGCGTAGGGCTCGGAGACTGCCGGAGCCCCATCGATGAATTGTCTGAACCACAGTTCGAGCATGATGAGTTGCCACAGGCGGTGCCGATGATCGGCGCGTCCCTGCTGGTGTTCGATCCACAGCCGCGAGACCTCGCGGTCGTTGAAGATCCCGCGGTCCCGCAGGCGGCCGTCCATGAGAAGCGCGTCCGCCATTGGCCGCAGCGCGCCGCGGAGCCATTCGCCAACCGGCGCTTCGAACCCGCGCTTGCCTCGTTCGAGGATCGAGCGCGGCACCTTGCGCTCGAGGGCCTTGCGCAGCAGGTACTTCGTCCGGCCGTCCTTGAGTTTCAGGGACGTGGGAACGGTCGCCGCAAACTCGAGCAGCTTGTGATCGAGCAGCGGCTCGCGCGCCTCGAGCGACACTGCCATGCTCATCCGATCGACCTTCGTCAGGATGTCGTCGACCATGTACGTGTGCACGTCCACGTAGAGCGCCCGATCGAGGACATCGCGGGACTTGCACCGTTCGTACGCGTCGCGGAAGCTCGCGAACGGATCCGTGCGGGCGGCACGTGCGGCGAAGTCGCCGGAATAGAGCCGGCGCTTCGCGTCGGGTTCGAACATCCCATAGGCGTGTTTGAGGGCGTAGGCCTGCTCCGGCCGATACGAGAGGTGACGCAGCGCACGAGCGCCCTTGACGGACAACGGCAGCGCACGCCCGAGCCAGCCCGCAGCTGAACGCGTTCGGCCCAGGTAATGCCGCGCGCGTTGCTCCCATTGCTCGACACGATGCCGCGCATAGCCGGCCCACAACTCGTCGCCACCATCGCCGGAGAGCGCGACCGTCACCAGCTCGCGCGCCGCCTTCGAGACGTAATACGTCGGCACGGCGGAGGAGTCGGCAAACGGTTCGTCGAAGTGCCACGCGAGCTTTGGCAGGAGCGACACGATATCCGGTGTCACGGTGCGCGAGTGGAACTCGCACCCGAGATGCTCCGCCACCGTGCGCGCGTGCTCCAGCTCGTCGTAGGCGGCGTCATCGAACCCGACCGAGATCGTCACCGGCGGCTGCGGGCTGGTCTCGACCATGTACGAGACGACCGCCGTGGAATCGATTCCACCGGAAAGGAACGCGCCGAGCGGCACGTCGCTGATCTGCCGAAGCGCAACGGATTCACGCAGCAGCGCGTCGAGTCGATCGAGGTATTCCGCTTCACGGTTCGAGCTGCCATCACCCGTGAACGCCAGGTCCCAGTACCTGAACGTGCGCACGTGCCCTTTTTCAGCAACCAGCACGTGCGCCGGCGGCAGCTTCCGGATATGGCGGTAAATCGTATTCGGCGCAGGAATGTAGAGCAGCGTGAGATACGCGTCGATGGCCTCGGGATCCCAGTCGCGGGACACATCCGGATCCTCGAGCAGCGACTTCAGCTCCGACCCGAAAACGATGCTGCGCCCGGGGAGGTCCGCGTAGTAGAGCGGCTTCACTCCCAGGCGATCGCGAACCAGCACGAGCCGCCGGGCATTCGCGTCATAGATGGCGAACGCGAACATGCCCCGGAATCGCTCGACGCAGCGTTCGCCCCACTGCTCGTAGCCATGGACGATGATCTCGGTGTCGGAACACGTGCGGAACTGGTGGCCGTGGGCGATGAGCTCCGACCGCACGTCGGCGAAGTTGTAGATCTCGCCGTTGAAGATCGTCCAGATCGTGCCGTCTTCGTTCGAGAGCGGCTGGTCGCCTGTGGCGAGGTCGATGATGCTGAGGCGGCGGTGTCCGAGGCCGATGCCCGGCCCAACGTGATAGCCCGCCGCGTCCGGTCCGCGGTGGGACACCGCGTCGGTCATGGCCTCGAGCACGCCGCGGTCGATGAGCCGCAGCGGATCGTAATTGAAACGTCCCGTGATCCCGCACATGGTCAGGCCGCCGCGCGCGCAGGAGTCCTGGCCCCTGCCGCGTCGAGTTGCGTCAAATACAGATCTTCGAACGCCCGCACCATGCGGTCGAACGAGTAGCGGCGCACGATTTCCTCGCGTGCTGCCGTGCCGATGGCAAACGCCCGCTCAGGGTTCATGACCAGCCGTTCGATCGCTGCCGCGAGTTCCGGGGGGTCAGCCGGCGAGACCAGGATGCCGGTCCGGTCCTCCTCGATGAGATCGAGTAGTCCACCAACGCGGCTCGCGATCACCGGCACACCAGCAGCCATCGCCTCCATCGCGCCGTTCGGGAACGCTTCGGAACGCGAGGGGAGCACATAAATATCCGCCTGTGCCAGGAGTGCCGGGACATCCTCGCGATGACCGAGGAATGTCACCTGCCGGTTGACGCCGAGCGACGCGGCGAGCGCCTGGAGTTCCTGCCGGCGTGGTCCGTCGCCGACGACCAGGTAGCGAAGCCCGCGGTGGCGCGGCGCGAGGGTTGCCGCGGCGTGGAGCAGGACTTCGTGCGCCTTTTCCGGTCGCAGGTTCGCGACCGTCGCGATCGTTGTGACTGGTCGCGGAGCGACGCGTGGTTCGTACAGGTCCATCGAGATGCCGTTTGAAATCACGCGCGTGCGGTCGGTTGAGACGCCTTCGTGGCGCACCGTTTCCGCGGCAGCTCCCGAGTTGACGACGATTGCGTGCGCGAAGCGGTACGCGTGACGCTGCAGGGTGATTTGCGTGGTGGTCTTGTCGGGATTCAGTTCGCGACGGCTGCCAAGACGCACGGGAACGCCCGCGAGTGCGGCGGCCGGCAGTCCAAAGGTGTTCGCGTAAAAGTCGCAGGTCTGAAGCACGGCAATGCGGCGCGCGCGGCACCAGCGCGCAAACGCCGCGGCCTGCGCCAGCGTCTGCGGCCGCGCGAAGCCGCGAATCGGAAAGACGCTGACGGGCGCCGACGCTTCAACGCGCGGCAGCCACGCGCCTTCCCGATGGAAGCACGCGACGTGCACGTCGAAGCGCCGCCGATCGAGGCGCTGGATGAGCTCCGACATCTGCCGCTCCGTGCCTCCCGGATGAAAGCTGGTGAGGAACACGGCAACCGGAATTTGTGGCGGCAACTTCACAGCGTGCCATCTCAGCAAGGCAGGTGCCACCAGTCGAGGCACCGAGTTGGGTAAATATTTGGAGATTCTGGGACGTTGGCCGCGGCTCAGCGACCCGGTGTGGAAGGGACGGCGCGAACATGGGCATTCGGCGACCCGACGCGATTCCCATCCAGGTACTCGCGGTGCCACAGCTCGAACACGAGCAATTGCCACAACCTCAGCGTGTGATCGCGCGTGCCGGCGAGGTGTTCGCGCACGAGCCGCTCGACGAACGACGGTTCGAAGTACCCGCGCTGCCTCGTCGTCGGTGAGTTCAGGACGTCGGCGAAGAGGTTCGTGAGACCTCCCCGGAACCACACACCCAGCGGCACTCCAAACCCCTGCTTCTTTCGATCGAGAATGCCCGCCGGTAGCAGCGGACGGAGCGCCTCTTTCAGGAGATGTTTGCGGCGGCCGTTGTGGATCTTGAACCGCGACGGCAGCGTCGACGCGAATTCGATGACTTCGTTATCGAGCAGCGGCACGCGCGATTCGATCGAGTGCGCCATGCTCATGCGATCGACTTTCGTCAGCACGTCTTCCGGCAGGTAGGTTTCGAAATCGAAGCGCATCATCCGGCCGTGCAGCGGCAGGGCCGCGAAGCGAGTGAAGTGACGCGCCAGCGTGTGTTCCGCCTCGGTTGACAGCGTGCGACGCACGTCCGCAGAGTACAGCGACTCGCGTTCGTCCGCCTGGAATGACGCAACCGAGTCGATGTAGCGGCCCTGGGGGTCACGCGCAACGTGTCGCAGGAAATTCTTGCCGCGCGTGCCATGTGGCAGCCGCGGCCAGAGAAGAGCGGCGGCGCTGCGCAACCCGGGGAGCGGCAGACGATCGAACTGCGCGACGCGCGGGTGCGGCAGGTAGCGATCGTAGCCGCCAAACAGCTCGTCGCCGCCGTCACCCGACAATACGACCGTCACGTGGCGCCGCGCGATCTCCGACACGTACCACGTGGGAATCGCCGAGGAATCCGCGAACGGCTCGTCGAAGTGCGAAACGAGCTGGTCGAGAATCGACAGTCCGTCGGGACGGACGACGAACTCGTGGTGATCCGTTCCGAAGTGCTGTGCGACCGTGCGCGCGTGATCGAGCTCGTCGAACTCCGGCTCGTCGAAGCCAATCGAAAACGTCTTGACCGGGCGCGACGAGGCCTGCGCCATCATGCCGACGACCGCTGACGAGTCCACGCCACCGGAGAGAAACGCTCCGAGCGGCACGTCGCTGACCATGTGCGACCGTACGGCGTCCGCCAGCACGGTCCGGAGCTGCTGCGCCGCTTCTGCCTCCGATCCGGCGAACGCCTCCTGCGCCGCGATCTCCCAGTACTGTTGCACGTCCGCGCGGCCGTCGCGCCACCGCAGGTAATGTCCCGGCGGAAGCTTCCGTACACCCTCGAAGATGGACGCATCGCGGGGCGTGTAGAGGAACGTGAGGTAATGGTCCAGCGCGTCGAAGTTCAGACCGCGGTCGACGGCCCCCGCCGCAAGCAGGGACTTGATCTCGCTGCCGAAGTACAGCCGTCCATTGCGCTCGGCGTAATGCAGCGGCTTGATGCCCGATCGATCGCGCGCGAGGAGCAGTGTACGGCGCGGCCGATCCCAAATTGCCAGGCCGAACATGCCGCGCAGCCGGCGAAACGCCGCCTCGCCCCATTCTTCGTACGCGTGAACGATCGATTCCGTGTCGCTCGACGTGTAGAACTGGTGGCCGCACGCTTCGAGCTCCGCGCGCAGCTCGCGGTAGTTGTAGATCTCGCCGTTGAAGACGATCCAGATCGTGCGGGTCTCGTTGTGAATCGGCTGGCGCCCGCCAGCGAGGTCGATGATGCTCAGGCGACGCATGCCGATCCCGAGGCCCTGCTCGACATGGATGCCTTCGTCGTCCGGACCGCGATGGCGGATCACCTCGCACATCCGATGCACGAGGCTGAACTCTGCGTCGAGACGCGGCGGTCCCTGGTGATCGCGATCGCCAGGGATCGCGTCGGCAAAGCCTGCTATCCCACACATGCCTGATGAGCTCCGAGCACTACGGCGTGTTGCTATGCACGGCTGAGGCCATGACACGTCCAACCTCGACCGTGCTGCCGTCGATCTGCGCGACCAGAGCGCTATCACGAATGACACAAACTTTTGCGTCGCTTCGAACCTCCCGGCAGCCCCATATCGCGCCCGGCCCGCCGCTCTTTGGCTCCCGGTCGACACGGATTGCAACCAGCGCGATGAGGTCCCCGTGTGATTCCGTGCGAATCCGTGGTCGGGAAATACCGCTGATGTGGAAAGCGCTGCCAACCCAGCCCGGCGGCGGTAACTCCGTGACTGGCACTGCCGTGATGGCTATGGCTCGGGTTGACGGTCCGTTCGCCGGAACGAAGGCGGCAAACGAGAACGGCGGCCGCCCGCGGCGCGTCACGCGCAGGACGGGCGCCTGTTCGATGCGCCCGTACTCTGGCGCGTAGAGGCCCCACGGGCCGGGATCGAGACGCTCAAGGCGCCCGGATGCCGCGAACGCATTCGGGAGCGACGACGACCAGGAAGGATGGACGTGCCACCACGCTGCCGCCTCGACCTCGACATCGCCAAGAATGTGGTCCACCACAAGCCATCCGATTCCATGGAGCGCCAGGACGGACCGTATGTGCGACGCGTGCTCGTACGCATCGTGCGTGGCTTCAACGAAATCGAATGTGCTCTCTGTCCGAGCAACCAGCAGGCGTGCGCCGGGCGCGCCATGCCAGTGAAACGGACCACGAGGATCGACATGGTCGCGATCGTCGATCACAACGGTGTTGTGCATCCGCGTCGCGCGAAAGCGATTGCGGATCTCCGGATCCATCGTGTAGGTCGCGGTCCCCGGATCGATGAGCAATGGTTGACCGCGCACGCTGAGCACTACCGACAGCGCATCGGAGTGCGCGTGCCCGCCATTCAGGTATCCGTGCGGCCCGGCATCGAACAGCAGGTGATCGCCATCCGCGGACCGGGATACGAAATAGCCGCTCGCCTGCAGGAGCCCGGACGGCCACGCGGTCCGCGCGCCTCTCTCTTCGATGGGATGCAGCGGTCCGAGAGTCCAGTACACTTCTTCCGCTGCTGGCCTGACGGCGAGTGACGAGTCTCCGAGCGTTGCTGCTGCAATCGCCAGCGAGACGCTGGCATCCGACGGCCGCGTCCCACACCATCCCATCAACTGTCCGCCGTCGTCGTCACCCGTCAGCGGCAGCTGTCCGTTGTCATCGGCCAGATGCCGCAAGTACTCGGCCTGCGCACGCGCGGCGCGCTCAAAGACTTCGGCGACGGGATCGCCTGACGCGCGCGCGACGAGCAGCGCAAGCAGATAGAAGTCCGTCGAATATCGATGGTAGTGAGCTGACAGTTCGACGTGGCCGCCGTCAGCACGGATCTGCCGGGCCGCTTCCTCGACGAGCACGTCGCGGCCGAGCGCCGCACGCGCCTGGCTGTTGTGGAGTTCCGGGAGCGCCTGCGACACAGCGTAAAGCGCGAGCGCCTCTCCCGATAGATGCGTATTCGGACTGAAATAGCGTGACAGGTTGTGCGCAATGTGCGCGAGCTGGGTGTCAAGTGCAACCAGCAGATCGACCAGCCACGGCTCGCGATCGTCGCCGGAGCCATGGCTGAAGAACTCGATCGCCCACGTCCATGACATCGTGCGGAAGGCGAGCTCGAGCATGCTGGACCAGTTCACGCCCGTCAGCGGTGGGTTCGCGGCGATCCAGCTCTCGAGCTCTCGAACGAAGACGCCACGATGCCCTGGATTCCCCGTCAGCCAATACGCACGTCCGAGCGACAGCCAGTGCTGATGCCGATTGAGCTCCCAGATCACCTTGTGGTCGCCAAACGCGGGATCGAGATAGGGCACGGATGCCCAGAAGGTGAGGGGAGGACGCCGGCCATGGACGGGATCGAAGTGCCAGTCTGGCGGCGCACCCCACGCCAATCCACGATACCCAAGGACATCGAATAGGCCGTTGGCGATTCGCGTGGCGCGGGCTTCCGCATCCTGAGCCGCGTGTGGAAACCGCTGCATGATTCGCGGAACGAGCAGGTCGCGTTCGGCGGCTCGCAGCGGCCAGACGGACTTCCGCGCGATGAAATGCGCCGCGAGCCGTTCGTGTGCACAAAGAAATTCACCACGTGCGACAGAACTGGCGGCTGTGCCGACCTCCGAGGAAATGTCCCCCTTCAGCAACGAATCAAGACGTCCACGGCTCCACCGCGGGCGCCGTACGGCAAAACGCGCGCGATCGATGACCTTTCGTCCTTCGCACGCAAGACGGAACGCGCGCTCGCGCGAATCCATCGTCAGCAACCGGCCAATCATGGCGGACACGCTCATGCGGGCGTCGGTGCCGGGAGCACCGACGGACGGGCGAGACTTCGATAGAGCTGCACCCACTGCTGGCGAACCAGGGACCATTGGTAGCGCGAGCAGGTGGCGAGCGCAGCTTCGCTAAAACGGCGGCCCAGACCCGGTTCGTCCAGGAGCCGGAGCATTGCGGCGCCGGCGGCAGCGTGATCGTCGGGCTCGACGAGAAGACCGTGCATGCCGTCGGTCAGGATTGCGGGGACGCCTCCCGCACGCGTGGATACGACGGGGCAGCCGCTCGCGAACGCCTCGAGCACGGACGAGGGCATGTTGTCGATGTCGGGCGTCTGCAAGTAGATGTCGGCGTCCGCGTAGTACTGCCAGATATCGTCGGGGGAGACGCGACCAGCGAACGTCACGTGCCGCAACTGTAGGTCGGTGACCAATTGTCGAAGCGCCGGTCCCTCGGAACCCGCGCCGACAAGCATCAACGTGGCATCCGGGTAACGAGCCTGCACTACGGCAAAGGCTCGCAGTGTGCAGTGCACGTTATACAGGCTCTCGAAATTCCGCGTGGAAAGGACGCGCGGCTGCAGCCGTTCGCGGAGGCGGAACCGGAACCTCGCCACGTCGACGATGTTCGGTATGATTTCCGACCCGATCCCGAATCCTGCGAAGACGTCGTGGAGAAAACGCGAAGGCACCACGTTGCGATCGACGCGCCTCAGCGTGGCGCGCGCGATCGCGGATCGACGGAGGTGGTCGGGGGCTTCGCCGCTGCGATAGTTCATGACCACGGGCTTTCGCAGGAGTCGCGCGATCAGCACGGCCGGAAGCGGCGCCAGCAGAAACGAGAAATACGACGCTGAAAAAACGTGGACCACATCCGCCTTGCGTAACTCTTTTATTAATAGTGGCCAGTACGTCAGCTGGGTGGTGACCGTCCGCAGGTACTTGATGTCGACGGTCCGCCGCAGTGGACCCGGCGGAACCGGGTTTACCGGTACAAGCCAGGCGTTGATCTCGGGGTCATCCCGCCAGCCCCGAAGTAAACGCTCCGCCTGGATCGCTTGACCACCCAGGATCCGAACCGAAGGGGCGACGATGGCGACGTTGAGCTGCGATCGAACAGGTGAGGTCATCGATGCCTGTCGAGTCGTAGCTGTGCAAATGGCAAGCCGGTGCAAAGGAGACTGTCGTGGATCCCTGCAGTGGATCCGGTGGATGAGGTCCGGCAGGGGCACAACCTACTCGTGTGACACTAAATACAACTGAGCAGTATCACGTTACACCTGCAAAAATAAAGGCGGTTTTTAAGTCGATATGTAAATTGTACAAACTGCTGAGTTGTGTCGCCGTTACCCTGCTGAGTCGCGAAACTATGCGCTGAGCAATTCGTACAAGAAATTCAGCCGTTTTTCGATTTGGACACATCCTTGCCTGCCTGGGTGGTCCGGCGGGGTTCACGCTCCGTCATTTCAAACCCAACTCGTCACGCCGTCGTTTCCGGATTGCTCAACAGCAGGGGGAAGCTGAGGCGTGCGCCTGGTGCCCAGACGCGCGAACGCCAATCTGTGTGCGTGCTTCAGCGGCGGACTGTCGAGAGAGGTCAGGGATTTGTCCAAAAAGGTTTCACGGGTCGCCACGCTGTTTGCGCTCGCCTGGGTGCTCGCCGTTCCCGCGCGCGCACACACCCTGATGTGGATCGACGCCCCCGTGCAGGGCGCGCGGGTGGGAAGCGACTTCTTCGTTGGCGGCTGGGCGATCGATACCGCGGCGCGCGTCGATTCCGGCATCGCGGTCATTCACGTCTGGGCGTATCCGGCTGACGGCCGCGCGCCGATTTTCCTCGGGCAGGTGGGCCACGGGCCTCGCCCCGACGTGGCCCGTGCCTTCGGCGGTCCCCAGTTCACCAACTCCGGCTTCGGCGTCATCGTCCGGGGACTGCGGCCTGGCGGATACATGGTCGCGTTCTTCCCATTCAACACGGCGATGGGCGGGTTTGATTTCGCCCGCGCGATCGGTGTGCACGTCACGGTCATTGCCGGCGCGGCTACGCCGGCCCCGGCGCCGGCAGGTGCCGCGCCGCTGAAAGTGCTGCAGTGGAATATTCATCACGGCGTCGGACAGGACGGCGTCTACAACATCGACCGTCTCGCGTCGTGGATGGCGCGGTTCAATCCCGATCTCATCTCCATCAACGAAGCCGAGAAGAACACCTACTGGGGCCGCGAAGATCAGCCCGCACGTTTCGCGCAGATGCTCACGCAGAAGACCGGGCGTCGCTGGTACTACCACTTCGCCCAGGAATTCGGTAACGGCGACGCGAACGGGAAAGGGAACCTGGTGCTGTCGCGGTTTCCGTTCACGTCCAGCGGACGCGACATCCTGAGCTGGGATCGCACGATGTCGACGGTGTCGATCATCGTCAACGGCCGCACGATCACGTTGACGTCCACGCACCTCGATCCTGAGTCGCAGTCACGGCGCCTGGTCCAGGCACAGCAGGTCCTGGCGCTCGCGAACCAGTACGGCGAGGGGCGCATCATCGCCGGAGATTTCAACGCGTGGCCGGACCAGTCGTCGATCGCGACAATGACCACGCGCTACCGCGATTCGTGGGCGGACGCTGCCGCCACCGGTCGCGCGTTCTCGTTCGCCGGTAATAACGGCGAAACCAGGAAAGGACGTATCGATTACGTCTACTACTCCAAAGGTGCAGGCGTGTTGTCGCTCCGCAAGGTCGAAGTGCCCGACACGCGCGACGCCTCTGGACGCATGCCGTCCGATCACCGTCCGGTGCTCGCGACGTTCGACGTGAAGTAACCGTTCACTGGCGGTCAGTGAAGTTCCCATTCACCCGTAACCCGAGCACACGAAACGATGATCATTCAGACGAGAATCTCGAGCCTCGTGCGGCATGTGGCCGGCGCGGCTCTCCTGACCCTCGCGGCGGTGGCAACGGCAACCGCCCAGACCGCACTCACACTGTCCGACAGCAGCGCGACGACCCTTCGCGGCGGAACGTATGCGTCGACAAACCTGAGTGGCCAGAGCGTCCTTGAAACCCGGGCAAGCAGCGACCTGACGTACGTGCGCCGGGCGCTGCTGAAGTTCGATACCAACACCACCATCGCTGCCGGAACGTCGATAGCGTCCGCGTATCTGACCGTGACGGTGGCCGGCGGTAATTCGGAGTCTCGCCAGCTCTCCGTCTTTCATGAGACTTCCTCCTACGACAAGACAGCAGCCACATGGAACAGCCGCAAATCTGGCCTCGCCTGGTCGCAGCCCGGTGGCGATCGGGGCGCGCGGTACGCCATGAAGGCGATCACCAATGCGGCCGGGTCCAAGGTGACGTTTGACGTCACCGCGCTCGTACAGGCCATCGTGCGCGGCGACTTCGGCTCCTCACGCTACACCCGACTGCTCCTGGTCGACGAAGGCGCCTCCAGCCAGGGCTCCTACAAGCAGATCTACTCCGACACCGCGCCGGACATCTCCCTCCGGCCAACCCTCGTCGTCACGACGGGCACGGCGGCTCCCCCGCCGCTACCACCTACCTCCACCACCAGCACGATGCGCGTGCTCCAGTGGAACACGCACCATGGCGGCTACGGTACCGACGGCAAATACGACACCGATCGTCTCGCGACGTGGATTGTACGGATGAATCCGGATGTCGTACTGCTCAATGAAATCGAGAAGTTCACCTACTGGGGCAACCAGAACCAGCCGGAGGTGTACAAGAACCTGCTGCAGTCGAAGACCAACAAGACCTGGTATTACACCTTCGCGCAGGAGTTCGGCGACTGGACGAAGAACGGCAAGGGCAACCTGATTCTGTCGACGGTGCCGTTCGACAGCACGGATCACTACGAGATCGTCCACAACGGCGATCGCAGCATCGCCCAGGCGATCCTCACCTGGAATGGCCGAAAGATCACGTTCATGCTCACGCATCTCGATCCCGATTCCTCATCGCTGCGTCTCACGCAGGCTACGGAAGTGACAACGTGGGCGGCGAAGGAGCCCGAAAACAAAATCGTGACTGGCGATATGAATGCCTGGCCCGATCAAACGTCGATCGCGCAATTGAACAAGTTCTTCTACGACTCGTGGACCGTTGCCGCCTCGAACGGAACGACGGTCGTGTTCTCGGGCAACACGGGACAAACGAAGAACGGGCGCATCGACTACATCTTCTACTCGAAGAACTCAACGAACCTGGTCGTCAAGTCCTCGCAGGTTTACGACACGCGTGACGCCAACGGCGTCATGCCAAGCGATCACCGTCCCGTGGTCACGACGTTCGAAGTTCGCTGACCATTTACTCAGTAATGTTCGTCCCGCGGCGCGGTCCGGATTGTCCGGATCGCCCCGTCGGGCTTCTGCTTCCGGAGGATTCCACATGCGACACGCTGCAGTCGTTCTTGCAGCTCTGTTGACCGCCACGTCTGCCGCTCACGCCCAGACCGTCACCATCCGCTCCGTTAAGGACGCCACAGTTCGCGGCGGCAGCTACGCCGGCACCAACTTTGGCGACGAGCCCACTCTCGAAACACGACAGAGTAGCGATTCGACCTATACGAGGCGTGCGGTGCTGACGTTTGACACGGACGCGAGCGTCCCCGCGAACGCGCTGATATCGTCCGCCAAGCTCGTGTTGACGGTAAAGGGAGGCAACTCGGAGACGCGCCGCCTGGGGGCGTGCTCGATCCCGGTGTCGTTCGACGAATGGAGCGTCACCTGGAGGCAGCGGAGGACCTCGTCGACGTGGCAGAACCCGGGCGTCGATATTGTCGATGGCAGTTGCTCCTATGCATCGGTGACAGCCACGGCCGGTTCGCGCGTGACCTTCGACGTCACCGCGCAGGTGCAAAAAGTCATCAACGGCGCATACGGGTCGCGCTTCGCGCGATTCCTGGTTGGCGACCTCGGTAGCAGCAGCCGCGATTCGTACAAGAAGTATTACTCGAACAACGAATCGAACTCGGCGCTCCGGCCGGCGTTGACCGTCACCGTGGGCACAACGTCGGCAGTGACGCCCCAGCCGGCACCGCCGCCGCCGACGACAACATCGGGCAAGCAACTGCGTGTGCTGCAGTGGAACCTGCATCACGGGGGCTATGGCACGGACGGCAGGTACGATCCAAACCGTGTCGCGACGTGGATGGCCAAGATGAATCCGGACGTCATCATGCTGAACGAGATCGAGAAGTACACCGGGTGGGGCAATCAGGATCAGCCGGAAGTCTACAAAAAGCTCCTGCAGTCGAAGACCGGCAAGACGTGGTACTACGTCTTCGCCCAGGAGTGGGGCAACTGGTCCTCAAACGGGAAGGGCAACCTGATCTTCTCGAGTGTGCCGTTCAAACATGTCGAGCGCTATGAGCTCGTGCACAACCACGATCGCACCATCGCCGAGGGAGTGATCTCCTGGGGTGGCAGGAACATCACGCTGCTGGTCACGCACCTCGATCCGTATTCTTACTCGCTGCGCCTTGCGCAGGCGACGGAGGTGACGACGTGGGCGGCGTCCGAGCCCGAAGCGAGGATCCTGACCGGCGACATGAACGCGTGGCCCGATCAGAGCTCGATCGCGCAGTACAATAAGTACTATTACGACTCGTGGACCGTGGCGAAATCGAAGGGGACGGCGTACGCGTTCTCCGGTAACGACGGTCAGACGAAGAACGGTCGAATCGACTACATCTTCTATTCGAGAAAATCGTCAGGCCTGACGGTGAAGTCGTCGCAGGTCTACGACACGCGTGACTCGAACGGCGTCATGCCGTCCGATCACCGACCGGTGCTCACGACGTTCTACGTGCAGTAAGAAGAACGCGGACGGCCGAGACCGAGGTTCGAGGTTCGAGGTTCGAGGTTCGAGGTTCGAGGTTCGAGGTTCGAGGTTCGAGGACCGGGGGCCAAGTCCGAGGTCAGATTCCGTCCAACTCCGGAGGCCGGAGCGGGGCGACCGAATGCAGGTCACGCTGCAACCGCAGCATCAGGCTTGTGCCGGCGCTCCGCTTCCGGCCTCTTTTCTTTGCGTGAAGTTACGCAGCGGCCGCGGAGCGTGGCTTCTGCGGCGGCGTTGCTCCAACGGCCTTCCGTCGCCGTTCCAGCTGTCGGGCGCTAAAATATCCCGCAAAGTACGCCAGCATCATCTGATGCCGAAACGCGTCCGCAGGACGAGCGCCAAGCCGGCTGCGCAGCCAGCCGATGCTATTCCGCAGTGCTGATCCATACATGTATCGCGGTACTCGCAGCACATGCGGCGTGCGCGTCAGGTCCACCCCCATGTCGGTCGTGGTCTGCATCCGCTCGAGCGCGGAACGCGACACGCCTTTGCCGAACCACCATTTTCGAAAGTATTCCGGCGTGAGGCGGCGCGCAGGGATGTGATGATCGACGCTCATGGCGGGCAGGTACACTCCACGAAAGCCGGCCGCGCGCGTCCGAATGAGGAACTCAGGCACTTCCTGTCCCAGGATGAGCCGTCCGCCGGTCCGGCCGAGGTCTGGCCGGAACGCGCCGGCGCGATCGAACACCGTACGCCGCACCGCCATGTTCGCCCCCAGCGGCACCCGCCGCGCGTCCTCGAACACGAACGATTCTGCGCCGTAGTCCTGGATGGCGATCGTTCCCCAGAGATCGCTACGTGAGAGATCGAGCCAGACTGGCGGGGGCACTTCCCAGATGGGCCGCACGGGTCCGCCTGCGTACGCAAGCGAATCATCGCGGTGGAGCAGCGCGTCGCACGCCGCGTCGAGCCATCCGTCCGCCACTCTCACATCATCGTCGGTGAAGGCGAGCACGCTCCCGGCCGCTGCGGAGATGCCCGTGTTGAGCGCGCTGGAGCGCCCCTGCGTCGCCTCAAAGAGGTAGCGAAGCGGAACCGGAAAGCCGGAGATGCGCTGTTCGACAACCGCACGCGTGTCATCGGTCGAATTGTTGTCGATAACGATCACTTCCCAGCGCAGGCGTGGTGATATGCGCATGGACTTCAGCGAATCGATTGTTTCTCCGAGTAACGCCGCCCTGTTGTAGGTCGCGATCACCACCGTGCCATCGAGTGTCGAAGGGCTCATGCCGCGCCTCCACCGGCCGCCCGCGCCCGCTCCGTCGTTTCGACTTGCCACGCGCTCTTCATATCGAGCAGTTCGCCGATGACGGCAAGCGCGCGGGCCGTCGCGCTGCCGGCGCCATGGAACATCTGCTCCGCGATTTCACGGCGTTCTCTCGACAGGTGCTGCGGATTTGCGATCGCCTCGCGTGCGGCGGCGGCGAGCGCGTCGGGTGTGCGGCAGACGACCGCAGCGCGGCGAAGCAGCGCGATCTTCTCGGGGTTAATGCGGGCGACGTGCCCCAGGTCCGGCGCGTCAAAGACCAGCAGAGGCCGATCGAGTACCAGGTACTCAAACCCGATCGTGCTGTGATCCGTCACCATGACGTCCGCTGCCGCGAGCAGCGGGGAACCGTCGGACTGTTCGACGAACCGGATCTGACCGGGAACCTCCAGCGCACGGAATCGCGCGCGCCAGTCGATGCCGGCGTTGTACCGCGGATCCGGATCGAGCGAGCGATCGTGAAGCTTGACGATGACGTTGAAACCGGCGGCGGCAAGGCTCCGGACGATCGCTTCTCCGGCGAGGTGCAAGGAGGACGCTTCCGAGTAGGTCGGTCCATACAACGCTGTCGGCCGCGACGCGAGCAGGCCCAGCGACGCGCGAATCGCGGCGCCATCGAACCCACCGTTGGCCAGGCGATCCAGCTTCGGATACCCCACGAGGACGGCCTGGTTCGGCCCCACGATCCCCGCTGCCAGGTAG
>JBKOZS010000298.1:0-20126 GCA_046726015.1 Acidobacteriota bacterium
GTGTTGTGGGAAGCGCGCCAGGGCCCGTGGGAAAACGGCGTCTTCAACGGACCGGGCAGCGGGCTGTTCGAGTCGACCGACGGCGGAAACACCTGGAAGCCGCTGACCAAAGGCTTGCCCAACTTCGAGCAGGGCGGACTCGGGCGCATCGGCATTACGGTTGCGCCAAGCGATCCAAAGCGCATGTACGCGACGGTCCAGGCAACCACCGGCGGCGGCCTGTATCGATCGGATGATGCGGGGCAGAGCTGGTCCCGGCCTACCGAAAATACGTTGATCGTGACGCGCGGCGACGACTTCGCCGAGGTGAAGGTCGATCCCGGGAATCCAGATATCGTCTACACGGCCAGCATCGTCGCCTGGAAGTCAACGGACGGCGGCAAGACGTTCCGCGCATTTCGGGGCGCGCCAGGTGGCGACGACTA
Source organism: Acidobacteriota bacterium (assembly GCA_046726015.1). Classification (GTDB taxonomy): domain Bacteria; phylum Acidobacteriota; class Vicinamibacteria; order Vicinamibacterales; family 2-12-FULL-66-21; genus QHWT01. The sequence continues at coordinate 426 of JBKOZS010000298.1, forward strand.
CCACCGCATCTGGATCAATCCGAACAACACCAACATCATCCTGATCGCTTCCGACCAGGGCACGGTGATTACCGTGAACGGCGGCGAGAGCTGGAGCTCTTGGTACAACCAGCCGACCGCGCAGTTCTATCACGTGAGCACCGACACCTCGTTCCCGTATCGCGTCTGCGGCGGCCAGCAGGAGAGCGGCTCCGCATGCGTGCAAAGCCGGAGCGACGATGGACGGATTACGTTTCGGGAATGGCATCCGGTTGGTGTCGAGGAGTATGGCTACGTCGCGCCCGACCCGCTGAACCCGGACGTTGTGTATGGCGGCAAGGTCTCACGCTATAACCGCAGGACTGGCGAGCTCGTGCAGGTGCCGCCGGTCCCGATGCGTGGCGGGCAGTCGGGCGACTACCGGACCATCCGCACGATGCCGCTGCTGTTTTCGCCCGTCGATCCACGCACGCTGTATTTCGCATCCAACACGCTGTGGAAGACAACGACGGGTGGAAACGGCTGGACGCGAATCAGCCCCGACCTGACCCGGAAAACCTGGGAGGTGCCCGCGAACGTCGGAAAGTACAGGAACACGCCAGCGGCACGGCCGTCGCAGCGCGGCGTCATCTACACCGTCGCGCCCTCGTACTCAGACGTCAACCGCATCTGGGTCGGTACGGACGATGGGTTGATCCATGTCACGGCCGATGGCGGCAAGACGTGGAGAGACGTCACGCCGCGGGATCTCAAGCCATGGGCGAAGGTCTCGATGATGGATGCATCGCACACCAATCCGCTCGGCTCGTATGCGGCCATCAATACGTTTCGTCTCGACGATCTGCGTCCGCACATCTTTCGCACGCTGGACGCCGGCAAGACATGGAAGCGCATCGTCAACGGCCTGCCCGACGGCGCCATCGTCAACACGGTCAAGGAGGATCCGAAAAGGAAGGGGTTGCTCTTTGCCGGGACGGAGACGCAAGTGTATGTCTCGTTCGATGACGGCGAGAGCTGGCAGTCGTTGCGGGGAAACATGCCGGCCACGTCGATTCGCGACCTGGTAATAAAGGATGACGACCTCGTCGTGGGCACGCACGGCCGCGGGTTCTGGATCCTCGACGACATCACGCCGCTGCGCCAGTGGAAACCTGATCCGACCGAAGCGGTTTTGTTGTTCAAGCCGCAGGTTGCCACACGGTTCGAGTGGAACCGGAACACCGACACGCCACTGCCACCCGATGAACCGGCGGGGGAGAATCCGCCGGACGGCGCCATCATTCATTACTACTTGAAGCAGCCCGCGGAGGGCCCGGTGGTTATCGAGATCGTGGACAGCGGGAGAGGCACGATTCGCCGTTATTCGAGCGAGGACGAGCGCATCGAGCTCAAAGACGAAGGCAACGTACCCGCGTACTGGATGCGTCCGTCCCCAACCGTTTCAGTCGCCGCCGGGTTACATCGCGTCGTGTGGGACATGCACCATACGCCACCGCCGGGAGCGCGGAGCTTTCCAATCGCCGCGACGCCCCACAACACGGCGCCGGAGCCGAAAGGACCGTGGGTGCAGCCGGGCAATTACGGCGTGAAGCTGACGGTCGGCGGCAAAAGCTTTACGCAACCGCTCGTGGTCCGCATGGATCCGCGAATCAAGGTTGCGCCCATCGCGCTGCAGCAGCAGTTCGCGCTGTCGAAGCGCCTCTACGACGCGACGATCAAGATCCAGGAGCTCGTGCCGACCGTTACTGACGCACGCGATCGGGCGCAGAAGGCAGGAAAGGCTGATGTCGCGCAGATGCTGACGTCACTTCTTGGTGCTCCCGGTGGACGCGGGCGCGGTGCTGGTGGAGGACGTGGCGCCGCCTCCGCGCAGCCAAGCCTTTCCGCCATGGCCGGGGAGCTGTCTACGCTCTATTCGCTCTCTCAGGATGGCAGCGGGCTGCCGCCGACCCAGACGGTGGCGGCAGCCGAAGATGTGTTGAAACGCTATAACGCGCTGGTTGCGCGGGTGACGCCGCTGCTACGCTGACTCCTGTTCGTTACTGCGGGCAGGCCGTGGGCTGGCCGTTCAGGAACTCCCGGTCCTTCTGGAAGTCCGCGGTGATCCTCGTTCCATACGTCACACGCAGGACGTAGAGGCTGTCGTAATCGCCGGAGATCCACGCCGGCACCACCTCACCACCGCCGTACTTGTTCATGATGCTCTGGACGACCTTCACCAGGTAGGCGTGCTCCCATGCGACGAAGATCGTCGTGTTGGCCTTCGCGGCATTGATCAGCAACGACTCCAGCGAGGCGATGTCGTTGTAGCCCACCTTGGTGTTCACCGAGCGTCCGGTGCGAATGGCGGTCGGCTCGATGGTCGCGAGCGGGCGGACGTAGTAGAAGCTACCGCCAGGATCGCTGATCTTGACCGCGGGGTTGGGTGCGTAGAGAAAGGCCGGAGTCCCGAACTTGGGAAGCAGCACGGAGGGAAGCGCCAGGGCCCGGTTCAAACCCTGGCAGGTCAATTGACCGAGACCCGATGAGGGTTTTTCGCCGTGCCGGAAGAACACGATTGTTTGTTGTGCGTGTGCCTGTGTTGCGCCAATACCAACCAGAAGGACAAGCGTGACCAGGAACCGTCGATTGGGCATTTCACCTCGCTTGAATGCCGGATATTGGTCGACGATCGCAGGGTGCTGAGTCAGTGCTTTCCACCCACATTACGTGCCTGGCGACATCGGTTCAAGCAGGGCCATTAGGTCGGCCGGCTGCTGTGCACCACCGCCTGCGTGTCAATACCGAAGGGCGAATGACGAATGCGCGCGAGCCATTGCGAGGTATGGCAACGCTTGTTGTCGTCAAGCGTCCGTGCATTTGTTTTCGGGCGTGAACGGCAGTTGACGAACTTCCCATCCGGGCGGGTCGGTCGTTCCCCAGGTCACGAGCACACGATCGGGCAAGTATCGACGTCACTACGATTTCGGGAGGCGCGTGTCATCGGCCGATCGGAGGCCCTGGTCTTGCGAGGCGGTCGGCAGTCCATCGACGATTCTGGACACCGTGCAGTGAGAAGGGGAGGCCGTCGATGAAACGACTGCAATTCGGCGCCGTGCTCGTGTGTCTTGTTGCGTCCGCAGGGGTTCTGGGGGCGCAGGAAAAACCGTCGCCGCCTGACGAAGTCATCACGATTGACGGGGCGAAGAATCCCGAGCTGATCCCGAATTGGGCCGCGTGGCTTGAATCCTTTCGATTCATGTCGAACCCGCCCGCACCCGAGATACCGATCCCATCGACGATCTACGCGGTCACCTCGCCCGAGCAGCGCGCGTTGGTGCGCAAGGAAGCCCTATTCGTCATTGCGCAGGAGCGCGAACTTGGACAACGAGTTCTCAAGCTACAAGAGGGCTTGAACGCTGAAAACCTTGCCGAGCGGACCGCAAAAGTCGACGCGCTCGAGTTGAAGCGACGACAGGAGGCGCTCGACGCGCGCGACCGGTTGCTCGCAGCACTTCCGCCGGACGCGCAGGCGGCGCTCCGCGAATTCGCCGAACGCACACGTAGGGGCTACCAGGTGAGACTGCTGAAATCCAAGTTTCAGCAGTTCATGTTGCCGGAATGAATCGTCGGTCGCCGGAAGGAGTGGGTGATCATGACACGACGGTTAGTGTTTGTCGGCTTGGCGGCGCTGCTGATCACAGCGCCGGCCTATTCACAGGGTGTAGGGCTCCCGTGTGGCGGGAGTGTTTCAACACCCAACCAGAGCTCACAACTGGGCCAGAACCTTTGGCTGGCGTACACAGTCAGCACGTCTGTTCCATTCAACGTTTGCGTTGTTGGTGTGATGGTGGACGCGCACGTCGCTGGCAAGCCAGGTTCGGGTCTGCATCGCGACGGGATCTGGACGGCCACAGCGCAGCGCCAAATACCGGTGGATTACCCGGGAATATGGGTCACCCTGGGGGCTCACGCGTACTGGTTGGCCGGGCTACCCTTACCACGCCTGGTGCCCGCGGGTCTCACGCAAAGCGCCGCGCTCGTGGAGGTGTATCGATCGCCCGCGGACCAGTGTGCCGACCTGGGCTGGGATTACTACTGGAACGGCCTCGAGTGCGTTTACACGCCGGGAAGCCCGATCATTGTCGACACGGGTGGCAAGGGCTACCACCTCACGAGCCTGGAAGATGGCGTTCTGTTCGACCTTGACGGGGACGGCCAGGTAGAACAGGTCTCGTGGACACGCGGCGATGCCGAGAATGCGTTCCTCGCGTTCGATCGGAATGGCAACGGCAAGATCGATGATGGAACGGAGTTGTTCGGTTCCTATACGCCGGCCTTTCCCCGAGGCGACCTTCGGATTACCGCGCCGAATGGCTTTGAAGCCTTGCGCTTTGCCGAGAGTCCTTCGTACGGGGCGACGAGAGTCGGGGACGGTCTGATCGACGCGCGCGACACGATTTTCGATCGTCTGCTGTTGTGGACCGATCGGAACCACAACGGGATATCCGAGCCCGACGAATTGCAATCCGCCACCGAGGCTGGCGTCGTTTCCATTGGCACCGATTACAAGAACATCGGGCGAGTCGATCGTTTCGGGAATCAGTTTCGGCAGAAAGGGCGGCTCACGTGGGCCGATGGTGAAGAGGCAAACGTTTACGACATCTGGCTGAAGATCCGCCGCTAGCGGCGACGCGCGATCTGCACGGAGGGTGGGGCAGGCCCTCCGTGCGGATCCGCGAGCTGTCGGATGTCGCGGCTGTTGTGTAAAGGCGCCTCGCTATCGAGGCGCCTTCATTTTTTACGGCAACTGTGTGCGAGCGTGTTCACGTGATCGCGACGCGCGTCACCCAGGCAACTCGAGTCGCCCGGTGTTCCCTTGGGAATGTGCGGGGATGTGGAAACCGAAGTTGTCGGATAGATGTTCGTCGGTGCCCGCCGATCCGCGGCATCCGCTTCCGCACTCGCCGCAAGCCCCGACAGATGCGCCACTTCGAGAGACACGATGTGAAACCATGCTCGCGGTCCACGCATTGTACCGGACCCGGGCGGCCCCGATGCCAGTTCATTCAACCAGGTGAGCCTGACCTCTCTCCTCGCATGCGATGCGCGGCCACGGGGCCATTGACGTCACTCTCGTCCGACGCCCAACGCGTCCGCGACGCGGTTGATGTAATTGAACCAGGAGGCGATCAGGGTGATCTGGAGGATGCCACGATCGTCGAAACCCACCGCCCGCAGCCGATCGTGACATGCCGGCGTAATGCGAGTCGGATCGCGAGTGATCTGCTCGGCGAACTCGAGCATCACGCGATCCTGCTCGGAGATGGGCGCGGACCGGTAGTCGCGCTTGAGCGCCTCCACGAACGCCTCGTCGAGCGTGATTCGACGCAGAAACTCTGCGTGCGAGTCGAGTCAATACTGGCATCGGTTCACGGCCGACACGACGGTGGTGATCATTTCGTGTTGGCGTCGGGTCAGCGGCAGATCGGGTGACATCACGGCCGCAAAGGCCGCAAACGCGTGGTACAGCGCTTTCGGGATCAGGGAATGCGAGCCCATGACGCCGTCCGTTTCCTTGTGGTGCGGGTGCGTCGGTTCGGCGTACTCGATCGGGTAGAGCGCGCGCTGGGCACCATATGCCTGTCGTAGCTCCTCGTTATCGTCGAAAGGAATCGTGCGGATCCACGTCATGGTTGCACCTCTGGTTGACTGCGGGCCGCGGACGTCACCCGGTACCCGATCATCTTACCTGTAGAAAAACGCTACGCGTTCCGAAGGCTTCCCGCAGATACCCCTAATCGCCTCCGGCCTGCCGATACTTCGCGACCAGCGCCCGATCACAAGCACCCAACATGCGGCTGCGGTCTTCCATGCCATCCTTCCTCGTTCCAGTGCGACGAGGATATGTCAGCTGTCGGCCGGGTTCCATAACCTGAGCACGCTACCGGTGGATGCCGTGCACAACCCGCGTTGCGCTCCGGATGATCGTTGTTCTGCCGCAGCGCGCCCCCCGCGGATGCATCCGCGGTTGTCATTTCCGTGGCGAGCGTGAGGTATTCGATTCGAGACGGTCGCTTCCAGTCGGCTTCAACACGCGCACATTCAGCAATTTCCGCAGCCCCGATCCGCACCCATCCTTCCGGCAGCCGGCTTGCGCTAAGGGCCGCGGCGCCGTTGTGCCATCACCTTTCTTGTGGAGGATCGATATGCGTCTACTGTTCGTTGTCCTGGGACTTCTCGCGTTTGCCGTGGCCGTGCCGGCCGCGCAGAAATCCGCCCCGCCAGCCGCCAAGACCGCAGCCACCGCCTCATCGTCTGCTCCCGTGAATCTGAACACCGCCACGCAGGAGCAGCTCGAGACGCTGCCGGGCATTGGCGCGAGCGCTGCTCAGCGCATTCTCGAGTACCGGCAAAAAAATGGCGGCTTCAAGAAGGTCGAAGATTTGATGAACGTGAAGGGAATAGGCGAGAAGAGCTTCTTGAAGCTGAAGCCACTCATTACCGTTGCGAGCGAGAAGAGCGAGAAAGCGGGCGGTGCGCGGTAACGGCGCAGCAGGAGCAGCCGGGTTCTCGACCGTGGAAATGATGCTTGTGGTCTCGCTGGCGGGCACGGTGATCGCGATGGCCGTACCCCAGGCGGTGAACGCGCTCGATGAATACCGCACGCGCGCGGCGGCGCAGTACCTGGCGATGCGGCTCGCCGACGCTCGCATCAGCGCGATCAAACGATCGACGTACGTGGGCCTCCGCTTCGAAGCGGTCGGCGCGGACTACCGCTTCAGCGGCGTGGCCGACGGGAACGGCAACGGCCTACGCACCTCCGACCTGCAACGGGGCGACGACCCGATCGTGGCGCAACCCGACATGCTGTCGTGGCACTTCAGCGGCGTGTCGTTCGGCCTCCTCAACGGAGTACCGGACGCGGACGGGCAGTCTGCCGGGACGAGGGACGGCGTGCGCGCGGGTACGTCACGCCTCATTTCCATGAACCCGAACGGGACTTCGTCTTCGGGGACGCTCTACGTCCGCGGTCGCGGGCGTTCGCAGTACGCCGTGCGGGTCCTGGGTGCCACGGGGCGGGTGCGCGTGCTTAGTTACCACACGGCCCGACGTGCCTGGGTGGAGCAATGACGGAACGACGCAAGGATTCGCGATCCTCGGGATCGCGGATCCGATCCATCACCGCGAGGGTCCGCGCCGGACAGGACGTAGGCATCCTGGATCTCAGTCCATCGGGCGCGCTCATCGAAGGGGCGCGCCCGCTTCCACCGGGCGCCCGCATCGATGTGCAGTTGTCGGTCGCTGCCGGGCGTGTCGTCGTAACCGCGCGAGTGGTGCGCTGCGTGGTCGCCGCAATCGATGTCGAGCAGGGCATCACGTATCACGCCGGGTTGTCATTCGAAAATCGAGTCGAGTGGCCCTGTGAAGAAGAGACTCCGGGCGTGTCGCGCCTGCACGACGCTCTGCGGCCTGAATCAGCAGGCAGCGTGCAGCGGATACCCCACACCGGATCGCGGCCGCCTGATACCGTGCCGGAGTATTCCAAATGATTACGACATTTGCGAGATCGTCTGTGGCACCAGCTTTGTGTCCGCCACAGGCGAAAGGTTCGGGCGACGCAATGAATCGCGGCTCGCAGCGAGTGGCGGACCGGCGCCGAGGGACGGCGGCGCTGATCTCCGCGCTGTTTGGCACGTTGCCTCTTGGCCGCGAGCCACGGGCGTTGCGCCAGCGATTCGAAGAGGAACTGCGTGATCTGGTGCGCGCCCGCGCGATTGGACTACGGGATGCGACGTCCGCCGCGACCGCACCGGCGGGCGCACTGACGATTGATGTCGTCGCGGGCCCGTTCACCCTCGGCGCGATCGACATCGTCTTTGCGAACGGCAGCGCGCTCGACGAATGGGATCTTCAAGTGCTGGAGTCTGCACGCCAGGTGGCCGCCATGGTCCTGCTGCTCGAACGGGCCCACCGGGCAGGATTCTGCACGGTGCCGCGATCGCGGCCCGACGGCGCAGCCCCGATCGTTGGCTCGAGTGCGGCCATGCGCGCGGTACGCGCGCGGATGGAACGCGTTGCCGCCACCGACTTCATCGTGTTGATCGAAGGTGAAAGCGGCTCGGGCAAGGAACTCGTGGCGCGCCACATTCACGAGCTGAGCCCACGCCGCAACGGCCCGTTCGTCCCCGTCAACTGCGCCGCCATCGTCGAAACGCTGCTCGAGGCGGAGCTGTTCGGGATCGAAGAGCGGACGGCAACCGGCGTGCGCGGCCGGCGCGGGAAGTTCGAACACGCGCACGAGGGCACGTTGTTCCTCGACGAAATCGCGGATCTATCGCCTGCTGCGCAAGCCAAGCTGCTGCGAGCGATGCAGGAGATGTCGATCGAACGCGTCGGCACGACCGGAGCCCGTCGCGTCGACGTGCGCATCATTGCCGCGACGAACCAGAAGCTGAGCGAGCTCGTCGATCGCGGCGCGTTCCGTCTCGACCTGTTCTACCGGGTCCGCGGCGTCGAGATTAACCTGCCACCGTTACGCGAACGTCCCGAAGACATCCCGGAGCTCGCCGATCACTTTCTCGAGCGGCACAGCGCACTGCGCCGCTTGCGCCTGTCGTTCGCTGCGTCGGAAGCGTTGATGGCTCACAGCTGGCCAGGGAATGTCCGGGAGCTGGAGCGGGTGATGGAACGCGCCGTCGCCCTTGCCGAGTCCGAGGAGCTACAGCTCGAGGATCTTCCCGAATCAGTGGTTGATGCCTATCGGGAAAACCTGATGCCGTCCTTCACACGCGGCGACACCATGCGCGCCTGGGGAAGCCGCTACGCCCGCCTCGTGCTGCACCGTGCCGGGTACAACAAGCGCCGCGCCTGTCGCGAACTCGGAATCTCGTATCACACGTTGCGCGACTACTTGCGCTTTCTTCCAGAACCTCACGATGCAGGTGTCGCGCATGCGGAGCCGGTCGCGGCAGTGCCGCCGGGCTTGCCGGCTGCAATCAGCGTTGAACCGCGGAAGGCGGGTAGTCGGTAACGTCTCCATCGTGGCATCGATGGTGGACGGCCATGCGCTAATTGATGCGTCAATGATCAGCGACGCCACTTGGCTCATAATAAGAAGCCAAGTGGCGTTATGAAACACAGTCGCCCTGGGAGACGGTCTTCGCGGGTAGCCAGCTACGCTGGACTGGAACTCTATCGAGCCTGTTTGAAGGGCGGCACAGTGAGTACAACCAGCCATGCCGTCCTCCTTGGTCTTCAGATATCCGACCTTCCGCAGCTGGTGCAGTCGGTGCAGCACGGGCTTCCGTATCGCGTGTACGAACAACTGCTCGCGAACACCGGCATTCCGAACGACGTCGCGATGGTGTTGGTTGGTATACCGAAACGGACCCTCACGAGACGCAAGCGAGAGGGTCGGTTCAACCAGGATGAATCGGACCGGTTGATGAGAGTGTCCAGGATCTTCGCGCGCGCGCTCGGTTTATTTGATGGCGACCGTGATGCAGCCAATCAGTGGCTGTCCTCGCCGCAGCGGCCGCTGGGTGGGTCCGTTCCGCTCACGCTGACTCGAACCGAGGTGGGCGCTCTCGAAGTCGAGCGGCTGATCGGACGTCTCGAGCACGGCGTGTTTACGTAGTGCCGACCGCCTGGCGGATCGTTAAGAAGAAGTACGCGGGTACCGCCTTCGACGGCGAGGGCGCGCGGCTGAACGGGGGCCGGTGGAATGCTCCCGGTGTCGCGATGGTCTACGGCGCAACCACGCGCGCCTTAGCCGTGTTGGAAATGGCTGTCCATCTCAACCACTCGACACACCTGGCGTCGTTCGTCCTCATCCCCGCTGAATTCGACGAGAGCCTAATGACACGTGTCGACATGTCGCTGTTACCACGCGATTGGCGTCGAGAACCGCCATCCGCCGCCGTGATGGCTATCGGCGGTTCCTGGGTCAAAGATGCACGCTCCGCAGTCCTTGCCGTCCCCAGCGCGATCATTGAGCGGGAAGACAACTATCTCCTCAACCCGAAGCACCCGGACTTCTCCAGGATCGCGATCGGAGCGGCGGAGTCCTTCACGTTTGATACCCGCCTGATCACGCTCGCGCACTCGTCGGAACGTAGGAAGGCTCGCTGAAGCAAAGCTGGGCGATCGCATCCAGGGCACGATCGCGGGAGTGGCATACTTGCCTGAGGAGGTGACCTTGGCGTCGAGGCCTTCGGCTGAGGAGATTCAGAAGGCGAATGAAGATCTGAACGCCTTGACCGCACGGTGCAACGCCAGCTTCGAGGAGTTGCGGCTCGCACGCGTGACGGCGCTTGCAGCCATTCCGGAAGCGAGGAGAGCCATCGAGGCACACAACAACGCTATCCGGGCCGCGGAAGCCGCACGAACGGCCGCCGAAATCGCAGCCGCGGAAGCGCGGGGTGCAGCGGAGCTGAAGGCGGAGCAGGACGAGCGCGACGCGAACGACAAAGCGGATGCGGAGCTTCGTGACTTCAACCCCGAGCCGGAGCACCGCGCAGCGCTCGCCGGCGTTGAGGACGCTTACAACCGGCGCCTCGCTCAGATCGATGGGGCCCCGGGTGCGGCCGACGCCAGGGCTGCAGGAAGGGCAAAGGCTCGGCAGGAACGCGATGCGGCGATTGAAAAGATCGAAGCCGCGCACCGGAATGCCGATGCGAAGGCTACGGATAAGCACCAGCGAGCCTACGCGGTTTCACGCGAGAAGCACATTCAGGACGTGCAGCAGGCGCGTCAGAAGGAGCAGGCCGCGCGGGATGCGGCCGCTGCAAAATTTGAGAAGGCGATAGCCGACGCGGACGCCGTGTTGAACGCTGCGATTCAGGTCGTCGCAGCGGCGCGGGAGATAGACGAGGATTTTGAAAATCGTCGCGCCGAGCTCACTTCATGGTGTGACGCGGAGAAGGAGGCGATCTTTGCTCGCCTCAGGGCTGCGAGCCGGCCGGATTAGTAATGAGGCCTGACGTCACCGTGTCTGCGAAACCCACCGACAGTTCGCGATTAGCAGTGATGGTTCTCGCCAGCGACTCTGTTATCTCCCAACGCGAACATCCTGTCTCTTCTCTTCGCTTTCCGCGATCGTGATCTTCATCGACGAAGGCACGAGCTGCTGCAGGAACGACGGATCGAACCACGCGCCCGGCTCAACGTCGTCCACCGCGGCAAGGTAGTAGTCGCCCGGCGGAAGGTTGCTGAATGAAAACGCACCGTCTACGGACGGCCGCACAGTCTGGATCCGTCGCGACTGAGGCATCCACAGGGTCGATGACGAGGGAAACACGATGATCGTGTAAGCAGGCGCGGCGGCCCCGGCGGCGTTCTGCAGCGTCCCCGTAAGTCGAGCCATGCGATCCGTGAACGTGACAACAGCGTTGGCTGCGACGATGCCAGGCGCGACTGTGAACGGCATATCAAGAGCGTCGACTCCGCCAATCACAGCGGAGCTGAGCGACCATTCGCCTGGCGCGCCGAGTCCTGGAAACGACACAGCGATCCTGTAGCGGCCCGGTGTTACCCCAGGCAGCGTGAATCGTCCGCTTGCATCGGCCGTCGCGGTAGTCGGCGATAACGTGACGGCGCCGCCCGTCTGTACGGGAAACAACGTAACGCGGACGGTTTTCAGATCGGCGGGCGCGGTCAGCCTTGCGCTCTCGAATCGCAGTTGCCCGGTGACGGTGAGAGCGGGCGCGAGCATCAGACTGAGATCCGAAATGTGATCTCCCTCCATGAATACATCGGTCGATGCCCACATGACCTGCGCACTGGAGGCGGCATCCGCTCCGCGCGAGCGTGCGAAGAGCGTGTATTGTCCCGGCGCGACGTCGGAAAATGAGAAGCTGCCATCGGACTGAATCCCGGTCGATTGATAGCCGTCGAACGGGACACCGGGAAATGCCACCTGCTCGGTTGCCATCATGCTGACGAGCGCGCCGGGTGGCGCTTCGCCGCCGGGCCACGTAACCGTGCCCTCGACCCGCGCCGTCGGGACGATCTGCAGCGTGAAGTCGATGCCGTTCCGCTCCTGGCCTGCACCGACGGTGACGAGCGTGGCCTGTCGTGAGATGGTCGTTCCTGGATAGAACGTCGATGCGAGTGCGACGGTGCGGATCGCCGACAATGCCGCACTCGAGGCGGACGACGACAGGGCGTCACGTACATCAGCGTCGGAGGTGAGGCGCAGTTCACTGGCATCTTTAGCGAAATACGCTGGCCTCCACGAGGCGCCGACGACGTAGTCGCCGGGGAGGAGACCGTAGATGCGATAGACGCCGCGGTCGTCCGCGATCGCGGATGACCCGTTCACGTCAAGCCGCCGCTCGCCGTTGACGATCGCGTAACGCATGGCCCGCACGGTCGCGCCGACCGCGGGTTGCCCGGTGTTGTCCAGCAATGCGCCTGTGATCACTGCTCCGCGCGGCATTCGAATGACGACGCGGGCAGTGCCTCCACTCGCGATTGGCACTGGAGTGCCAGGTCCGACCGGCCGCTTCGCGCCGTAAGCCGTTGTCAGCCAGCCCTCCTTGGAGACAGACACGCTGAATCGACCCGCCGGCAAGGCCGTGAACGAAAACCGTCCGTCGTCACCGGTGACCGCGGTGAAACGCGTCGACGTATCCGGGCTCGTGGCGGTGACGCGCGCGTGTCGCACCGGCCGCGCCTGTGCATCATCGGAAACGACCAGTCCGGAGAGCCTGGCCGTAACAGCTCCACGGGCGCGCACATCCCGCGGCGCGACCGATGGTGACTGTCCGGCAGCAAGCGCCAGGGCACACGCGATGATCAAGCTGGGCAGGATGGAGTGCTCCTCTCAACGAGCGGTAGTGGTGCGCAGATCCTGCGTCTTGCGCTCCCCCTCGGCGAGATGCACCTGGTCCGCGGAGCGCGCGATTGTCTCGAGGAACGCGGGATCCTGCCACTCGTCCTCGAACGTTTCATGGACGGCGACGAGGTAGTAGTCGCCGGGAGGAAGCGCTGGAAACAAGTACGAACCGTCAGCATTGGCGCGCGCCGTGCGCATGCGGCGCGGCGCTGTGCCAGTCGCTCCCCAGTCCGACTGGTCAGTCGGAAACGCGAGTACCACGGCATTGCCGTCTGGTGCCTGCCCGGCCCGCACCGTGCCGGCGATGCTCGACGGTCTATCGGTGAACACCAGCACGACACCCGAGACGTCTTCGGTTGAGAGCTCGATGGGCAGGTCCGCGAGGTCGCGTCCTTCGTAGATCGCTCCCTTGAAGAACCAGTCGGACAGCGCGCTGACGCGCACGAAGTATTTGCCCGGCGGCACACCGTACGTTATGAAGTGCCCGTTCTCATCGATGCGCCCGGTGGCAACTCCCAGACCATCAGGCAGTTTTCCACCATCCACAGGATCGAGCGTGACCCGTACGTAGGCGAGTGTGATGGCATCGGGCCGATCGCCGGATCCGTCGAATTCAGCGCGTCCGGTGACGCGAGGGCCCGGACGCAGGACGAGCGTAACGCCGTTCACGTCCGCGTCCCCGACCGCGACTCCGGTCTCGGCGAAAAGAGTGGCGTCCGGGGGAATGGGTAGAGGAGCGGACGGAGCGGGACTTCGCGGAGCCGGTGTAGCCACGCTGACCGAACCCGAGCGCACGACGGCAATTGCACTGGCATCACTCGTACCTACTGGCGGGCGCGGTACGCTTACGACCTTCACGATGTACTGGCCTGGCGGAACCGAGGAGAACACAAAGCCGCCTTCCGCGTCACTGGTGGTTATCGCGGTGTCGAGCTCCACGATGCCAGCGTCGGATGCCTGGAACAGTCGAAGGGGAACGTTGCGCGCGTAGCCGCCGGGTGCGACGATGGTGCCGGAGACGCGCACGGCGCGTGCCGGTTGAATCTGGATGTCAACGCCCGCGCGTTCTTCGCCCGAGCTGACGCTCACGGTCGAGGCGTGGGCTGACGAACTGGATGCCGGATAGAACGTTGTGGGGTAGAGAAGCGGCGCTCCGTCGGGCGCGGGCGGAATCGGCACGTCGGCGGACGCGACCGCGATTTGATACTCGCCGGGGGCGACATTCGGAAGTCGATACATTCCCCGGTCGTCAGTCGACGCTGATGCGCTCGCGACGTAACGCGCACGACCTGCCGTAAACACCTGTCGATACGATTGGACGCGTGCGCCGACAACCGGTTCGCCCGCTTCGTCGAGCACCGTGCCGGTGATAATCGCGTATCGCCACATGCGCACTTCGACATCGGTGATCCGCTGTTCTTCGCGAATGTCGATTCGCTGCGCCGTGCCCAGCGGCCGGCGTTGCGCGTTCGTCGCATCTACGTAGCCACCCTTCGTGACGACCAGAAACAGCGAGCCCTTGCGCAAGCCGCGGGCGACGAATTGTCCCCCTGCGTTCGTCATCAAGCGCGGCGGCGTTGGCGCCAGGCCTTCGCCCGCTCGCGGGGAGTCGACGGCTGCGCTTCCGAACAGCGTCACGATCGCTCCCGCGATGGGCCGGCCGGTTGTTGCGTCGACAACGCGTCCGACGACGACGCCCGAGCTCCCTTGCAGCGGTCGCTGAGATTGCGGAGAGGCAAGCGCGACGGCGATTAACAGGACTGCAAACGGCATCGCGGACATTATCGCCGCCTTGACCCTTGGTAGAGCCGCATAGTACCGTTCATTCGATATGTGCCCGCCTGCGCGCGCCGCAACGCTGGCCTGTCCTGAGCGACCGTAGGGAGTCGAAGGACCCCCGTCAGATCTGATGACACAGCCTGCCTCGGGCACACTCAAGAAAACGCCGCTGCATGCGCGACATCGCGCGCTCGGCGCGCGCATGGTCGAGTTCGGCGGCTGGGACATGCCGGTCGAATACCGCGGCATCGTCGACGAGCACATGGCCGTCCGGACGCGTGCGGGACTGTTCGATGTCTCGCACATGGGAGAGATTGAGATTGCCGGCGCGGACGCGTTGAAGGCCGTCCAACACATCACCTCGAACGATGCCTCCCGCCTCTCGACCAACCAGGCGCACTATGCAGCGCTCACGACGCCAGAGGGGACGTTTGTCGACGATGTGCTGACGTACCGGTTGGCGGACGATCACTTCATGCTTGTCGTCAACGCGTCGAACATCATCAAGGACTTCACCTGGATTTCGCAGAATCTCCAGGGTATTGGTGACGCCGTTGCCGTGAATACGAGCTCGCGCTATGCGCTGCTTGCGCTGCAGGGGCCGGTTGCGCGCGACGTGCTGCAGACGCTGACCGGCGTCGATCTCTCGGGGATCAGGTATTACTGGTTCTCGACGGGTGAAGTGGCAGGCGTGCGCGTGACGATCTCGCGGACCGGCTACACGGGCGAGGATGGATTCGAAGTGTTCGTTCCGCCAGCTTCTGCCGAGCGCGTGTGGGATGCGATCCTCAACGCCGGCAAGGGCGCGGGCGTTGTGCCGGCCGGACTCGGCGCCCGCGACACGCTTCGGCTCGAGGCCGCGATGCGCCTCTACGGGAATGATATCGACGATACGACCACCGTTCTCGAAGCGGATCTTGGATGGATCGTCGGGTGGAAGAAGGAGGAGTTCATCGGTGCCGACGTGCTGCGCGGACAGAAGGCAACTGGCGTCACGCGAAAGCTCGTCGGCTTCGAGATGCAGGAACGCGCGATCGGCCGCCACGGTTACGACGTGTATGTCGACGGCAAGAAGGCCGGCGTGGTGACCAGCGGCACGCAGACGCCGTACTTGAAGAAGGCGATCGGAATGGCGTACTTGCCTGCAAATCGTACCGAGCCTGGAACCGAGTTCGAGATCGACATTCGCGGCCGACGCGCGAAAGCCGCGGTAGTCCCGATGCCGTTCTATAAGAGAGCGAAATGACATGTGGGGGCGGGTCTTTAGGCCCGCCGAGGACATCTATGTACCCTCCAGATCTCAAGTACACGAAGGACCACGAGTGGATTCGGCTCGGCAGCGGCGACGCGCGCGTCGGGATCACCGACTATGCCCAGAAGCAACTCGGTGACGTGGTGTACCTCGAATTGCCGCCGGTCGGGCGGACATTAAAGAAAGGAGAGGTCTTCGGCACGATTGAATCCGTGAAGGCCGTCTCCGAGCTTTACAGCCCGGTCGATGGCGAGGTGACCGAGGTCAACTCCGCGCTCGTTCAGCGTCCGGAATCCGTCAACTCGGATCCCCATGGCTCCTGGATGATTGCGGTGCGCGTCAGCGGCGATTCGGGCGACCTGTTGAGTTCGGATCAGTACAGTAACCTAACTAAGTAGGCCGGACACCCGGCGAGTTCCAAGCAGGCAGCGGAAATATCGATGCAGACGGATCAATTGGCGCCACGCATGACCACGGACTTACGCGGATCCTTCCAGGAGAGACATATCGGACCCGATGCCACCGCGCGCGACGAGATGCTGCGCGCCATGGGGCTTCCATCATTCGATGCGCTGATCGAGCAGACGATCCCGCCGGGCATTCTGCTTGGACATCCATTGAACCTGCCCGAGGCTGAAACGGAGGCTGCGTACTTACGGCGACTGGCCGGCGTAGCCGCGAAGAATCGCGTGGCGCGGTCCTACATCGGGATGGGGTATTACGACTGTCACACGCCGGCTGTCATCCTCCGGAACATCCTTGAGAATCCCGGCTGGTACACGCCATACACGCCCTACCAGGCAGAGATTGCCCAGGGACGGCTTGAATCGCTCTTGAACTTCCAGACGATGGTGCGGGATCTCACGGGAATGGAGATCGCGACGGCATCGCTCCTCGACGAGGGCACTGCGGCGGCCGAAGCGATGACGATGTTCCACCGGATCAACACGAAAAAGGCACCGGCGGGACAGGAGACCGTGTTCCTGGTGTCCGAACGCACGTCCCCGCAGACGATTGACGTGCTGCGCGGGCGCGCGGAACCGCTGAAAATCCGGCTGGAGATCGGCGATCCGAATTCGCTGCCAATGGATCGCGCGTTCGGCCTGCTGCTGCAGTATCCCGACGATCATGGCGAGGTTCGCGATCTGCGGGCGATCATCGAGAAGGCGCATGCGGCCGGGCTGCTGGTGGGAGTTGCCAGCGACCTGATGGCGTTGACGCTGCTGACCGCTCCGGGTGAGATGGGCGCCGATGCCGTCGTCGGCAATTCGCAGCGGTTCGGCGTGCCGCTCGGATATGGCGGCCCGCACGCGGCGTTCTTCGCCACCCGCGAGTCGTTCGTGCGGCAGGCGCCGGGACGCATCATCGGTGTGTCGGTTGATGCGCGTGGGCACCGCGCGTATCGCATGGCTCTGCAGACTCGTGAGCAGCACATTCGCCGCGAGAAGGCGACATCGAACATCTGCACGGCCCAGGCGCTGCTGGCGAACATCGCCGCGATGTACGCGGTCTTCCATGGTCCAAGGGGACTTCGCGCGATTGCCGAGCGCATTCATGGCATGGCGCGGGCGCTCGAAGAGGCGCTTCTCGCGCAGGGATTGAAGCAGACCAACAGCGCGTACTTCGATACGCTTCGGATCGAGGGGGCCAGCCCGGCTGCGATCCGGAAGACCGCTGAAGCCGCCGGTCTTGATTTCCGCTATACGATGGGCGGCGCGATCGGCATCTCGGTCGACGAGACCACGACCATCGACGATGTCGCGGACATCGTAAAGGTCTTCACCTCCGGTCATCGTCCCGTATTCAAGGATCGCCCGCCGTTCTCCCTCAAGGCCCCGGTGTCGCTGCGCCGTACGAGCGAGTACCTCACACATCCGGTCTTCAACACCCATCATTCAGAAACCCAGATGATGCGATACATCCGGTCGCTCGAGCGAAAGGACGTTGGTCTCGACACGTCGATGATCCCGCTCGGGTCGTGCACGATGAAATTGAACGCCGCAGCGGAGATGCTGCCGATCACGTGGCCGGAATTCAGCCGTGTGCACCCGTTCGTACCGCTGGAGCAGACACACGGCTACCAGGAGGTGTTCCGGGATCTCGAGGCCGCATTGTGCGAGATCACGGGCTTCGCGGCCGTGTCGCTGCAGCCGAATTCAGGTGCGCAGGGAGAGTTCGCCGGCCTGATGGTGATCCGCGCGTACCACCGCGACCGCGGCGAGCCGCGCCGCGACGTCGTGTTGATTCCCGCCTCCGCCCACGGCACAAACCCCGCCAGTGCGACGCTGGCGGGGCTCAGGGTGGTCGTCGTCGCGTGCGACAGCCACGGGTATGTCGATATCGACGATTTGCGCGCCAAGGCGACGCAGCACCGTGACGCGCTTGCCGCGATCATGGTGACGTACCCATCGACCTACGGGATCTTCGAGGAGCGCATCCGCGAGATCTGCGCGATCGTGCACGAGCACGGCGGCCAGGTTTACATGGACGGCGCGAACATGAACGCGCAGGTGGGGCTGACAAGTCCCGCGTCGATCGGCGCGGACGTGTGCCACCTGAATCTCCACAAGACGTTTGCGATTCCGCATGGCGGTGGCGGTCCGGGCATGGGACCGATCGCGGTGGCAAAGCACCTGGCCCCGTATCTTCCGGGCCATCCCATCGTGAAGGTTGGCGGCGCGAAGGCGATTCCCGCGGTGTCAGCGGCGCCCTGGGGCAGCGCGAGCATCCTCCTGATTTCGTACGGCTACCTTCGCATGCTCGGCGCGTCGGGGATGACCGATGCGACACGCTACGCGATCCTGAACGCGAACTACATCAAGGCGCGCCTCGAGTCGCATTACGAAGTGCTTTACGCGAACCACAACGGCCGCGTCGCGCATGAGTTGATCTTCGATCTGCGTCCTTTCAAGCACAACGCGGGTCCGTCGGTCGACGAGCAGGACGTTGCGAAACGACTGATGGATTACGGCTTCCACGCGCCGACGGTTTCCTTCCCCGTGCCAGGGACGATGATGATCGAGCCGACCGAGAGCGAAGGGAAGGACGAGCTCGATCGCTTCTGCGATGCGCTCATAGCGATCCGCCAGGAAATCCAGGACGTGATCGACGGGAAGGTCGATCCGAAGGACAACGTTCTCAAGAACGCGCCACATACGGCGGACGCGGTGGCGTCAGACGCCTGGTCGCATCCGTACTCGCGCGAGCAGGCGGCGTACCCGCTGGCTTTCGTGAGAGCGAACAAGGTGTGGCCGGCGGTTTCACGGATTGACAACCCGTATGGCGACCGCAATTTGATCTGCGCCTGTCCGCCGCTGGAGGACTACGTCGAGCAAGGCGCGGCAGCAGTGTAGCGCGACGGTTCGCGACTCATCGTCCGGACGACCGGGAGCACCGTGCCCTCACGACGCCAACGGTGCAGGTGCCGAGCAGCAGCAGTGTTGACGGCTCGGGCACGGTCGTTTGCGCAAAGTCGAATCGCACGCTCTCGACCATCCACCCCGGCGGGAAATCCGGCGATTGCGTCGCAAACGGGACGAGCGTCATCGTGCCGGTACCGCGTCCCAGCAAGAGATCGTCGTGCGCAATCTCGCCGAGCGGCGTGAGCGCGAACGCCTGGCCGGTCAACGAGAATGGCGCGGACAGCGACACCCGCTCCGGCCCCAGGTCCGGCGCGATGATCGATCCGCTGAAATTGAGGAACACGTTCGCCATCGCGTTGACGCTCTCGAGATCGTCGTAACGATCGCTGCCAATCGTCATCACCGCACGTGGAAGAGATCCCGCCGATCCCGATAAGCCCATGTCGAACAAGATGCGTGTGCCGGGCGGGCACTCGGGGACGATGCACTGCGCGAATGGACCTATGAGC
>JBKOZS010000299.1:0-25503 GCA_046726015.1 Acidobacteriota bacterium
ATGCTGTAGCGATCGCGCAACTGCTTACACAGGCTGTCGAGCAGCGCCGTCTTCCCCGATCCGACTGGTCCGCCGACCCCGATTTTCACGCGTGCCATATCATCAGCTTCGCTTTACCCATTGGCGATTGCAGACTGCAGATTGACGATTCACGGATTGCCGAATGCCGATTGACGATTTGGATTGTTGATTGACGATTGGCATTGAGGATTGTCGAGTGCGAATCGCACTGCCGATTGTTGATTGAAGATTGAATGTCGATTGACCATGAGCCGCCGATTACAGCTCCGTGAAATCGTGACGGTCGATTGTGCCAATCTCCATTCGTTAATGAATTCGCCAATCATCAATCCGCCAATCTTAAATCCTCAATCGGCAATGTTAATCGGCAATCTGCAGTCGCCAATCTTCAATGTCAGGACTGGAACAAGCGCGTGCGCAGAAACCCCTGCTGATGAGCGCGAATGTCGAGCGCCGGCGTGCAGCTGAATAAATAGTCCTCCGGATTGCGTCGCACGCGCGCGACGGCGGCGACGAGCGATTCGTGCATGTCGACGAGCAGCGCCTGTGCCTGCGCGGGGCTGATGGGCATGCACCGTGTCGCGGCCGCCAGCGTGCCGGCGGCCAGGCTTTGCGCAAACGCCAGCAGCAGTGCTGTCAGCTCGACGTCCAGCCTTCGCCCGATGGCGCCCACGACGACCGCATGATGCGTGGGTTCGATGTCGAGTCCGCGCACCGCATCAGGATAGAGCCGGCGCACGAGGGTCAGCGTGCGCTGGCCAAGACGCAGACTCGTGTCCCGCGTGGCCGGAATCACCTTGAACGCGTGCACGCGCGCCGCCAGATCGTTCAGGGCGCGAAGTGGTGCCGGAGCTTCCGTCGCCTGCCACGCGAGGCAGGCGGCGGCAAGCTCGCTGCGTCCCCAGCCGAGCTCGATCTGGCCTTCGAGCACTTCGTGAAGCTGCGGCAGTTCCGCCCCTTCGGACGCGAAGGTCTCGAGGCCGCCCGAGTGGGCGAACGCGCCAACCGGAAACTGCGAATCGAACAGTTGCAGCAGACGCAGCAGCGCCAGGCCGTCCATCAGTGCGAGTGCTCCCCGGGCGCGCGTCCCTGGAACGGACGTTGGCATCGCTCGAATGGCACTCCGGCACGTCCAAGGCGGTCGGCAAGCGCATCGTCAGCAAGCGCGATGACGTCGCCGCCGTAGAGTTCGATGTCGCGATGCAGGTTGCCTATGAGATGACCGATCCGCGCGGCCTCTTCGACACTCCGGGGGCGCACGACGAGCACGTCTTCCGGCGCGGCGGTCACGACGTACTCCTTTTCATCGCAGCGATAAAGCACCTGCCCCGGATACAACACGGTTCCCGTGACCAGTTCGAGCGCCAGCTTCGTCCCGTCTGTCGCCTCGACAACGCGGCGGACGCGCCGCCGATCGTACGCGGTCATCGGGATCTCGACGATGTCAGCTTCGTTCGCGTGTGGATGATGATCCTCGGGTAGCGCCCGAATCGGAACGACGGCGTCTGGTACCTGCATGGTCAGAAGAGGAAATATCGTTGCGCCAGTGGCAGCATCGCGGCGGGTCGCAGGCTGATCTTCTCGCCGTCGACGCTGACGGTGTAACGCTCAGGGTCGATGTCTATCCGCGGCAACGCGTCATTGAGGATCATGTCGGCTTTCCCGAGCGTCCGTGTGCCGCGGGCCGGAAGTAATTGTCGGTCGACGCGCGTCGGCAATCGTCCCTCGTCGATCGAGGCCTGCGACACGAACGTCGAGGAAATCGCGCCGATGGCGCGGCCATGAGCCCCAAACATCGGACGATATCGTACCGGCTCCGGCGTCGGAATCGAGGCGTTCGGATCGCCCATGAGCGCGGCGGCAATGAACCCGCCCTTGATGATGAGGTCGGGCTTGACGCCAAAGAACGCGGGGGACCACAACACCAGGTCGGCGCATTTGCCGACCTCGATCGACCCGACGTAGTCGCTGACTCCATGCGCGCGCGCCGGATTGATCGTGTACTTGGCGATATACCGCTTAATCCTGAAATTGTCGTGCTCGGGCGAATCTCCCGCAAGCGTGCCGCGCGAGACCTTCATCGCGTGGGCGGTCTGCCACGTCCGCATGATCACCTCGCCAACGCGTCCCATCGCCTGCGAGTCCGATGACATCATACTGATCGCCCCGAGATCGTGCAGCACGTCCTCGGCCGCCATGGTCTCCGGCCGGATACGCGACTCCGCGAACGCCACGTCTTCCGGCACCTGGGAGTTCAGGTGATGGCAGACGATCAGCATGTCCAGGTGCTCGTCCAGCGTATTCACCGTGAACGGCATCGTCGGATTGGTGCTCGACGGCAGCACGTTGGGCTGAGAGCAGACCTTCAGGATATCGGGTGCGTGCCCGCCCCCGGCGCCTTCGCTGTGATACGTATGAATCGTGCGCCCCCGAATCGCCGCGATCGTGTCCTCGACGAATCCGGACTCGTTCAGCGTGTCGGTGTGGATCGCGATCTGGACGTCGTAGGCATCCGCCACGTTGAGCGCCGTATCGATCGTGGCTGGCGTCGTGCCCCAATCCTCGTGCAACTTGAGGCCAATGGCGCCGGCATGCACCTGCTCGATGAGCGGTTCCTCGCGCGAGGCGTTGCCCTTACCAAGGAAGCCGAAGTTGAGCGGGAGATCCTGCGTCGCTTCAATCATCCGGTGGATGTGCCACGCGCCGGGTGTGCACGTTGTCGCGCGAGTGCCTTCCGCGGGCCCCGTGCCGCCGCCGATCATGGTCGTGACGCCGCTGTAGAGCGCTTCCCACGCCTGTTGCGGGCTGATGAAGTGGATGTGCGAGTCGATGCCGCCGGCCGTGAGGATCCGATGTTCGCCCGCGATGATCTCCGTTGACGGCCCGATCTCGAGCCCGGAGGTGACGCCGTCCTGGATCCCCGGGTTCCCCGCCTTACCGATCGCGCAGATCCGTCCGTCGCGGATGCCGACGTCGGCCTTCACCACACCCCAGTGGTCGAGCACGATGACGTTGGTGATGACGAGATCGGGTGCGCCTTGCGCGCGCGAGACCTGCGATTGCCCCTGGCCGTCACGGACGACCTTGCCGCCGCCGAACGGCACTTCGTCGCCATACTTCGCGAAGTCCTGCTCGATCTGGAGCAGAAGACCGGTGTCGGCGAGGCGCACGCGATCACCAGTGGTTGGACCATACAGACTCGCGTAGGCGTTGCGCTGGATCTTCATGAGTGGTCCAGGAACTTCCGGGTGCGCATCTCCTGGAGCGCCTTCTCCCGTCGCTTGTCGAGCGGGCCGTTGACCAGGCCGCTCATGCCGAACGCCGTGCGTGTACCGGTGAACGGCACGAGCGTGACGTCGCGGCCTTCACCCGGCTCGAACCGCAGTGAGGTGCCGGCGGGAATGTCGAGGCGATGGCCGTACGCCGCCGCGCGCGGAAAGCGCAGCGCGCGATTGACTTCGAAGAAGTGTGTGTGGGAGCCAACCTGGATCGGGCGATCGCCGGTATTCTCGACGTGCACGCGAACGGACACGCGCCCTTCGTTCAACTCAATCGGTTCGTCGCGCAGAAAGTATTCACCGGGAATCACAGCGCGTCACCGGATCGGATCGTGCACGGTCACCAGCTTCGTACCGTCTGGAAACGTGCCCTCGACCTGGATCTCGGGAATCATCTCGGGGACTCCCTCCATGACTTCGTTGCGCGTGAGGATTCCGGCACCGAGCGTCATCAGGTCCGCGACGCTTCGTCCATCGCGGATGCCTTCGAGCACTTCGGCGGTGATGAGCGCGACGGCTTCGGGGTGATTCAGCTTGAGGCCGCGGGCGCGCCGCCGGCGGGCGACTTCCGCCGCGGTGAACACGAGCAGCTTATCGATCTCCCGCTCGGTGAGACGCATAACAGCCGCATATTATCCGCTTTTCCTGCGGCGGCGCGCCGCGATTGCGGGTTCGGCGTCGAGAGTCGGGCGGCTATCGGCGGAAAGCTGCAGCTGCGGGGCGATGCGTGTCAGGAGCGCCATCATTTCCTGCACGACGCGTGGTACGCGTTCGCCCGTCCGATACACCCACCCAGTCTCGCGCACCAGCTGTTGTCCGCGGATGCGCGCAACCGACAAGGTGCCATTTCGCGTCTCGTGGGCGACCGACTGGAACGGCACGATGCTGATGCCGAGGCCGCACGCCACCATCGCCTTCATGATCTCGACGTTCTCGGTCTCGGTGACGACCTTTGGCGTGATCTGCTCGCGCAGGAAAAATTCGTCAATCGCGCGGCGCGTGTTGGATCCAGCTTCGAAAATGATGAAGGGCTCGCCGACGAGGGCGGCGGGATCGAGCGGGTGCTTGACCCGCTCGAGCGCATGACCGGGCGGCATCACCAGCAACAGTTCCTCGCGCAGCACCGGCACCGTCGTCAGG
Organism: Acidobacteriota bacterium; assembly: GCA_046726015.1. Lineage (GTDB taxonomy): Bacteria > Acidobacteriota > Vicinamibacteria > Vicinamibacterales > 2-12-FULL-66-21 > QHWT01. The sequence continues at coordinate 4,440 of JBKOZS010000299.1, forward strand.
CCAGGTTCGTTGACCGGGAGCGTCAGCAGCGCGAGATCGGCGCGCCCGGAGCGCAGCCGACGGAGCAGTCGCGGCATGCCACCAGTCGCAATCCTGATCTCGACGTCGGGATGAAGGCGGCGGAACTCTTTCAGGAGCCGCGGAAACAGATACAAGCAGACGGTCATGCCGCCGACCATGTTGAGCGCGCCGCTCAGGTTCTTCTGGCGGTCCATGATCGTCGCGCAGGTCTCGCGCATGTCCGCGAACATGCGGTGACCGAGTTGCAGCAGCGCCTCGCCCGCCGGGGTAATCTGGACCTGGCGTCCGAAGCGGATGAACAGCGGCTCGTTCAGCTCCTCTTCGAGGAGCAGGATCTGCCTGCTGATCGCCGATTGGGACACGTGAAGGCGTGCACCCGCCCGTGTGAACGAGCCGGTGTCGGCGATCGCCCGGATGATTTCGAGCTGTCTGAGATCCACGGCGTCCTCACGCGCGCAGGATTTTCGTATCGGCCTCGTCGTCGAGGGGCAGCACCGGGTCGAGCCATTCCGCCGAGCGGCGACTGTTCTCGCCGCGGACGGTTTGTCGGAAGGCCTGCTGCACCGTGCGGGTGATCGAACCAACGGACCCCGAACCAATCGTCCGGAAGTCCACCTCCCGCACGCCAATCACTTCTGCCGCGGTTCCGGAGAGAAACACTTCGTCGGCGTCGTAGAGCTGATCGCGCACCAGCCGTTCTTCCACGACGGTAAGTCCCGCATCGCGCGCGAGCGTGATGACGGAGTCGCGCGTAATGCCTTCGAGGATGCCGGCGACCGGCGGCGTGATGATCCGGCCGCGGGTCACGACGAACAGGTTTTCGCCCGTGCACTCCGCGACGTAGCCGTCCGGATCGAGCAGCACCGCGTCGTCGAAGCCAAGACGTACGGACTCGGTCTTCGCGAGAAACGAGTTGGCGTAATTGCCAGCCACCTTCGCACGCGTCGCCATGATGTTGGGGTGATGACGCGTGTAGGACGACGTGTTGACGCGGATCCCCGTATCAAGGGCGCCCTCGCCGTGGAATTCCTTCCACGGCCACACCGCGATCCCAAAGTGCGGCCGTCCCGTGTCGATGTTGAGATTCATGCCTCCTTCCGCGAGGTAGATCAGCGGACGGATGTAGCATGCACGGAGACGGTTGGCACTGATGGTCTCGTGGATGGCGGCGCTGATTGCCGCCTCGTCGTATGGAAGCTCGCGGAACCCCAGCATCTTTGCGGACGCGAAGAGCCGCGCCACGTGCTCCCGGAGTCGGAACACCGCGGGACCGTCGGCGGTGTCGTAGCAGCGGATGCCCTCGAACACACCCATGCCGTAGTGGAGGCCGGCCGTCAGAAACGGCACGACCGCTTCCGACTCCGGCACCAGCCGTCCGTTCATCCAAGTCAATCCGGACATGTTAACGACGTGCTCCAACAGCGCGGGTGCGCAGGGTGCGCAGGGTGCGTAAGGTGCTCAAGGTGCGTTAGGTGCTAAGGTGCGTGGAATGCAAGATGCGAGACTGCTGAAGGTGTCTTCTGCACCTCGAAGCACCCAGCGCACCCAGCGCACCCCGCACCCGACTACGCTACCCCCGCCGGTTCCGGCGCGGTCTTCGGCTTCAGGAACGGCATCATCGCGCGCAGTTTCGCGCCGACCTGCTCGATCTGTTGCTGGCGTTCCTGCGCGCGTGTTTCGTTGAACCACGGACGACCCTTCTTGTCCTCGTCGATCCAACGCTTCGCATAGGTGCCGTCCTGGATTTCCGCGAGCATCTTGCGCATCTCCTGGCGCGTCTGCTCGGTGATGAGCCGAGGGCCGCCGGTGTAGTCGCCGTGCTCCGCCGTATCGCTGACGGAGTAGCGCATGTAGTTCAGGCCGCCCTGATACATCAGGTCGACGATCAGCTTCAGTTCGTGAAGGCACTCGAAGTAGGCGACTTCGGGCTGATAACCAGCCTCGACGAGCGTTTCGAATCCCGCCTTGACGAGCGCACTGACGCCGCCGCAGAGGACGGCCTGCTCGCCGAACAGGTCGGTCTCGGTCTCCTCCGCGAACGTCGTCTCGATGACGCCCGCACGCGTGACGCCGATGCCCTTCGCGTACGACAACGCGAAGTCGCGCGCCTTGCCGCTCGCGTCCTGGTGGACGGCAACCAGTGCCGGCGTGCCCGCGCCCTCCTGATACAACTCGCGCACGCGATGTCCGGGGGACTTCGGCGCGATCATCGATACGTCGATGTCCTTGGGCAGATCGAGCGTGCCGAAGCGGACATTGAAGCCGTGCGCGAACATCAACGTCTTCCCCTTCGCGAGGTTTGGCTTGATGGCGTCGCGGTAGAGCGCCGCCTGCACCGTGTCCGGCACGAGCACCATGATCGTGTCCGCCCACGCAGCCGCGGCGGCGGGCTCGAGCACGGTGAGCCCGTCTGCCTGCGCCTTGACGCGCGATCGGCTCGATGCGGGCAGCCCGACCCGGACGTCGACGCCGCTGTCGCGCAGGTTCAGCGCATGCGCATGGCCCTGCGATCCATATCCGAGGACCGCCACCTTGCGGCCTTTAATCAGCGCCAGGTCGGCATCCGCGTCGTAGTACACCTTCGGCATTACACCCTCCATCTTTACACGCTGTAAGAAACGCCTTCTTCGTGCTCGGTCGAGTAACGGGTCGCGCCCGTCTGCACGCCCGCGGCAGATCCGCGCGACATGGCGACGCGGCCGGTCCGCACCATTTCAAGAAGGCCATACGGCCGCAACACCTCGATCAGGCCGTCGATCTTGGCTTCGGATCCCACCATCTCAACAACCAGCGATTCGGGGGCCACGTCGACCACGCGCGCGTGGAACACGTTCGCGAGCTGCATCACGTTCGCGCGGTTCTGATGATTGGCGCTCACCTTGATCAGGGCGAGATCGCGAATCACCGACGGACGACCCGTGATGTCTTCGACGCGGACGACGTGAATCAGCTTGTAGAGGTGCGCCTTGACGCGCGCCGCGCCGCCATCGTCCGTCTCCATGACGACCGTCATCCGCGAGACGCCTGGCGTTTCGCTGTGGCCGACGCTGAGCGAGTCGATGTTGAATCCGCGACGCCGGAAGAGCGACGCGACGCGGTTCAAGACCCCGGGTCGATCTTCGACGTAGACGGTGAAGGTATGAAGTTTCACAATGCGCTCCCTGAGTTCATTTCAGCTGCGGTCACGGCTCACGGCTCAATCACGAAGATCGCGAAGTCACGAAGTTCACGAAGTTCACGAAGAATGAACCTACGGTTAACGAAAAACCAAAACCGCCGTTCTCGCCTTTGTGGTCTTCGTGGCTTCGTGCCCTTCGTGGTTAGTGCGTTGACCTCGACCAGCGGCTGACTTCGCTCCTTAATCTGCTGCGGTCTCCACGATGGGGTTCGGCCGGCGGATCATGGCGTGCAGATCCGCGCCGGCGGGCACCATCGGGTACACGGTGTCTTCCTGTTCAACCCTGAAATCAATGACGACGGGACCTTCGTGTGTCGTGGCGTCTGCAATGGCCGGCAGGACATCCGCACGCACCGAAACCGCGCGGCTGCGGATTCCAAATGATTCGCCCAGCTTCACGAAGTCCGGGCCCGACAGCGGCGTGGCGGCGTAACGCCGCTCGTAGAAGAACTCCTGCCACTGCCGCACCATGCCGAGGTATCCGTTGTTGATGATCGCGACCTTGATGTTGATGCCGTCCTGCACGGCGGTCGCAAGTTCGCACATCGTCATCTGGAAGCCGCCGTCGCCGACGACCGCCCAGACTTCCGCCTCGGGGCGCGCGCGCTTGGCGCCGATCGCCGCGGGCACCGCGAAACCCATCGTGCCGAGACCGCCAGACGTGATGAGCGAGCGCGGGGCCTCGTGGTGGTAGTACTGCGCCTCCCACATCTGGTGCTGACCGACGTCGGTGACGACGATGGTGTCCTGGTTGCGGGTGGCACGCCACAGGTCGTTGATCACGTGCGCGGCATAGAGATGCCCGTCGTCCGGGAGCGACTGGATGTCGCGGACGGCCGAGTCTCCCTTGAACGTCGCAATGCGATCGAGCCACTGACGACGATCGCCCCCGTCGATGAGCGGCAGCAGCTGTTCGAGGACGTCGCGAAGGTCCGCGACCAGTGCCACGTCGGCCTTGACGTTCTTGTTGATCTCGGACGGATCGATCTCGATATGGATCTTCTTCGCCTGCGTCGCGTACGTCTTCAGATTGCCGGTGACGCGGTCGTCGAAGCGCATCCCGCAGGCAATCAGCAGATCGGCTTCCTGGATCGCGAGGTTCACCCACGCTTCGCCGTGCATGCCCATCATGCCGAGATTGAGCGGATGCGACGCGGGCAGGCCACCAATGCCGAGCAGCGTCTGGGCGACTGGAATCTGCGCGCGTTCGGTCAGGGCAAGCAGCGCCTTTTCTGCACCAGAGATCGTCACGCCATGCCCGGCGAAGATCACCGGACGCTCGGCCGACTTGATCAGTTCGGCAGCACGCAGGAGATCCGCGCGCGCCAGCGGAGGCGCTTCGCGCCAGCCGGGCACAACCGGTGCGGCCGCGTCCCAATCGAACTCGCACGACGCCTGCTGCGCATCCTTGGTGATGTCGATCAACACCGGCCCCGGGCGTCCAGAGCGCGCAATCATGAACGCCTCACGCACGGCACGCGCAACGTCCTGCGCGGTCGTCACCAGGTAGTTGTGCTTGGTGATCGGCAGTGTGATCCCGGTGATGTCGATCTCCTGGAACGCGTCGGTGCCGATCAAGCGGCTGCCGACCTGTCCCGTGATGCACACAATGGGGGACGAGTCCATCATCGCGGTCGCAATGCCGGTGACCATGTTGGTCGCGCCAGGACCTGAGGTCGCGATCGCAACGCCGACCTTGCCGCTCGCGCGCGCATAGCCGTCCGCCATGTGCGTCGCGCCCTGCTCGTGCCGCACCAGCGTGTGCCGGATCGGGTAGTCGAGCATCGCGTCGTACGCGGGCAGAATGGCGCCGCCCGGATAACCGAACACGTCGGTCACCCCTTCGCGCACCAGGCATTCCCAGAGGATCTGCGCTCCTGTCCGTTTCATTATTTAGTTCCTACCGTGAAGCGTTGCTCGGTTGGTTCCTGCACCGCCTGCGCGGTGGTGACGGCGCCCGTCGCCGCCGAGCCCACGAGGCACGCATACTTGGCCATGACGCCACCGGTGTAGCGCGCTGCGGGCGCCGTCCATCGCGCGAGCCGCGACGCGAGTTCCGTCTCGCTGATCTCGAGACGGATCGCACGTGCCTTCAAATCCAACGTAATCAAGTCACCATCGCGGACGGCCGCAATTGGCCCGCCGCTCGCTGCTTCCGGCGCGACGTGGCCCGCCATCAAGCCGCGCGTTGCGCCTGAGAAGCGACCGTCCGTCACGAGCGCGACGGAATCGCCAAGCCCGGCGCCGACGATCGCTGCGGTCACGGCGAGCATCTCGCGCATGCCGGGTCCTCCGCGCGGTCCTTCATATCGGATGACCACGACGTCCCCCGTCGCGATCCGCCCGGTCTGGACCGCTGCGAATGCCGCCTCTTCGGAGTCGAACACGCGCGCGGGTCCCTGGTGCGTGACGTGGTCGTGCCCGGCGACCTTGACGACGCAGCCGTCGGGCGCAAGGTTGCCGTGCAGAATCACAAGACCGCCCGTTGGCTTCAGTGGTGCGCTGACGGGGCGGATCACTTCCTGGCCTGCAGTCTCCGACGCGCTCGCCGATTCTTCACGCAGCGTGCGGCCGGTGACGGTGGGGGCATTCGCATGCAGCACGCCCGCTTCGATAAGGCGCTTTGCCAGCAGCCTCGTGCCGCCAGCCGCATGCAGATCGGCCGCGACAAACCGTCCGCCCGGCTTGAGGTCCGCCAGCAGCGGCACACGGGCGCTGATCCGATCGAAGTCGTCAATCTCGAGCGCCACGCCCGCTTCTCTGGCAATCGCCAACAGATGAAGCACCGCGTTGGTCGAGCCGCCGGTCGCGACCACGCATGTAATGGCGTTCTCGAGCGCCTCACGCGAAAGAAGGCGTGAAGGACGACGATTGTTGTGGAGGACGTCCATCACGAGGGCGCCGGTGCGAACCGCAACCTGGCGCTTCCCTGGATCTGTCGCCGGCACGTCGCCACTACCCATCGCGGCGAGGCCGAGGAATTCGCATGCCGTTGCCATCGTGTTCGCGGTGAACTGGCCGCCGCACGCGCCGGCTCCAGGACACGCGCGATCTTCGATCTCGCAGAGGCCGGCATCCGACAACTTGCCGGCGGCGTGCGCACCAACGGCTTCGAATACGTCCTGGATCGTGATGTCTCGCCCCTGCACACGTCCCGGCGCGATCGAACCGCCGTAGAGGATCACGCCAGGGATGTCGAGGCGCGCGAGGGCCATGGCGCCGGCCGGGATCGTCTTGTCGCAACCAACGAGGATGACAATCGCGTCGAAGAGATTGCCGCGCGCGACGAGCTCGATCGAGTCCGTGATCACTTCGCGGCTGACGAGCGACGCGCGCATGCCCGGCGAGCCCATCGTGATCCCGTCGGAAATCGAGACGGTGTTGAACTCCATGGGCGTGCCGCCGGCGGCACGGATGCCCTCTTTCAGCGACACCGCCAGATCGCGCAGGTGGTAATTGCAGGGGCCGATTTCGGTCCAGGTGTTTGCAATCCCGACAATCGGCCTCGTGAGGGCGTCGCGGTCGAACCCGGACGCCCGCAGCATCGCGCGGGCAGGGGCCCGGCTCGGCCCGTCAGTGATGCCGCCGCTCTGCCATTTATCTTTCTGGTCCGCCACGTTCGCTCCTGCCGGGCCTGAAGGCCCCGCCTACAAATGGCAAGATCAACAAAAAAGGGCCGTCACCTTGTGGATGACGGCCCCTGAAAGTGTCTGTCGTCTGGATAGGGGGGCGTCATCCGGCCCTGAGGACCGTAACTCCAATAAGTCGAATAACGACCGACACCCCTGCGCACGACGTCATGGCGCCCATGATCTGCCCGCATGCCAGGCGCTGTCAAACTTATAATCTTTCTCGGATGATAATCAGTCCTTATATATCTGTTGTGCCCCTCTTGACGGCCCTTGGGGGGCAGACCTATACTCCGGGTCAATGGGCCGTTGCTGCTGTACCTGCATCGCCACCAATACCAGCATGCGAAATCGCACCATGCGAATTCGCGTGCCCGGTGGCGTTTGTGGTTCCGCACCCTGATCAAATCTTCAGACTGCGTGCACTCAGACACCCGCCGGACTTCGAAAGCCGGCGGGTTTTTTTATTTTTGGCCCAGGAACGACGGCGGAGCAGGAGATCAGGATGCTGGTACTCAAATTCGGCGGGACATCGGTCGCGGACGCGGAAGCCATCCGCCGCGTCACCGCCATCGTCGGCGCGGAGCGGGGCGCCCGCGTCGTCGTGGTGTCGGCGCTGGCCGGCGTCACCGACGCGCTGCTGCAGACGGTGGAGATTGCCTGCACGGACGAACATGCCGCCCTCCAAGCGCTGGACGCGTTGACCTCGCGCCACCAGGATGTCGCGCATACCGTGCGCAACCCGCAGCGTCGTCGCCTGCTGTCGGCCGGCATTGACGGCCTGTCGCGTTCCGCCCGCAGCATCCTGGCCGCGATTCGAGCGTCGGGGCGGCCGCGGACGGCTCCGGTGTTATCCGATCGTTTCGTCGCGACCGGCGAGTTGTGGAGCAGCCGCCTCGTCGCCGCGCTGCTCGAGGACGCCGGGTTCGCGTCTCGCTGGATCGATGCACGCGATGTGATCCGCACCGACGCGCGCCACCAGGCCGCTACACCCGATCTCGCCGCGACCGCAGGTAACGTCGACAGGCTCGTGCGCCCTGTGCTCGCTTCCGACCGCATCGTCGTGCTCGGCGGCTTCATCGGATCGGCGCCGGATGGAACGACCACGACGCTGGGCCGTGGCGGCTCGGATTACTCCGCCGCACTTCTGGGCGCGTGCCTTTCCGCTGACGAGATTCAAATCTGGACCGATGTCGACGGCATCCTTACAGCAGACCCGCGTGTCATCGCGCACGCGCGGCTGGTCGAGCGCCTGTCTTATGCGGAGGCCCACGATCTCGCCACGTTCGGGGCAAAGGTGTTGCATCCAGCCACGATTCAGCCGGCGGCGGCGCGGAACATTCCGGTTCGCGTGCTGAACTCGCGCCGGCCCGACGCGACGGGAACGATCATCGGCCCTCATACAGACACGGATGTCGACCCTCGGTTGACAGCAGTTGCCTGCCGCGGAGGCGTGACGCTCGTCGAGGTGACCTCGCGCGATACACGCGGACGAGAGCCGTTCGCCGCCAGAGTTTTTCACGAGCTCGCCCAGGGAGGCGCGCCAGTCGTGCTGGCGGACCTGTGCGGCAATCGATTGTCGGTCGCGGTTGACGAGTCGGCCGACCTTGCCGCGGTCCGCAAGAGCATCGCTTCATTTGCCGACGTGCGGCTGCGCGAAGGGCTCGCCGCTGTCTGCGCGATCGGCCGCGGCTGGTCGGCGGAACCGCGCCTGATTCGCGACGCGCTCGCGGTGCTCGGCGACACGCCGGTGCACATGGTTGCGCGGCCGTCAGGAAGCTCGCCGCTCGCCTTCGTCGTCGACGAGGTGCACGCGGAGTCGACGATGACGAGGTTGCATGACGGTTTTCTCTTCGAGGCGAATGCATCGCGGCCTGGCGTTATTCGACTGGCGGTGAATCAATGAGTCCCGAGTCCCGAGTCGCGAGTCCCCAGTCAGGAGTCACGAGTCCCCAGTCAGGAGTCGCGAGTCCCCAGTCAGGGGTCCCGAGTCCCGAGTCGCTAGTCCCGAGTCCCGAGTCGCTAGTCCTGAGTCCTGAGTCGCTAGTCCTGAGTCCTGAGTCGCTAGTCCTGAGTCCTGAGTCGCGCGTGGCGAGTGCGACGACGGATGTCGTCAGTCCGGGATTCGAGAATCATGGATTGAAGACTCTGGACCGAGGACTAGGGACTCGCGACTCGCGACTCGGGACTCGGTGCCGCGTGGCGCTTGCAGGGTTCGGGACCGTCGGGCGCTCGGTCGCACGGCTCCTCCAAGATGCGGTGGGCGAGGTCGAACTCGTCGCGATTCTGAACCGCGACGTGGACCGCAAGCGCGTCGACTGGGTTGACGGCGCGGTTCGGTGGACGGACTCGATCGACGAGGTCCTCGATGCCGATATCGATGTCTTGATCGAGCTGATCGGTGGGCGCTCGCCGGCAGCGGAGTGGATTCGCCGCGCGCTCTCCCGCGGAATTTCTGTCGTGACCGCGAACAAGCAGGTCATCGCGCACGATGGCGCGTCGCTTCTCGAGGTCGCCACCAGGAACAATTGTCACTTGCGATTCGAAGCGGCGGTGGCCGGCGGCGTGCCGGTCATTCGAGCGATCGAGAGTGGACTGGCCGGCGATCGGCTCACACGCGTCACAGGAATCCTGAACGGCACCTGCAACTACATCCTGACGAAGATGGAGCGCGAGGGCACCGCGTTCGCCGATGCGCTCCGCGAAGCGCAGGCGCTCGGTTTCGCCGAGGCCAACCCGTCACAGGACATCGACGGCCTCGATGCGCAGGCGAAGATCGCGATCCTCGCGATGGTTGCGCTGGGCATCCAGGCGCCGCCCGATTCGATTGCGACGCGATCGATTGCAACGGTCGACGGCGTCGACTTCCGGTATGCGCGCCGACTCGGCTGCACGATCCGCCAGGTCGCGTGGGCCGAGCGCGACGACGATCTCGTGCTGCGCGCCGGCGTCGGACCAATGCTGGTCCCGGTCGATTCGCCGCTTGCGGCGGTCAGCGGCAGCCAGAACCTCGTCACGATCCAGGGACGGTTCGGCGGAGAGACGACGTTTGGCGGTCGCGGGGCTGGCGGGGATCCCACCGCCGTAGCGGTGTTGTCCGATGTGCTCACGATTGCGCGCGGCGCCCGCCCAACGGTGCGCACGCAGGCCGAACAATCGACGTGCGTGTCGTCAGACGCCGCGGCGCCGTATTACGTGCGGTTCACCGTCGAAGATCGTCCTGGCATCATTGCGGGGCTCGCATCCGTCTTCGCGAAGCACGACATCAACATCGACGCGATTCTGCAAGAGCCGGGATTCCCGGCGAGCCAGCGACCGTTCATCGTGAGTCTCGACGCCGCGCCCTCCGGCGCGGTCAGCGCTGCGCTTGCCGAGATTGCCGCCTTTGATTTCCACCTCGTGCCGATGCTGGCGCTGCCCGTGCTCAACGGCGCAGCGTCGCGGGAGCCCGCAGCGTGAACTACCAGGCGACCCTTCGGTGCACGGCCGGGTGCGATGGCGCGTATGCGCTCGACGAGGTGTTGTATCGCTGCCCGAAGTGCCATGAGCTGCTCGAGGTCGTTCACGATCTCGACGCGTTGCGCAATCGCAGCGCCGGCGAGTGGAAACGGCTGTTCGACGAACGGTACAAGCGCACCGAGTGGCCGTACGGATCGAGCGTGTGGGGCAAGAAAGAGTGGGTAGCGCCGTCAATCCGGGACGAGAACGTGGTCTCGATGGACGAAGGAGGCACGAACCTCTTTTATGCGCAGCGCTTCGGCCGCGAGATCGGCCTGGACGATCTGTGGGTGAAGCTGTGCGGCAACTCGCACACCGGCTCGTTCAAGGATCTCGGGATGACGGTGCTGGTTTCGACGGTGCGGCAGATGATTGCCGACGGCCGACACATTCGTGCCGTCGGGTGTGCTTCCACCGGAGACACGTCCGCATCACTTGCCGCGTATGCGGCGGCGGCGGGCATTCCCGCGATCGTGATTCTCCCGCGCAAGAAGGTCACGTCCGCGCAGCTCGTGCAGCCGCTGGCGAACGGCGCGCTGGTGCTCGCGCTCGACACCGACTTCGACGGCTGCATGGCCGTGATCGAGCGGCTCGCGGCTGAAGAGGGGATGTATCTCGCGAATTCGATGAACAGCCTGCGCCTCGAAGGACAGAAGACCGTCGCAATCGAGATCGCGCAGCAGTTCGATTGGGACGTGCCCGACGTTGTCGTCGTGCCGAGTGGAAACCTGGGCAACGTCAGCGCGATTGCCGCTGGATTCGAAATGATGCGGGCGCTCGGTTTGACGCCGCGCACGCCGCGCCTGGTCGCGGCGCAGGCGGAAGCGGCAAACCCGCTGTATCGCGCCTACCGGAATCACTGGGCATACGAGCCGATCGCGGCGAAGACGACACTCGCGTCGGCCATTCAGATCGGGAATCCCGTGTCGATCAAGAAGGCAATCCGCGCCTTACAGCGCTGCAACGGGATTGTCGAGCAGGCCAGCGAGGCGGAACTGGCGGATGCGGCCGCGCGGGCGGACCGCACCGGGATGTTCAACTGCCCGCACACCGGGGTCGCACTTGCCGCGCTGATGAAGCTCGTCGCGCACGGCGCGATCACCCGCGAGGAACGCGTCGTGGTGCTCTCGACGGCGAACGGGTTGAAGTTCACCGACTTCAAGGTCGGGTATCACGAAGGGACGTTGAAGGGAATCGGGCGCTCGTGCGGCAACAAGCCGATCGAACTGCCAGACGACTACGACGCGGTGCGACGGGCGCTGGATCAGGCGGTGCCCGCGTGACCCCGTGGCCGAGGTCCGAGGCCCGAGGTCCGAGGTCCGAGGTTCTCGAGATTGTAGGGCGGGTCTTTAGACCCGCCGGGGCGAGTGCGGGATATCCAGGGACGAGGTAAACGCAATGGCCACTTTTCCGGCGTTTCTGAAGCTCGAAGGCAAGCGCGTGGTGATCGTCGGCGGCGGGCCGGTGGCCGCGTCGAAGGTCGCGGCGCTCCAGCAGGCAGGCGCCGAGCTCAAGGTCATTGCGCCGGATGTCTGTGACGCGATCGTTGCAACCGTCGGCGACATCGCGCGGCGTCCGTTCGTGCCAGAGGATCTGGACGATGCGTGGTTTGTCGTGGCGGCGGCCACGCCGGAAGTGAATGAGGCCGTCGCAGCGGAAGCGCAGCGCCGAAAGCTGTTCGTGAATGCCGTCGACGATCCGGCGAACGCAAGCGTGTATCTCGGCGGCGTCGTGAGGCGTGGTGAAGCGACGGTCGCGATCTCGACCGATGGCGCCGCGCCGGCGCTTGCCGGGCTACTGCGTGAAGCGCTCGACGCCGTGCTGCCCGACAGCCATGAAATCGAAGGCTGGCTGGCGCGCGCGCGCGAGCTGCGCCGCACCTGGCGTGCGCACGGCACGCCGATGGCTGCCCGACGTCCCCAGTTACTCGACGCGTTGAACGCGCTCTACGACGACACTCCAGCTGGAGCAGCGCAATGAGTGGATTGGTAACGCTTGTAGGTGCCGGACCTGGCGATCCCGAGCTGTTGACGCTCAAAGCCGTGCGGCGACTGTCAGAGGCGGATTTCATCCTTTACGATGCGCTCGTCTCGCCCGAGGCGCTGGACTTTGCGCCGCGTGCGCGCCGCCTGTTCGTCGGCAAACGCGCCGGGTGCGCGGCCATCACGCAGGATGCGATCAACCGGCTGATGATTCGCGCCGCACGGTCGGGCCAGCGCGTCGTGCGTTTGAAATGCGGCGACCCGTTCGTGTTCGGCCGTGGTGGCGAAGAAGTACTGGCGCTGGCCGCGGCCGGTATCCGGTGCGAAGTCGTGCCGGGTGTCACGAGTGCAGTCTCGGCGCCGCTCCTTGCAGGGATTCCCGTCACCCATCGCGGCGTGGCCTCCGCGTTTCTCGTCGTTTCCGGTCACTCGCCATTCGCGTATCGGCCCGTTCTCGAATCACTCGAGCCGCACAGCGCAACGATCGTTGTGATGATGGGCATCGCCCATCATGCGGAGATCGCCGGCGGCTTGCTCTGCGGCGGCTGGAAGCCATCGACGCCGGCCGCGGTCGTGTTCGATGCATCCCATCCCGATGAGTACGTCTGGCGCGGGACGCTGGACGCGTTGACAGTCACCGACCCCGACCTCGCCAGGCGTGGTGCGGGGACGATCATCATTGGCGACGTCGTCAACGTCCTGAGCATTGCGCGGCAGGACGATCGAGAAATCGCCAGAACCGGTGAGGCCCTATGTCTGTCCTAGACGATCCCCAGACTGCCGGGCGGGCCCGGCTGTCGTTTGCCGAGCCCGCGGAAATCGACGAATTCGTCGAGACACTCGGCCGCTTCGAGCGGGGCGAGATCAGTGCGGAAGAATGGCGCAAGTATCGGCTGGTGCGCGGCACGTACGGGCAGCGGCAGGCCGAAGATGCGCAGATGCTCCGCGTGAAGATCCCACAGGGTGTGCTGAACGGCGAACAACTGCGCGCGCTGGCGGATGTCGCGACGGAGTACTCGCGTGGTTTCGCCCACGTGACGACACGGCAGAACCTGCAGTTCCATTTCGTCAAGCTGCACGACGTGGAGCTGGCCATGCGGCGGCTCGCCGACGCCGGCCTTACGACACGAGAGGCCTGCGGCAACTCGGTTCGCAACATTGTCGCGTGCCCCTACGCCGGCGTGACCCGCGAGGAGTTGTTCGACGTGACGCCGTACGCGGAGGCGCTCACGAGATACCTGTTGCGGCATCCCCTCAGCTCGTCGCTGCCCCGCAAATTCAAGATCGCCTTCGAGGGTTGCCCCGAGGATCACGCGGTCACGGCCATCAACGATATCGGCTGGCGCGCGGCGCTTGCCCCTGATGGATCGAAGCGTCGCGGGTTCCGCGTGACGATTGGCGGCGGCACCTCGATTATGTGCCGCTCCGGGGCAGGGTTCTCGGACTTCATCCCGGCGTCGGACATGTTTGCCGTCGCTGAAGCGGTCATCCGCGTGTTCCATGCGAACGGCGATTACGAGCACAAGCAACACAATCGTCTGAAGTTCCTGATCAAGACGATGGGATGGGACACGTTTCGCGACGCCGTCGTCACCGAGCTTGACAAGGTTCGGGCAGAAGGCGCTCCGCGCCTGCCGTTCGATCCCGATAATCCTCCCGAGGAAGACGCGCCGTCGTGGACGCGATTCGACGTGCCCCCGGTCGAGTCAATCGCCGAGCTCGCTGCAAGCGTGCCGACACACGGGCCCGGCATTCATCCGTCCGGCGCAGGCCAGGATGGAGGACCCGGCGGTGAACGGACGGCATGGTTGACGAGCAACGTGCGGCCGCAGAAACAACCGGGACACTCCATCGTCACCGTGACGCTGCCCCTTGGCGATGTGACGGCCGGTCAGTTGCGCGTGCTCGCGGTGCTTGCGGAAGCGTACGGCGACGGCCTGGTGCGCACGACGCCGGAACAGAACGTCATGCTGCGATGGGTTCGTAGCGGCCAACTACCTGCGCTCTATCGACGGCTGGCCGTCGCGGGGCTTGGCGAGCCCGGCGCGGCGTCGATCGAAGACGTCACGAGCTGCCCGGGGGCGGAGTCGTGCCGGCTTGCCGTGACGCAGGCGCGTGGGATCGGCCGCCTCATAAAAGATCACATCACCGTTACGCCGGCGATTCCCCGGGCGGCGCGCGACCTGCGCATCAAGATCAGTGGATGCCCGAACGGCTGCGGACAGCATCACATTGCCGGCATTGGCCTGCAAGGCAGTATTCGCAAGCTCGGAGATCGCGTGCTGCCGCAGTATTTCGTGATGGTCGGTGGAGGAACAACCGGCGATCACGCGTCGTTCGGCCGTCTCGCTGCGAAAATTCCGGCGCGCCGCGTGCCCCAGGCGATCGATCGGCTCGTGGAGTTGTACGAGCGCGAGCGACAGCCACGTGAAACCGCGGTGGCGTTTTTCGCGCGCGTGGAAACTGCAAAAGCACGCGCGGCGATTGCCGATCTCGAGCAGATCGCGCTCGATCACGCGACAGCCGAGGACTTCATCGATCCTGGTGAAGACCAGGCGTTCGTGCCCGACGTCCAGGATGGTGAATGCAGCGCGTGAGGCGCGAGATTCGCGTGCCGGGCTCGATCGGCAATCTCGGTCCGGGCTTCGATACGGTGGGTCTCGCGATCTCGCTGTATTTGAAGGTCCGCGTGCGACGCATCGTGCACGACGGGCGGGGGCGGCTGCGATGCAACTTCGTCAATGGCGCGCCGAGCGGCCACAATCGCATCGAGCGCGCGTTCGCGGCGCTGCGGTCCACCAGGGGCGGGCGCCGGGCGTCGATCGAAGTGGATGTGACGAGCGACATTCCGCAGCGGGCGGGCCTCGGGAGCAGTGCGGCGGCGACGATCGCGGGACTGCGACTGCGCGAACTCGCCGACGGACGTCGATCCATGAAGGAGCTGATGCGCGCCGCCTGTGAGCTCGAAGGGCATCCCGACAATGTCGCTGCCGCGTTATTCGGCGGCCTGACGACGAGCTGTGTGACGGAATTGGGAGACGTGGCGGTTGCGCGCTGGGACTGGCCGATAGCCTGGCGCGTCGTAGTAGTGACGCCGGATATGCCGCTGTCCACGACCGACTCTCGACGCGTCCTGCCGAAGCGGGTGCCGCTCCGGGACGCGGTGTTCAATTTTCAGCGCGTGATGCTGCTCCTGGCCGCGGTTCGCGACCAGGATGCGCTCGCGCTTGGGGAGGCGCTCCGGGATCGCGTGCACCAGGTCTACCGGCAACCGCTCGTGCCGCAGTTGCGCCGAGCCCTCGACCTGCAGCATCCTGATCTGCTTGGGGTCTGCCTCAGTGGCGCCGGACCCTCCGTGGTCGCCATCGCGCGCCGCCGCGCGCCGGATGTCGGGCGCGCCTTGAGCGCGCTCTATCGTCGCGCACACGTGCCGTGCACGGTGCGCACGCTGACGGTTCACCAGGGGAATGAAGCATGAAAACCTTGACTGGCCTGAAATGTCATCTCTGCGGCGCAAAGTACCCGGCTGAAGCCTTGTGGGTCTGTCGCGAGTGTCTCGGGCCGCTCGAGGCGGTTTACGACTACGAACTCGTGCGGCAGCACCTCACGCGCGAGACCATCGAAGCGCGGCCGCGCAACTTGTGGCGCTACCGGGAGCTCCTGCCGATCACCGGGGAGCCGCGCACCGGGTTCAACTCCGGGTTCACTCCGCTGGTTCGCGCGCGACGGCTCGCCGCAGTACTCGGAGTCGACGAGCTCTATATAAAAGATGACTCGGTGAACCATCCGACGCTGTCCTACAAGGACCGCGTCGTGTCCATTGCTGCCACGAGGGCGGTGGAACTCGGATTCGACGTGTTCGGGTGCGCGTCCACCGGCAATCTCGCAAACAGCGTGTCGTCGCACGCGGCGCGCCTCGGTCTCGACTGCTTCGTGTTCATTCCGCACGACCTCGAGGTCGGCAAGATTCTCGGATCGGCCGTCTTCCGTCCCCACGTCGTCGGCGTGCGCGGCACCTACGACGACGTGAACCGCCTGTGCACGCAGATCGCGGATCGTCTCGGCTGGGGATTCGCGAACATCAACCTGCGCTCGTACTACGCCGAAGGCGCGAAGACGATGGGGTTCGAGATTGCGGAGCAACTGGGCTGGCGGTTCCCGACACACATCGTGTCGCCCGTCGCCGGAGGCACGCTTCTCCCGCGCATCGCGCGCGGCTTGCGCGAGTTCAAGGAGCTTGGTCTCGTAAAAGGCGACCTGCCGAAGATCCATGCGGCGCAGGCCGCGGGATGCGCGCCGGTCGTTCGCGCGCTCGAGGAGGGCCTGGAATTCCCCGAGCCGGTCAAGCCGTCGACCATTGCGAAGTCGATCGCAATTGGCAATCCCGCTGACGGCTTCCAGGTCGTTCGTACCGTGACGTCAACCGGTGGCACGGGTGTCGCGTCCACCGACACCGAGATCCTGGACGCGATTCAACTGCTCGCGGAGACAGAGGGTATCTTCACCGAGCCCGCCGGGGGGGCAACGCTTGCCGGCGCCGTGTCGCTCATCCGCCGCGGTGTCATCGGCCCCGACGACTCCGTCGTCATCTGCATCACCGGCAACGGTTACAAGACGGCCGCAGAAACGATTGGCGGCCGCGTCGAAAAGCCAGTGGAGATTGGCCGTTCGCTCGAGGAGTTCGAAGCGTACCTGCGGAACGCAGGGCTTGTCGCCGGCGCTGCGACCGGGGCGGGCGGTCGAGCGTGATCGAGGTCAGGGATGCGGCGGCGCGCGTCATTCGCGAGCATGCCGCGACCGAATATCCGCGCGAATGTTGCGGTGCGATCGTCGGCCGCGCCGAAGGCGCGTCGCGGTTCGTGACCGCGGCATGGCCGCTGGCAAACACGTCAGGCGAGGACCACGAGCGGCGTTTCACGATCGATCCATCGACGTATCGCAGCGTTGAATTGCGCGCGGAATACGAGGGGGTCTCGCTGCTCGGCTTCTACCACTCGCATCCCGACGCACCGGCGAGACCCTCGCAAACCGATTTGATGCAGGCCCTGCCGAATATTGATTACATCATCGTGTCCGTGGTGCACGCGACGCCGTCGGACGTCACATGCTGGCGGCTGCGTGACGATCGCGCCGCGTTCGCGCCCGAGGAGATTCAATGGCGACCCGAGTCCTGATTCCTACGCCGCTGCGGCCCTTCACCGGCGGCCGCGACAGCATCGAGCTCGAAGGCGCAACCATTGGCGACCTGTTGAAACAGCTCGTTGCACAGCACGGAGACCTGCGTCGCCATCTCTACTCGGACGAAGGCAAGCTCCGCAACTTCGTCAACATCTACGTCAACGACGAAGACATCCGTCACCTGCAGCGCGAACTGACGCCGGTCACCGCGAAAGATACCGTCAGCATCGTCCCCTCGGTTGCCGGTGGCAGCACGACGACCGAGCGCGAGGCGCAGGAGCTGACGCGCGAGGAAGTGCAGCGGTACAGCCGTCATCTGATCATGCCGGAGGTTGGCGTCGAGGGTCAGAAGAAGCTGAAAGCCGCGCGCGTCCTCTGCGTGGGCGCCGGCGGTCTCGGCTCTCCCGCGACGATGTACCTCGCCGCGGCAGGCGTGGGTACGATCGGCCTCGTCGACTTCGACACCGTCGATGCGAGCAACCTGCATCGCCAGATCATCTACGGCGCGCCGGACGTGGGGCGCCGCAAACTCGAGGCGTCGAAGGAGCGCCTGCAGGCGATCAACCCGAGCCTGAACGTCGTCACGCACGAAGTCGCATTGACATCGAAGAACGCGCTCGAGATCCTGCGCGACTACGACCTCGTGGTCGACGGCACCGACAACTTCCAGACGCGGTATCTGGTCAACGATGCGTGCGTGCTGCTCGGCAAGCCAAACGTCTACGGCAGCATCTTCCGTTTTGACGGCCAGGCGGCCGTGTTCGCGATGCCTGGCGGACCATGCTACCGGTGCCTCTACCCAGAGCCGCCGCCGCCCGGGCTCGTCCCGAGCTGCGCCGAAGGTGGCGTGCTGGGCGTGTTGCCCGGGATCATCGGCGTCATCCAGGCGACGGAAGCGGTGAAGCTGATTCTCGGCGCCGGGCAGCCGCTCGTCGGACGCCTCTTGCTCTACGACGCGCTGTCGATGAAGTTCCGTGAGCTGAAGCTCCGTCGTGATCCCGAGTGCCCGGTGTGCGGCGACAATCCCACGATCAAGCAGCTGATCGACTACGACGCGTTCTGCGGTATCACGCCGCAACAGGCCGCCACGACGGCGCCATCCATTCCCGAGATCACGGTGGAGGAGCTGAAGGCCCGCTACGATCGCGGAGAGGATGTCTCTCTACTCGACGTTCGCGAGCCGAACGAGTATCAGATCTGCCGAATCGAGGGTTCGAAGCTGATCCCGCTCGGCCAGGTCGCAGCGCGCGCCGGGGAACTCGATCCCGCACACGAACTGATCGTCCATTGCAAGATGGGCGGCCGCAGCGCGAAGGCGGTCGCGCTGCTGCAGGAGCGCGGGTTCAAGAAGGTGTTCAACCTGAAGGGCGGCATCCTGGCGTGGATCGATCGCATCGATCCCTCGCAGCCGAAGTACTAAGCACCAAAAATGGGGACAGCCCCCTTTTTTCGCAAAAAAAGGGGACAGCCGTCAGTTGGGCGCTGGAGGCCCAGCCCGTCTGGTTGTCCCCTTTATTTGCAAATAATGGGGGCTGTCCCCTTTTTTTGTGTGTAGGCGCCTTTTTTTGTGTTTGGGCGCGCTCGTTTTCCGTCTGACGCCTGAAACGCGCGAGCCAGAGGTCGCGGCGACACGCATGACCGTTCGTGCATGGCTTCAGCGTCCCGCTGGCGAGGTCGCGGTCGTTGCGCCGCCCGACAATCCCAGCTGCCAGAGGACGAACGCGTAGGTGAACGCGGTCTCGCGCAGCGCATCGTAGCGGCCTGACGAGCCGCCGTGGCCAGCCCCCATGTTCACCTTCACCAGCAGCGGATTCGTGTCGGTCTTCATCGCGCGGATCTTCGCCGCGAATTTCGTACCTTCCCAGTACGGGACCTGGCTGTCGTTCAGTGAGACCTGCACGAGCATCGACGGGTAGCTCTGCGCCTTGACGTTATCGTAAGGCGAGTACTTCAGCATGTACTCGAACTCTTCGATGTTGTTCGGATTGCCCCACTCGATCCACTCGCTCGTCGTCAACGGCACCGACGCGTCCATCATCGTGTTGATCACGTCGACGAACGGCACCTGCGCGACGACCGCCTTGAACAGATCCGGCCGCATGTTGACGACGGCGCCCATGAGGAGACCGCCGGCGCTGCCGCCCTGGATGGCCAGTCTCTCCGCGGAGGTGTACTTGTTCTTGATCAGGTAATCGGCGCAGTCGATGAAGTCGGTGAACGTGTTGATCTTCTTCATCATGCGTCCCTGCTCGCGCCAGTCCTCGCCAAGCTCGCCGCCGCCGCGAATGTAGGCGAGCGCGTAAATGACGCCGCGGTCGAGCAGGCTCAAACGGTTCGACGAGAACGTCGGCGACATCGACGCGCCATACGAGCCGTAGGCGTAGAGAAGCAGCGGCGCCTTCCCATCGAGTTTCACGTCCTTCTTGGAGACGATCGAGATGGGGACCTTCGTGCCGTCACGCGCGATCGCCCAGATCCGCCGCGCTTCGTAACGCGCGGGATCGTAGCCGCCGAGAACCTCTTGCTGCTTCAGAAGCGTCCGCTGCTTCGTGTTCAGGTCGTATTCGAACGTCGACGACGGCGTCACCATCGACTGGTAGACGAACTTGATCGTCGTGGTATTGAACTCCTTGTTCGTGCCGAGCGACAGGGTGTAATCCGGCTCGGCCGTCGCGATACGATGCGACGCGTTCGTCTTCATGTCGATCACGCGCAGGTAATCGAGCCCGCCTTCGCGTTCGGAGACGACCACGTGATTCGCGAAGAACGACAGACCGTCGATCTTGATCGCGGGGTTATGGTCGATGAATGGCTTCCAGTTGGCCTCGGACGGATCGGCGATCGGCGCCGTCACTACCCGGAAGTTCTTCGCCTTGCGGTTGGTGGTGATGTAGAAGAGACCATTGTAATGATCGATGTCGTACTCGTGGCCCTCCTGCCGCGGCAGCACGACCTTGAACTCGCCCGTCGGGTTGTCCGCCGGCAGGTAGCGCGCCTCGCGTGACGTTTTCGCGTACGACATCAGAAAGATCATCTTCTTGTCGAGCGAACGTCCCGCGTAGACGTCGAACAGTTCGTCCTTCTCATCGTAGAGAAGATCGGTCTGCTCGGTGCCGACGACATGGCGGTAGAACTTGTCCGACCGTTTCGAGACGGCGTCTTCAGTCGTGTAGAAGAGGGTCTTGTTGTCCGTCGCCCACACGACGGCGCCGGTTCGCTCGGTCGCTTCCTTGAGCGTCTGGCCCGTTCGGAGGTCCTTCACGTGCAGGGTGTACTGGCGATAGCCCGTCGTGTCGGTCGTATACGCCAGCAGGTTTCCGTCGTCGCTGACCTCGAACGCGCCGACGCCCAGGAACGAGTACCCTTCGGCCAGCTTGTTCAGGTCGAGGAGGATCTCCTCGGTGCCGTTCATGCTGCCCTTGCGGCGGCAGCGGTAGGGATACTGTTTCCCCTCTTCGGTGCGTGAGTAATAGACGTACTCGCCGATGCGGGTCGGGACGCTCAGGTCGGTCTGCTTGATGCGGCCGAGCATCTCCTTATAAACGGTCTCCTGTAAGCCTTTCGTCGGCGCCATCACC
>JBKOZS010000300.1:0-13562 GCA_046726015.1 Acidobacteriota bacterium
CAGTGGATCGGCGTCCGCCGCGGGGCACACGGCGTCGATCTTTTACTGCCCTGCGGTTCTTGTCAGCCATTGCCGTCGATTGTACGCCGCATGTTTCATCCTGTCACAGATTGACCACAATTGATGGACTCGAAAGTCTGCCTCCTGGCGGACAACACCTAGGCTCTTGACACCTGTACTTGTTAGACAGATTCTACGCGGCGGTACGTACTGAGTTGGGGTTCTCAGAAAGCAGGTGCGCCATGCGGCTGTCCCCCCAGCCCTGTGAGTGTGGTGACCCTTCGGGTTCCATACGCTGGGTCGAGATGCGCTGCGAGCGGTGCGGCCGGCTGCTCCAGAAAATCGAGGAGCACGCCTTACGTCCCGGCAAGCGAGTCGAGATCAAGTGTTCGCACTGTAAGGTGATGAACTATTCGATCGGCTCGCCGTAACCACCAGAAGCGAAACACGAGTAGGCCCAAGAGGCCGCAGAGAAGCGAGGCCCATTGCGCGGACGAGGCCCCGTCATCGCAATGGGCCTCTGTGTTTTTGCGGGCTCGGGTGGGTTTACCAGTATGTGCTGGTCGACGAATCCACACGGAGGTGACGCTGCAGCATGTGGGCACCGGCGGAAGGCCGGTGCCCGTGTACCAACCAGATGACCGGGATCAGTGGTCGTTATGACCGCTGTGGTCATGAGTGATCTGCGCGCGGATCTCGCCGGCCGGCCACTTTGTCGAGTGGACGTTCACGTATGTCTTGCCGTCACGGATGGCGGTGATCAGCTCTTCTAGCGCGCCCGCTTCGATGCCCTGCGGCACCGGCCCAATCACGTCCGCAGCCGTGATCGTGCCAGTGACCGTGGCCGGTGGTAGCGGGCACAATTGAGTGCCGGCGGGCCCGTTCCCCAGGTTCGAGCACAGGAACACGCTGATGCCGCCGGTGTTATTCGGTGGTCCGAAGTGAATGTGAGACTGCTGCACCAGCCCCTCGAGATCCGCGTAGGTCAGGACGTACTCGATTTCCGTCCCCTCGTTGTTGATTCGGGCGTGGAACGAGCCGTGTCCGACCGTCGAGATCACGGGCACTTCCTTGAGCCCGGAGAGGCTCTCCCGGATGTTCTTGAACCCGTCAGAAAACGCGACGCTCGAACCGATCAGCAGCAACACGGCCATTATCATGGTCAGGCGCTTCATATCTCACCTCCAACAAGTGTTGAATTCCGGCAGGGATGTGCCCGTCTTCACTGGTTGCCGCCGTTCCGTCCCCGCGTTTCCGGGAAGATGCGAACCTGCTTGCCCATGCTCGGAACGCCATTCTGATCCACGACGAACAGCATGTACACACCCGGTACGGCCTGCGCGGGGAGTGTCGGGGCGACGACCCGCAGCTCGCCCTTCCGGACATCACCTTTCTGTCTGAACGCCAGCTTCACGTATCGGTCGCCGGCGGTGAGACTGTGTGTGTTGTGATCGCTGCGCAGGAGCGCCACGGAGGCGATCGGCGCGGCCGAGCCGGCGACTTCGATGTCGAAGTGACCGCGATAGTCAATGACGCGCGGCGCGCTGCGGATCACCGGCTGGGACGCCCTCGTGCCGTCCTGCGTGAACAGGTACGGCGGGTAGAAGATCTGTCCCACGGGGACGCCGAGATCCGGGTCACCGCGCGGTAACAGACCTGCGAACGAGCTCATGAGGGGGAAGGACGGATCGTCGGGGCGAACGAGCGCCTCGCGGTTTTCACCCGCGAAAAACACGGTTGCGTCCGGAAGCACCGTCGCGGTGCCGTGGAGACCGCGCGAGACGGTCGTTCGCGCGAGACGCCTCACGGATGCGGTCTTTGGATCCATCAGCTGGAAGTAGTGGCCCTCTCGCTCGGAGAAGGTGCACGGACGCGTGGTACCGCCGGGGAGCGCGATGTTGCAGCCATTGGGTGCGCGGTTCACGCCCTGTCCGATCAGGATGTTGCCGTCCGGGAGCAGCGCGACCTTGGTCGTGGCGAGCGGTTGCTGGATCTCGCCCACGGTTCGCCATTTTGGCTGCGGATCCGTGAACTCCATCTCTTCGACCCTGCCGGTCTGGTTCCCGTCCGCGTCCTGGCCGGAAATCATGAACCACTTGTGCGACGCAGTTTTTCCGTCCTTGTCGATCTCGATCAGGCTCGCGGTGGAACAGCAGTACGGCCTGACCTCCGCGCCCCTGTCAATGAACGTCCAGTAGTTCTTGGCAGGACTCTCGCGCGCCGGATCTTTCATCGCTGCCAGGACATCCAGGCACCACGTGTTGCCGTCCGTGAAGGGGGGCGTGCCACCGCCGACACCGAACCTGGCGCCACCAAGTTGACGATCACCAGCGGCATTGCGATAGCCCGGCGTCGCTTCGGCCTCGATTGCCCCGTAGTTGATCTCGCCGTCGTACGTGCAGACCTGCCAGTCGTCACGTCCCGGACCGGTCTGGACGACCTCCATCTGTGGATAGAGCGGGAACGCCATACGCGCGTTCTCCAGTGCGATGTTGCGGTCGGTGACCGGGTCGTACACCTCGGGGACGACGATGTTCACGCGAGTCGCAGTAAAGGCGGTATCCGTCTGCGACTGGTTCAGTCTCCCTTTCGCCGCCCGGGCGGGGTCTGGTGCGACGGTCCCGTCCTGGTCGAACCCGCCGAGCACGAGCACCATGCCATTGGGTAGCGGAGCCGCTGACGGATACCACCGCGCGTAGCGCTGATCGGACGGCTCGGAGGGCTGCGTACTCTGTTGGTTACGCGGGTCGCAGCCAGGATAGAACTGCGCGTCCGGGTTGGTTGCGAACAACGCCGCGCCAAACGGATCCTTCTTCCAGTTCGAGAGCGTGCACGGTTCGAGGCGCTTTTTCCAGGTTTCGGTTTCGGGATCGAACACCTGCACCTTGTACAAGCCGTTGTCGCTCTGCATGTCGTGGCCGCCGAACACACAAACCCTGCCGTCGGCGAGCGTGACGCGCGCGTTGCAATACGTGTTGTAGAACATGCCCTTCGAGTAGCCGTTCTCGGTGAAGGCCGCACGGTTCATCGCGAAGTCCGCTTCGTCGAGCAGGGCCGTGTGGAACTTTCCCGTGTTCTTGAGAGCATCGGGATGGTTGATGTCGAACAGCAGTTGCCGCTCCATCGTACGGTTCGCCATGATGCGCGTCGGCACGCTCTGGCTCAGCCCCTGGCGCATCAGGTAGCCGCCGTACGTCAGCCGCTGAAACGAATCGTCCGCCGATCGGGCCTGTCCCAGGCCGAGGAACGGATCGAACCCGTGCAGCACGTCGCGTAACGACGAATTGAACTGAATGCCGGCGGTCGTCAGCGCGCCGCGCGAGATCGCGAGATCCGTGAGGGCGGGATCAGCGACTTCGTTCGGCGTGTACTCGGGGAAGCGCGCATGGTAGAGCAGCTTCGGACTGTCGGAGTTCTGTTTCCAGACGAGTCCCATGTGCACCGCTTCCGCGCTCTGCATGGGAATGAAAGGGGACACCCGGCCGCACCTGGCAGGGGAGGTCGTGGTGCCTCCACTTTCGGCAGGGCAGCCTTCGGTGAGATTGGGATCGGGGAAACCGGACTGGGCGAGGACGCCTGTCCTCAGCCCGAACGCGAGGCAGGCAGCCAGGCCAACGGCGCCTGCCGCACACGCGAGGGTCACTCTGCTCATTGCTGATCTCCTGATTCAGCCCAACGCGCGCCGGCCGGCACCAGGCGCGCACGGAACGCGAGCACGAGAGAGATCGTTCGAAGCGCTCCTTTCTCTGAAGCGTGGGAACTCGGTTGTTCAGGTTGCAGGTGTCGCTCTCGCAACTGCGAATCGTGCCGTGCAGCTGCTCGAGCAGCGAGCGATGTGAGGGGCAAGGCACGTTCCACCTGCGCCGATCGCATTCCTGCGATTACACGGATCGGGGAGCATCTCTACTGGAGCAGGGTCTTACGACGCGCGAAAAATAGGCGGAGAGATGTAAATATCCCGCGACGTGCGTGAATACTAGAACTAAGGATGAGTCAGTGAACCGACCGATGATGGAGTCGACGGTTTTGGGTCGCTGGTTCACGCGATAGCCGAAGTCGACGCGTCAGCGTGACGATACCGGCCACCTGCAACCAACTCTTGCGTTGCGGGCGTGGAGGGCGTATAGAACTGCAGCACTCGAGGAGGTCACGTCATGGAACTGCTGTTCGGGAGCCACGTTCGTTCGGGTGGCCGGCGAATCGGGTATCTCGCCGGCGTGGAAGTCGATGGCGCTTCACGACGCGTGACGAAGATCGTGTTCAGCGAGGATGGCAAACTCGGATCGCACGCGCACACCCAGTCGATCGAGGCGGTGCGCGTCGAACGCGGAGTGGCCACCATCGGAGAAGCGCCTCCAGGGTCCGCGTCGTCGATTGCCTCCGATCCGATCCTGTTGAGTCGCTCGGTGCGCATCATTCGACAGGGCAAGCCGGCCGGGCATGCCGCCGGTGTAGGGGTAGCGGAGGACGGTGCCCTGGCCTCCGTGATCGGGCGTCAGCATTGGTGGAGCGGACGCTACCGGCTGCCCGCGCAGGACCTGGATCTCTCGCACTCGGGCGAGGTGCGCGCCCGGGCCGTCGCGACGCAGGCGGCGTAGTACACGCGCCTTCGCCGCCGCCGCATCCCACGGCTCACGGGCTTCTTCACGAGGCTCACGAAGCCACGAAGTTCACGAAGGTAAATAACGTACATGTCTTTTTGGTGTGTACGTTGGTCCCTTCCTGATCTTCCTTCCTGATCTTCGTAGATGTGCCGTCGGCCGTGTCACCCGCCAGGGCCCTTGACCCCCACAGTAACACTGTGCTATATCAGTAGTACAGTTCGCGATGCTCTTTCGAACCAATCCCTCGTCAGGCGTGCCGATTTACGTGCAATTGATGGAGCAGGTGAAGCACGCCATTGAAACTGGCGCGCTGCGGCCGGGCGAGCAGTTGCCGGGCATTCGCCCGCTCGCGGAGGAACTCGTGATCAACCCGAACACGGTCGCCAAGGCCTACCGGGAACTGGAGCACGAGGGCGTGATCGAGCTGCGCCATGGGGCGGGCGCGTTCGTGTCGGCGACCGCCGGAGCCAAGAAGCTGACGGACAGGCTTCGTGCCGGGCAGGCCATCGTCACGGCTGCCGTTGAGCGGCTGCGGGCGCGGGGCATCACTGACGAGGAGATCCGGCGGTTGTTCGAAGCGGAGCTGGCCGGCATCGCGGAAACGTCCAGGACAGGAGGTCGTCGTGGCTGACCGGGTCGTCATCGAAGCGGCGGATCTTCGGAAGCACTACGGCCACGTGCAGGCGCTGCGTGGCCTGACCCTCGAAGTCCCAACCGGCTCCATTTACGGGTTCCTCGGACGGAACGGCGCCGGCAAGACCACGACCATCAAGCTCCTGCTCGGTATGGCACGGCCGACAGGCGGACATGTTCGCGTGTTCGGCCTCCCGCCCGGCGCGCAGGAGGCGAGCGTCGAGATTCGACGTCGCACCGGCTTCGTCAGCGAGGAGAAGGATCTCTATGGCTACATGACCGTGAAGGAGATGGTCCGCTTTACCGCGGCGTTCTATCCACGATGGCGCGGCGACCTGGAGCAGCGGTACCTCCGCACGTTCGAGTTGCCGCTGGATCGGAAGGTGAAAGCGCTGTCGCGCGGCATGCGCACGAAGCTCGCGTTGCTGCTCGCGCTGTGCCGGGGCGCCGAACTGCTCGTGCTCGACGAACCCTCGTCCGGACTCGACCCCGCGATGGCCGAAGAGGTCCTGCAGGCGCTCATCACGCATGTTGCCAACGAGGAGCTGACGGTCTTCTTCTCGTCGCATCAGATCGCAGAAGTTGACCAGATCGCCGATCACGTTGCGATCATCCACCAGGGGCGCACGGTGGTTGCGGGTGCGCTCGACGATCTCCGCGAAAACTTCCGGCGCGTTCAACTGGTCTTCGATGGGGAAGCACCGGACGCCGCCTTTCGCGCCCCGGGCGTCGAACGCGTCCAACGCAAAGGTCGCGTGCTCTCTGTGTTGTCCAGCGCCGGCTCCGCGTCGATTCTCGACGAGGCTCGCGCATTACGGCCGTTATCGGTCGACGTCGTTCCCGTCACCCTGAAGGAAATCTTTCTCGAAACGGTTGCCGCGGAGGACTGACATGCTCTGGTACAAATCGTGGCTTGAAACCCGCTGGCGGTTCCTGATCGGCCTGGTGATCCTGACGTGCTCCGCCGGCGCCATCGTGTTCGCGTATCCGAAAGTCATGGAACTTCTGCCGCTGGTGCCGGCGGTTGACACCGGCGGTGAGCTCGGGCAGCGCATAAGAGAGGCGGCGGAACTCGCGCGCGATTATCGCGGTTACGTGTGGTCGCAGGGGTTTCGGCAGAACCTGACCGAGATGGTCACGCTGTTCGCCGTCCTGCTCGGGACGGGAGGCCTGCTGTCGGAAGCCGCCGGGGGCGGCGCGTCGTTCACACTGTCGCTGCCCGCATCGCGGAACCGGCTGCTTGGAATCCGCGCGGCGGCCGGTCTCGTGGAACTGCTCCTGCTCGCGCTTGTTCCGGCGCTTCTCATCCCATTGCTGTCGCCGGCTGTGGGGCAGAGCTACGGGTTGGGGACAGCAGTGGTCCACGGCATCTGCCTGTTCATCGCCGGTGCGGCGTTTTTCAGCCTCGCAGTGCTGCTTTCGACAATCTTCGGCGATCTGTGGAGACCGCTGCTGGTTACGCTCTTTTTCGCGGTCACCATCGCGGTGTTCGAGCAGGTCGTGCGCGGCCTGTCGTCCTACAGCATTTTCGGCGTGATGAGCGGCGAGACGTACTTCCGCACGGGGCGTCTGCCATGGGCAGGGCTGTTTCTGAGCGCGGGTCTGTCGGCGGCGATGTTGTACTCCGCCTCGATTAACTTCGCCCGTCGCGACTTCTGAGAAAGGGGATCGTCATGTCTCTTCCGATCACGCTTCTTCTCGCGTCGATGCTGAGCAGCCAGGCGGTGGCGACCCCGTCCGGCCACTGGGACGGGAAGATTCAGATGATGCCGGATCGCGCGTTCGACATTACCGTCGATCTCGATCGAGATGCCAGGGGTGCGTGGATCGGATCGCTGACGGTGGTGCGGACGACGAGCGTCAACGTGCCGCTGGAGTCCATCAGCGTCGAAGACGGGACGGTGCGCTTCACCGCCAGTGTTCCGGGAAAGGCGTCCTTCGAAGGGAAGCTCTCCGCGGATGCAAGGGGACTCTCGGGAACCGTGTCCAACACCGAAGGCTCCGTTCCGTTCGAGCTTACGCGCACGGGCGACGCGAACGTGAGCGTTCCGGCGCCCAGCAGTGCGTTGCCCAAGGCATTCGAAGGAACCTGGGAAGGCACGCTTGACGTGGGCGGGAAGATGCTCAGGATTGTGCTGAAACTCTCGTCGGCAGCCGATGGCACCGCCACCGGCACGCTCGTCAGCGTTGACCAGGGTAACCAGCAGATCCCGATCACGACCGTCGCGGTAAAGGACAAAGACCTCCAGCTCGACGTACGTGCCGTCTCGGGCACCTATCACGGAACGCTAGGGTCGGGCGGTGAGATTGCGGGAGAGTGGACCCAGGGAGGGAGTCAGCTTCCTTTGATCTTCAAACACCCAACGGGGGAGGTGAAGTAAAGGAACCGCGGCGCCGCGCGCTGTCACACTGGGCATCAGTGTTGCTGTTGTGACGCGGAGGCTCACATGGCGAAACGCAGCAGCTCGAAGCGAGAACTCATCGATACCGGACGGAACAAGATGTACGGGCGTCGCGACGTGCAGGGACGCTTCCGCGAAATGGATGACGTCAGCCGCTCGCTGCCGTCCGATCGCCGGCGGCAGGCCCAACGCAAGACGAAGTCCGGCCAGGGCGATCGCGGCGACCGCTGACGCTACTGTGTCGTTCTGACACTGTCGAGCGGCGCGAAGTACAAGTTTTCGAGATCCGCCCACATGTACTTGCCGAGCATCACGTAGCGATGCTCCGTGAAGTAGTTCAGGATCTGCTGGCGGACCGGCGGCAATCCTTCGATGCAGACGAGTGCCGGCCTGAATCGATCGATGTCGAATCCTTTCAGCGCCTGTGGTTCGTGCAGCTCGATGTCGATTGAGAGGAAATCAATCCGCGGCAGCCGCTCGGCGGTCAGCAGATCGTTCAACGTGATCGTTGGCACCTCGCGGGCCTCGTCCGGTTTCCCGAATTGCTTCACGAACGCCTCGTTCGACGAGGACACGACCGGGTACCGCTTGATCACGTAGAGACGCGCTGTCTCGTTGGAGACGTCCGACACGAAAAAGGGCAGGAACTTCGTGCGCGGGCGGTTCTCCCGGTAGCCCTCGGCGAATTCCTTCTGTGGTTCGATCGCGATGCCGGACCATCCCAGCGCCGTCTCCAGGTAGTAGGTCTTGCTGCTCTTCTGGTAGTGGTTCGCCCCCACGTCCACGAATGTTCCGTTGCGGCGGTCCTGGAAGAAATCCCGGATGAACCATTCCTCCTCGCCCTCGGTGTTCTTTGAAGGTCCATATTTTTCGCGGAACGGCCGCATTTCCCTGCCATTGAGAAAGGCCGCCTGCCCGCCGGCCACCTGGGGCTCCGATCCGGCACGGCCCATGGCTCGTCCAGCGAGCACTCCTGCGGCCAGCATGGCCAACGCCAGAACCACAGCGCTCCAACGGATTGTGCGCATGACACGACTCCTTCGGTGCGGAGGGATGGGTCAGCGTTCCGCGAATTCGAGGTCGCCGAACTTCTCGTATTGATGGAAGCTCTCACCCACGCGCGCCCACTCCCACTGCGTGCGCTTCCCCTCGTCATGGTCCATGCGGTAGAAGTTGGCGCGCCAGCGCGTGCCAGGTTTCGGCGGCACGTTCTGGAGCGGTCGCAGCAGCGTGTAGGGAATGAAGAACTCGGCGCGCCAGCCCTGGATGGATGCGTTTGATTCCTTCGGCCCGCCGATCGTGGCCGTGGCCTTCTTCGTCAGCCGATCGCGTTCGTAATGCCACGGCCGCCAGCCGAGGAACTGCCCCCCGAAATTCGGGACGAGAATCGGGAGCTCGCGATTGAGCGGTGAGATTTCGTACTCGAAGTACACCGGATAGCGCTCATCGGTCCAGAGGAACACTTCGAACACATCCTCGTTCCAGAGATCCAGGAAGTCGTCGTTCAACGTTGCGGTGAGCTTTCGATCCGTGCCTTCCATCAGGAAGTACAGGCCCGTGGGCGAATAGAGCATCTTGAATCGGGTGTCGTACGGATGCCCGTCCGCCTGGCGGCGGCGGAGCGGCGTCCATTCGATCTTCTGCCAGTTGGCATGCTCACCCGTGCCGGTGACCTCGAAGTCGCCGGTCGGCTTCACCGAAAGTCGCGGCCGTTCCTCGGTTTGCGCGTGCATGCCGACAGAATATCCACTCGGGAACGTCAAGATCGAGAGCGCGAACAATCCGATCGCAAAGACAGTGCGCATGACTCGCCATTCTACTGTGCGGCGTCCTGTGATTTTGAGCAATTGACGCGCAGCATCGACCGGAGTAATGTCCGCGTGACTGCGGTCCGCTTCCGGAGTTTCCCAAGTACATCATCCGTTCGTCGCTCGTTTCGACCGTCTTCCAACAAGGAGGAGACCATGTCGTGCGCGCGGACGGCCCGACGATCATCTTGCGAATGTAGCAGGCTTGCTCCATGCCGCTCGCTTCAGCGGTGTAGAGGCAGTTCCGACACGAGCACCTCCCGACTGCGGCGCTGGATGGAGTACAGTAAGCGTGCATCGCGATCGAGGGCGATACCTTGTCCATCGCTCTCGAAGGGGATGATCTCGCGTAGCGCGAGTTCTGTTCCCGATGACGGGAGCTCGAGGACGTAAACCTCGCGCGCATGGTGCCCGGTGGTATAAAGTCGGCGTCCTGCCCAGACACCCCCTGAATTGCTCATGCCATCCCAGCGCTGCACGACGACTGGCGGAAACGACCACGTGCGTAGTGGCCGCCAGCGATCGTTGAACTGCACGAGTGTCGTGTGAGACGGGGATTTCCCCGGCTCGCCACCTTCACCCGCGTAGTGCGCGAACGTCACCCACCAGGCCCCGTGCGCGCGGTCCACCCACGTCGCCGAACCGAGACTCGGAAGTGGAACGCTCTCGAGATGCGACATCCGCCGAGTATCGAAGATCTCGATCGAGCTGACCATTGGCGTCTTCGGGTAGTTCGAATGCGCGCAATACAGCCGGCGGCCAATCACAACCCCGCCGTCCAGGTGCGTGATGAGCACTCCCTCCTCAGCCTCCCATCCGCCGACTCGCCGTCCGGATCTCTTGTCGTACTTGCCAATCGCGGCATCGTCGATCGCGTAGAAGAACTGGCGATCGACTGCCACGCCCTGCTTCGCTTCCGCCGCGGCGTACCGTCGAACCACTCGGAGCGGTGGTGCTATCGGGACCGCCGCGCCGCTTACGTCCGCCGATGGACTCGGCGCGGGTGGTTCGCTCCCGGGACGCGGTCCTGTCTCGCACGCCGACAGAAACAGCAGTCCGAGCGCGATGCTCAATCCCAACCGAGAAGCGATTGCAGGCATGTTCAGTGACTGTTGGCGCGAGACCGAGGCGCCAAACTTCACACTACACCCACGGCGTCCGAATAGAATCATCTTTGGTTGCCCGAGTACTCCTGTGCGGTGGCATTATCGCGACCGAGGCTTGCTGTGGCTGTTCGTTCCCGCATACGTCGTGCACGTTGCCGAGGAATGGTTCGGCGGCTTTCCGCAATGGATCGGAACGATCGTCGGCCAGCCACTTCCCGCGACGGCATTCTTCGTAGTCAACGGCATCGCCCTCGTACTCGCCATCGTTGGCATTCGGGCAGCGATCGGGTCGGATCGTTATGGTTGGATCGCGGTCGCGATTGCGACGATTGTGCTGGTCAACACGCTGGCGCACGCGGCAGGGGCCGCGCTGACTGGTACGTATTCGCCTGGCTTGATTAGCGCGGTCGTCTTGTACATCCCGTTGGGCTCGCTCGCGATGATCCGGGCCGTCGATCAAGCGCCGCGCCAACAGCTGACGCTTGGATTCGCCGCTGGGTTGGTGCTTCACGCCATCGTGTTCATCGTCGCGTTCACAGTCGCCACTCGGTCGTGATGTGAACTCCCGAGGCGGGACGGATACGGCTCAGCTCGCGCCTCACGTCGCGAGGATTCCAGCGTGGTTGCGTCGATCGCAATCTTCGGCGACCAGAGATCATCATGGCTCGTTGGTGCCATTTACATCGGCACGCGGCTCCCGCACAGTCGAACAGATCGCGCCGGCCACATCCGGACGCGTGGAGAGAAGCGGACATCGAAACACCGTTCCCTGGCTGAGTGCTCGGCGTCCGCGTTTCCCGGGCAGAAAGAAGGCCTAGAGTGAGCGGGAACGAACGCACTCGGAAACGGCTCAGCTCGATCCTGTCGATTGAGACGAGACCACGGCCGCATGAAGCTCCCCCCCAGCTATATCTCACGAACGCACGAGCGCCCCCCTTGTTCAACTGCGAGTGTGCAATACCGACGAACAGCTAACGCCAAGTCGTGGGGAGGGTGACATCATGCGATCACGTCATTGGGGAGTCGTCGCTGCCGCTGCCATGCTCATTGTGTTCGGCGCGTCGTCTGCAGCACACGCGCAGGTCGTCAGGTTCAAAACAATCAGGGATGCGGCGCCGGGCAAGTTCTTTGATGCAAGCACGACAGCGCCGGATCCTGCCAATCTGAATCGGCTGGTGATTCGGATGAACACCGGATTCGATCCGACAACATTCATCGCGAACGACTTCAGAGCGTCCGCCCTCGCGTTCAGCAACCGGATCGCGATGGATACGATCAGTTTTGTCGTGAATGCGCCATCCGGGTTTTATATTGCGAAGATCACCTACACGGAGCGGGGCACCGGCTGGACGAGCCGGACGGCCGTCGAGGCGGGCAGCGCCACCTGGGTCGTCTCGAAAACTCCCGGGGTTCTCGGGGTCTTCACGAGTAATCCGAATCTCTCGAGGACGGCCGACCTCACCGCTGCCAGGCTGACGTCGGTCCCGGTTTCGATCACGGTGAGCTTGTTCGCCTCCACCGGGAGCGTGGCAATCACCAGCGCTGACGTGCTGGTTACCCTGCTGCCACTCGTTCAATAACGAGCGGCAGCGCGGGACGCCGGCTTGAAGAGCGGCAGCGCGTCAGAGACGTACCAGATCGGCAATCCGGATCGAACGGCGCTCTTCGATGCTCTTTCGCGCCGCGATGCCGATCAGGCAGGACATCGCGCCCGCGCGCGAGTCAGGGATGCGCATGTAGTCCGGCACGTCCACGTTGCGAAATATCAGATCGCGCAGCCGATCGTCGCCACCGCCGTGCTCGCCTTGCGCCTTCGGCACCTCGACGATGCGGCGCTGGCCGAACGACGTGGTCAGGTGGATCTCCGCATCTTCCTGGACCGGCCAGGGCTGTGCCTGATAATCGCGGACCTCGAGGCGCCCGCGCTCGCCGTTGAATGCCACACGGTAGCCCTCGAAGGGCATGAAGGCATTGAGCGAATAGGTCATCGTGACGTCGTTGGAATACCTCACCAGCGCGGTCATCGTGTCGTAAATGTCGATGTCCTCGCGGAAGACGCACCCGTCGCGATGGTAGCCGTCGGCATGCTCACAGTCTGCGTACAGTTTCATGCGCCGCGCGTCGCGAGTCATGTCGTAGAAGAACTTGCAGCGCCCGGTGTGAGGACAGCTGCGGCAATTCGTCGAGCGGAACTCGCCGTTGCGGCCGTAGAAACGCAAGGCGCCGTCGGCGACTACCGAAACGGGGTCGGCCCCAAGCCACCAGTTCATGACATCGAAATGGTGCGTGGCCTTGTGCACCAGGAGGCTTCCGCTCTGTGACTTGAGACGGTGCCAGCGCCGGAAATAATCGGCGCCGTGGGAGACGTCGAGGTACCAGTTGAAGTCGACGGACAGCACGCGGCCGATGTCGCCGCCGAGCAGCAGCTCCTTGATCTTCTGGTGCTTCGGCGGATACCGCATGTTGAAGGTCACCACGATCTTGCGGTGGTTGCGCTTCTCTGCGTCCAGCACGTCCTGGCACTGCTTCTCGTCGATCACCATGGGTTTTTCGGTGATCACGTCGATGCCGCGATCCAGCGCCTTCACGATGTATCCGCTGTGAAAGGCGTCGACGGTGGTGACGATGACGACGTCGGGCTTGACGCGATCGCACATGGTATCGAAGTCCGTAAAGGTCGGACATTCGACCCCCATGATGCTCTTGGCGACGCGGACACGCTTCGGGTTCCTGTCGCAGAGTCCGACGAACTCGATGACATCGCCGTAACGCTCGACGAGATCGCTTCCCCACATGAAGCAGGCGCGCTCTCCGGTCCCCACGACCGCGTAGCGGCGCCGGGCCGGGGCAGCCGCGTGGGCCGAGGCGCCGAATGCGACAAGAGGTGTGGCCGCCAGCTGTCCGGCCTTTTTCACGAACTCACGACGGGTGAGCGATTCCTCGAACATCAATGCACCCTACGACCGGCCCCGCTGTTTCAGGAGCTGGAGGATCTGATCGACCGTGAGC
>JBKOZS010000301.1:0-13714 GCA_046726015.1 Acidobacteriota bacterium
CCAGGGACCAGCCACACGCTGCGGAAACTTGTGGCCCTTTGACGCAAGCGCTGACTTCACCGTGTCAGATATCCGGGACTCAATCGAGAGATCGCCCGGATACATGGTGTGTGGAAACGGCGAGGCGGGGAAGCTTCGCGTCGTCCAGCGCGGCGCCTCGATCGCCTGCTGCACGTTCATGCCGAACCCGATCACGTTCAAGAGCGTCTGCATCGTCCGCATGACCTGATCGTCGCCGCCAGGACTTCCGGTCACCAGGTAGGGCTGATCGTCCTTCATCACCAGCGTGCTCTGCAGCGTGCTCCTCGGACGCTTTTGCGGTTCGAGCGCGTTGGCCTCGCCCGCCACGAGCGAGTAGTAGTCGCCGCGGCAGTTGAAGATGAACCCCAGATCGCCGACGACAACTCCGGTGCCGAAGCCGCTGTGAAGGCTCGGCTCGAAGCTGACCAGGTTGTGCTGCGAGTCGACGACGGCGATGTAGCTGGTGTCGCCGGTGTGGTCGGCTTCTCCGTCGAGCTCGACACGGAGCGACCGCGCGGCTTGTGGCTCGCTCGCTTTCATGAACTTCTCCGGGCTCCCCGGACGCAGCTCCAGCGACGCCCTGCTCGGATCGATCAGCCGGACTCGCTCGTTGGCGTACTCCTTGGACAGCAGGCCTTCATACGGAATGCGGATGAAGTCCATGTCGCCGAGATATTTCTCGCGGTCCGCAAACGCCAGCTTCACCGCCTCGGCGCTCGTGTGGATGTACTCGGCGCTGTTGTGGCCCATCGACTTCAGATCGAAGCGCTCGAGGAGATTGAGCGCGATGAGCTCGACAGGGCCCTGGCTCGCTGATGGATTCTTGTAGATGCGGTAGCCGCGATAATCGACGGACACCGGCGTCTCGACTTTCGCGGCGTAGCCGGCGAAGTCTTCATAGCGGTACAGCCCGCCGGTCTCTTCGAAGAAATTCCCCATCGCCTGCGCGATGTCGCCTTTATAGAAGCGATCGCGTGCCGCTTCGAGCGCCTCGTGGCGGCCTTTGGCCGCGCTCTGCCGTTCGGCCTCGACGAGCTTTTTCAACGTGCGCGCGGCATCCGGGTTTCTGAAGATCTCGCCCGGCTGCGGCGGCCGGCCATCAGGAAAATAGACCTTCATCGTCGTCGGATACTTCCGGATCTTGCGCGAGCCGGCGATCGCTCGCGCGAGCCCTTCGCTCACCGGGAATCCCTGCTCCGCGATGTCGATGGCTGGTTGCAGCACCTGAGCGAACGTCATCGTGCCCCAGCGATCGAGCAGCGTGTACCATGCATCGACGACACCTGGCGTCGACGCAGACAGGGGTCCGTCGCTTTCCGGCAGCTTGCCGCCGTTGTTCTTCTGGTACCACTCGATCGTGGCAAGCTTTGGCGCCATCCCCTCGGCGTTGATCGAGAAGACCTGCCGCGACTTCGCGTCGTATAGAAGGATCACCGCGTCGGAGCCGATGCCGTTGCTGGCCGGGTCGACCAGGGCCAGGACCGCCTGGCCCGCGACGGCGGCGTCAAAGGCGTTGCCACCGGCATCGAGAATCCGCACGGCAGCGGCCGTCGCCTCCGCCTTCATCGACGTGACGGCATAGTGCGTTCCTCTTATGACGGGGCGCATGGATCGGCTTGGGGACGGCTCGTCCTGTGCCCATGCGACCGACGTCAGAAAGGCGCCGAGAAGCGTCAGGGACGTGCAACGGCGAATCGCGGACATGACCGCCTCCTTGACAATGACCCGAGAGCCGTCTCGCGCTTCAGCCGTCCGCCGCCTCTCCAAGCAGCTTCTCGACGATGACCGCATCGCGCCAGACACCCTCGACTTTTCCGTGACGGCGGTAGATCCCGACCTCACGAAAACCCAGCGCGGTCAGCAATTCACGGCTTGCGACATTCTCGGGAAACACGCGCGACACGAGCTTCCAGAACCCGGCGTGCTCTGCCGCGCCACACAAAGCTTCCATCGCGGCTCGCCCGTGACCGCGGCCGCGATGGGCACGGGAGACGTAAACCGAGAACTCGGCGATCCCGGCGTAGCACTCGCGGGCGCGGTACGTGCTCGTTGCCGCAAACGCCACGACCTGTCCATCGTCTTCGACGACAACCACCGGATGGCGGCCGCCGAGCCACTTGAGAATGTCGTCGGTCGTACGCGCGCGCGTCTCGAAGGTGGCGCCGCGATCCTCGATCCCCTGGTTGTAGATGGCGGCGATTGCGGATGCATCCGCAGCGGTAGCAGCGCGCGAGCGAATCATTGCAGCCCAACGCGCCGGGCGCGTCCCATGCCGTCAGTCAAGTCTCGGGTAGATGGTCGCGCCGCGTTTGCGGAACTCGACCGACTTCTCCTCCATCCCCTTCTCCGCCTCGGCGCGCAGCTGCTGGGTGAGCTCCATGCTGCAGAACTTCGGACCGCACATCGAGCAGAAGTGGGCGACCTTCGCGCCGTCGGCCGGCAGCGTTTGATCGTGGAAAGCGCGCGCGGTGACGGGATCCAGCGACAGGTTGAATTGATCCTCCCAACGGAACTCGAAACGCGCCTTCGACAGCGCATCGTCCCAGGCTTGCGCGCGCGGATGCCCCTTTGCCACGTCCGCCGCGTGCGCAGCGATCTTGTAGGCAATCACCCCCGCCTTCACGTCGTCGCGGTTCGGGAGACCAAGATGCTCCTTCGGTGTCACGTAGCAGAGCATGGCCGTGCCGTACCAGCCGATCATCGCCGCGCCGATGGCAGACGTGATGTGGTCGTAACCGGGAGCGATGTCCGTCGTCAGCGGGCCGAGCGTGTAGAATGGCGCCTCGCTGCACCACTCGAGCTGCTTTTCCATGTTCTCGCGAATGAGATGCATGGGCACATGGCCAGGTCCTTCGTTCATGACCTGGACGTCGTACTCCCATGCGATCCGCGTCAGCTCACCCTGGGTCTTGAGCTCCGCGAACTGCGCTTCGTCGTTCGCGTCCGCAATGGAACCCGGGCGAAGCCCGTCGCCCAGTGAGAATGAGACGTCGTAGGCCTGCATGATTTCGCAGATCTCGCGGAAGTGCGTGTAGAGGAAGCTCTCCTTGTGATGCGCCAGGCACCACTTCGCGATGATTGATCCACCGCGCGAGACAATCCCGGTGACGCGCCGCGCGGTCAGCGGGATGTAGCGCAGCAGCACGCCCGCATGGACGGTGAAGTAGTCGACTCCCTGCTCCGCCTGTTCGATCAGCGTGTCGCGGTAGATCTCCCACGTCAGTTCCTCGGGACGGCCCCCAGCCTTCTCGAGCGCCTGGTAGATAGGCACGGTGCCGATCGGCACCGCAGCGTTGCGGATGATCCATTCACGCGTTTCGTGGATGGCTCGTCCCGTCGAGAGATCCATCACCGTATCGGCGCCCCAAAGCGTCGACCACCGCAGCTTCTCAACCTCTTCCTCTATGGACGAGGTGACGGCGGAGTTCCCGATGTTGGCGTTGATCTTTACCGCGAAGTGACGGCCGATGATCATCGGCTCGAGCTCGGGATGATTGATGTTCGCGGGAATGATCGCGCGCCCGCGGGCCACTTCGCTTCTCACGAACTCGACATCGAACCCCTCACGAACGGCGATGAACTCCATCTCGGGAGTAATGATGTTCCTGCGCGCGTAGTGAAGCTGGGTCACCGGCGACGTGCCGCGGAGACGCGTTTTCGCACGCTCGGCCAGCGCCGGCGGCATTGGCCTGTCGGGCGAACCAATCATCGTCAGCGCGCGTGGTTCCTCGACGACATCACCGCGCGAGAGAATCCACGGGCGGCGAGCCTGCGGAAGGCCCTCGCGGACGTCGCCTCCTTGCGGACCGCTGCTGTCATACACAAGGAGTGACGGCTCACCGCCCGACAGCTCGATCTCGCGCATGGGAACCCGCACCCCGAGCGGGCCGTCCACGTACACTTTGTGCGAATTGGGGAAGGCGCTGCTGAAGTCAGCCGCGGGAAGCGGTGTAAAAGTCGAACGGGTTGTCATAGGAGTCAGGTCCAACCTCCATAGTACTGCGATTGTGCTTCCGCTTGAAGACGGAGAGGCGGAGGCGGTTAATGCAGGCCGGACGCGCGTCGAGCGTTTACTTCTTTAGATCGTTGAGATCCGGCATGTAGGTGCGCAGCGCGCCGTCGGGAGTGTTCTTCGAGTACCCGGCAACGAGCTGCTGGTTGTATTTCGCAGAATAGAAGTCGAAGGGATCCTTCGGGTCCATATCGACGAGCTTCAGGTCGGTGTTCGACATCGTGAGCCGGCCGAAGCGGATGGTGTTCCCACGGAACCACACGTAGTTGCCGCCGCTCTTCGGGCGCCCCGCTGCTCCCTTGCCGAAAATCTGCACCAGGCGATCGCCACGCACGAACGCCTTGGCAACATGACCCCGCGTCGCCGGCGGCGGCAGCATCTTCCCGGGATCGAGGATGAGGTCGTTGTCGCGTATCGCGATGCCCGCCTCAGGGCGCGCCTTGATCAAGTCCTGCAACTCAATCCCAAACATTCCCATCAGCTTCGTCGATGGGATTCCCGCCGCCTTTACCTTCACCGGATGAATGAGGAGTTGTCCCTCGGGCGTGGCCGCCACTGACGCGGTGACAGTGAACGGGACGGAGATGCCCTTCGAGAGCTTGCCCTTCTGCACGATGTTGGCGCCGGCGAACGATACTTGCAGGTCGGAGAGGTTTGATCCCTTGAACGTGAACGCGCGGTTTACCAGCGCGGTCAGACTCGCAGCATCGAGGGCAACCTCCGCGTCCTCGATCTCCATCGTGAAGGACGACTGGTCGTCGAACACGGGCGGCCGGTCGGGTGACGTGCTGCGCAGACGGCCGTGAATCCACGTGACATCCAGAGCGGCGTCGTCCGAAAGGTGGAGGTGGACGTTCCGCATCTCTATGCCAACGTCC
The DNA here is from genome assembly GCA_046726015.1 of Acidobacteriota bacterium. GTDB lineage: Bacteria > Acidobacteriota > Vicinamibacteria > Vicinamibacterales > 2-12-FULL-66-21 > QHWT01. Next base: position 4,912 of record JBKOZS010000301.1, read on the forward strand.
TGCTGCGGCGAACGCGCCTGCTTTGTGTCTGCCTGCAGCAGGATCGAGATGATGAGCAGAATCGGCAGCAGTCTCATCGTCACCAGCCTCGCCATCGATCCTACAGCCGACCGTCTGTCATGGGCTTGCCCCGCCGAAGCAACCACGTCGTTGCCCGTTGCGAAGGCGGGATAGGTCGTGCCGGATCCGGACGGTCATCGCGGTCCCACAGGGCACATTACGGCCAAAAACCGCGATAAACCGCTGGCACGCGCCTCGCTGCAACCTCAGCCCATGGACCGGCTCCTGCAGGACTTGCGCTATGCATTCCGGACACTCGCGCGCACTCCTGGATGGACCGCGATGGCCGCACTGACGCTGGCGCTCGGGACCGGTGCGAATGCGGCGGTGTTCAGTTTCGTGGATGCCCTGCTCTTCAAGCCCGCGCCGGGCGTCCACCCCGCGCGTCCAGTGGTGAGCGTGTTCACCAGCGACTTCAGCAGCGGCTCCTACGGCGAGACGTCCTACGAGGACTTCCTCTCGATGTCATCGGACACGCGGGTATTCGCCGAGCTTGCCGCCCTTGACGATGGGATCGTCGCGCCGCTGCGGGTGGGTGAAGACGTGCAGCGTGTGCGCGTCGCGCGGGTGACTGCCAGCTACTTCGACGTACTCGGCGTCAAGGTCTCCAACGGACGCGCGATCACGGACGTCGATACCAACCCGGCGGCGACGCCTGCGGCCGTTATCAGCGACGGCCTGTGGCGACGCGCGTTCGGATCCAATCCGCTGGCCGTTGGATCCACGATCATCCTCAACGCCCGTGCGCACGTGATCGTCGGCATCGCACCGCCGCAGTTCAGGGGTCTCAATCTCGGCCGGTCGCTCGACGTGTGGGTCCCGTTAGTACGCACGCCGCAGGACAATCGCCAAAACCGCGGCCTGAACGTGATCGGCCAGTTGCGCGACGACGCGTCGCTGCCCGCAGCGCGCGCCGAACTGACGGCGCTCGCCGTCCGGCTCGCGCATGAGTACCCGGAGACGAATCTCGGCACGCTGGAACGTCCGAAAGAGCCGCGGCCGTTCGCCATCGTGCCGGCGAGGCGCATCGATCCTGACCAGCGGGGACAGGTCGTCGCGGTCGCCGCGGTGTTGATGGGCGGTGTCGGCCTCGTGCTGCTCCTCGCCTGCGCGAACGTCGCGAGCCTGCTCCTCGCGCGCACGACCACGCGCACGAGGGAAATTGCAGTACGCCGCGCGCTTGGCGCCGGCAGCGGACGGCTGCTGCGGCAGTTGTTGACTGAATCTGCCGTGCTCGCACTCCTCGCGGCGGGCCTTGGGTTGTTGTTTGCCGCGTGGACCGCCGACGTGCTTCCGTCGTTCTTTCCCGCAGAGCAGGCGGCGCTGCTCGACGCCGCGCCTGGCTGGCGTGTGATGCTGTTCGCCCTTGCGCTCGCCGCGGTCGCAGCCCTGCTGGTTGGTCTCCTGCCCGCCGTCCGCGCCGTCAGGCCGCCACTCGCAGCGTCGCTTCGCGGCGCAGCGGGCGACATCACCGCTCGCAGCGCGTCCCGGGCACGAACGGTTCTCGTCGCGATGCAGGTGGCAATCGCTTGCGTGCTGCTCGTGACGGCCGCTCTGCTCGTGCAGAGCGTCGCCAATCAGCGGCACGCCGACCTCGGGTTCTCGACGCGTAACGCGCTGCTGCTCAGCGTCGACGTGCCGTCCACGATGGAAGCATCCGCCGGAATGCACTTTTACGAAGAGGTGAGGGAACGAGCGGCGGCGTTGCCTGGCGTCACGGATGTTGCGTGGGTACGGACGCTGCCCCTGGCCCTGGGACCGCGGCGCGGCTTCTGGCCCGAAGGGTATGTCGCGCGGTCCGGTGAAGATCTCGAGTTGAACTACAACGCCGTGAGCCCCTCGTACTTTTCCGCGATCGGCACAGGCGTGGTGGCCGGTCGCGCGTTTGATAACCGGGATCGTGCGGGAGCGGCGCCGGTCGTGATCGTCAATGACGTGCTGGCCAAGCGATTCTTCCGAGGGTCGCCAGTCGGCCGCCACCTGAAGGACAGCGCGGCCACGGTGTTGGAAATCGTCGGAGTCGTGCGCTCGAGCAAATATCTCTCCGTCTCGGAGCCGGCGCCGCCAACGGTGTACTACCCGCTGGCGCAGGCGTATTCACCACGCATGTCGATGATCGTCCGCGCGGATCCTCCAGAACGGCTCGCCGAAAGCCTGCGCCGCGAGATTCACGCAGCCAGCGGCGACGTGCCGGTATTTCGTACCGTGACGCTGAATGCGCACATCGAAGAAGCGCTGGCGGCCGAGCGGCTGTCTGCCTCACTCGTGTCTGCGTGCGGCATGCTGGCAACGCTGCTGGCAATCGTCGGACTGTATGGCGCGGTCGCGTACTTGGTCTCACATCGCACGCGTGAAATCGGCGTGCGGATCGCGCTCGGCGCACAGCCGCGGCACGTGATCGCGCTGGTCGTGCGGCACGGCGCATGGATCGCGGCGATCGGGATCGTGGTCGGCCTCGCCTGCGCGACCGCGTTTGGACAATTGCTCGCCTCGATGCTTTACGGCGTACAGCCAACAGACGTGGCCACGCACGCGGCCGTGGCGCTACTACTTGCATCCGTTGCAGGTCTCGGTGCGTACCTTCCGGCCCGTCGCGCCGCTCGAATCGATCCCGCGCGTGCGATCAGCCATGAATAAGGTGTCGCCGAGCCTTGAGCCTTGAGCCCCTACGCCAGCTTGCGCAGGATGAGGCACTTCAGGTAATAGGTCTCGGGCACATTGATAAGGATGGGATGATCTCGCCCCTGGGCGCGTTTTTCGACCAGTGACACTTCCACGTGCGCGTCGGCGGCCGCCTCGGACACGACGTCCAGGAACGATGCCTCGCTCACGTTATACGAGCAGCTGCACGTGACGAGGAACCCGCCCGGCTCGAGCAGCTTCAGCGCGCGCAGGTTGATTTCCTTGTAGCCGGAGAGCGCCTTCGGCACCGACGCCTTGTTCTTCGCGAATGCGGGAGGGTCGAGCACGATCGTATCGAACCGGGCGCCGGTTCGCTCCTGCTCGCGCAGCTCGTCGAACACGTTCATGGCGCGCGCTTCCACGTACGGAAGCCGGTTGCGCGCGGCATTCGCGCGGATCCGATCGACGGCCTCCTCGGAGATGTCCACGGCAAGGACGGAGTCGGCGTTCGGCGCCACGGCCAGCGCAAATCCGCCGTTATAGCTGAACGCATCGAGCACGCGCCCGCGCGCGTAACGCAGCGCCGCCTCACGATTCTCGCGCTGGTCGAGAAACAGCCCGGTTTTCTGGCCGCGCCAGGGGTCGACCTGGTACTGGACGGCTCCCTCACGCACGTCGATGGTCTCCGGCACATCCCCATGAAGGGACTCGACGCGTTGATCGAGCCCTTCCAGCAGGCGCACGCGCGGGTCGTTCCGCGCCAGGATGCCCGCCGGGTGCACCAGGTCGACCAGCGCCCTGGTGATCTCCGGCAGGCGCCGATCGATGGCCTGGGAGAGCGCCTGGACGACGAGGTAATCGCCGTACCGATCGACGATCAGCGACGGCAGCCGATCGGCCTCGCCGTGAACGAGGCGGTACGCGGTCGCGTCGAGCGCGAGCGACTCGCGGTAGGCGATCGCGGCAGCCAGCCGCTCGCGCCACATGCTGTCGGCCGGCGGCTGGTCGCCATGCGAGATCATGCGGAGCACGATCTCCGATCGATCGCTGAAGAACGCGTATCCCATCGTGCGGCCCCGCGCGACGACCGCGACGATGTCGCCCGGATCCGCGTCCACCGACGTCACGTCGCTGCGGTAGATCCAGGGGTGGCCCGCGCGGACGCGATCTTCACCTTTCCGAGTAATCGTCGCTGACGACATAAGATGCCAGGTGCAAGGTGCTCGGTGCTAGGCGCTACGTGCAAAGTGCTCGGTGCAGGGTGCTATGTGCAAAGTGCTCGGTGCTGCGCACCAGGCACCGAGCACGAGGTATAGCACCCTAGCACGTCGCACTTCGCACCCTGGCACCCAGCACTCTTACCGTATAATTCCACAATCATGCGGATCGCCATCGGAGCGGATCACGCCGGCTTCGCTCTGAAGCAGCACCTGCTCACGACGCTGGCGCACCTCGGGCACGAGGTGAACGATCGCGGAACCGACAGCGAAACGCCCGTCGATTACCCGCCGATCTGTGCCGACGTCGCAAAGCTGGTGATTTCCGGCCAGGCCGACCGCGGAATCGTGATCGGCGGAAGCGGCCAGGGGGAACAAATCGCCGCAAACAAGGTCGAGGGGATTCGCGCCGCGCTCTGCAACGACTTGTATACGACACGCCTGTCGCGCGAGCACAACGACGCCAATGTTCTGGCGATCGGCGGGCGCATCGTTGGCTTCGGCCTCGCGGACGAAATCGTCGCGCTGTGGCTCGCCACGCCGTTCCAGGGCGGCCGTCACCAGCGGCGCATCGATCAAATAACCGAAATTGAGAAAGCTGCCTTAAGCAGTAACCGATTCGTGGTTGACCGCACGCCCTGAACCGCGACCTGTGAACCCCGGACCGCTGACGGTAAACAGCTGACGGCAGTCGACAAGGATCAAAAATGGCCATTGGCACCGATACCCCGTCCCGCTGGCGATCGCTCGCCTCGACAGACCCCGAGATTGATGCGGCCATCAGGAACGAACGCCACCGGCAGAACAACGGTCTCGAGCTGATTGCGTCCGAGAACTTCGTCAGCCAGGCGGTGCTGCAGGCGGCCGGGTCGGTCATGACGAACAAGTACGCCGAGGGCTACCCGGGCAAGCGCTACTACGGTGGATGTGAGTTCGTGGACGTGGCCGAATCGCTGGCGATCTCGCGCGCGAAGCAACTGTTTGGCGCCGACCACGCGAACGTGCAGCCGCATTCGGGCGCGCAGGCGAACATGGGCGTCTATTTCACGCTGCTGAAACCGGGTGACACCGTCCTGGGGATGAATCTCGCGCACGGCGGCCATCTCACGCATGGCCACCCGCTGAACTTCTCAGGCAAGCTCTACACGATCGTTCCCTACGGCGTGCGGCAGGACGATGAACGGATCGACTACGAGGAGCTGGAACGGCTCGCGCACGAGCACAAGCCGAAGATGATCATGGTCGGCGCCAGCGCCTATCCGCGCGTGATCGACTTCGAGCGCATTGGCACGATCGGCAAGGCAATCGGTTCGCCGGTCGTCACGGACATGGCGCACATTGCCGGACTTGTCGCCGCCAAGGTTCATCCGAGCCCGGTGCCGCATTCCGACTTCGTCACGACCACCACGCACAAGACGCTGCGCGGCCCGCGTGGCGGGATGGTGCTCTCTCGCGCGCAGTATGCGAAAGACCTCGATCGCACGGTGTTTCCTGGCATCCAGGGCGGTCCATTGATGCACGTGATCGCCGCAAAGGCCGTCTGCCTCAAGGAAGCGATGGAGCCGGCGTTCGTCGAATACCAGCAGCAGATCGTGGCAAATGCCAGGCGCCTTGCAGCGGGTCTATCAGCGGCCGGCTTCCGCCTGGTCAGCGGCGGCACCGACAATCACCTGATGCTGGTCAACGTGTTCTCGCGCGGCATCACGGGCAAGGCAGCGGAAGCGGCTCTCGGAAAGGCGGGCATCACGGTCAACAAGAACGCCATTCCCTTCGACCAGAACCCGCCAATGGTCGCCAGCGGCATCCGCATCGGCACGCCGGCGGTCACGAGCCGCGGCATGCGGGAACCGGAGATGGATCGCATCGCGGAGCTCATCACGCGCGCGCTCACGTCGCCAGACGATGATGCGGCGCTCGGCCGAGTGAAGACGGAAGTCGAGGCCCTGTGCCGGAAGTTCCCGCTGTACCCCGAAACACAGGACTGAGCGCGGCGGTCGAAGCCGCGCTCGCGCCGGGCGGCCCGATCGCTACGGCGCTTGACGGCTTTGAAGCGCGGCCCGCGCAACTCGAAATGGCGGCCGCCGTCGCGGATGTCTTTGCCGACGGCGGGGTCCTGCTCGCGCAGGCGGGCACCGGCACCGGCAAGACGCTCGCGTATCTCATCCCCGCAATCCTGAGCGGGCAGCGCGTCCTCGTGTCGACCGGCACCAAAAACCTGCAGGAACAGATCTTCTTCAAGGATCTTCCGGTCCTGCGGGACACGCTCGGCGTGGAGTTCACCGCCACCTACATGAAAGGGCGTGCCAACTACCTCTGTCTGCACAAGTTCGATGCGCTTCGAGACAGCCCGGCGATCCGGTCGCGGGAGGATGCCATCGCGATCGAGGCCATCGCCGAGTGGTCGCGCGAAACCGAGACCGGCGATCGCGCCGAGATGGACGACCTGCCCGACGACCTGCCGTTCTGGCCGGAGATTTCCGCGACGAGTGAGAATTGTCTTGGCGGCGAGTGCCCGCGCTTCAACGACTGCTTCGTCACGCGCATGCGGCAGCGCGCCGCCGAATCGGACCTCGTCATCGTCAATCACCACCTGCTCTGCGCGGACGCCTCAGTTCGTCAGAGCACCTTCGGCGAGGTGATTCCGTCGTGCGAGTACGCGATCGTCGACGAGGCCCATCAGCTCGAAGATGTCGCAACGCAGTACTTCGGCATCTCCGTCAGCAACTACCGCCTCGACGACTTCGCGCGTGACACGGACCGCGCGATTGCGGCGAAGCAGGTCCCGGATCCGGAGAGAGCGGACGATCTCAAGAACGACATCGAGCACGTACGCGATCATGCGCGGCGGTTCTTCGGCACGCTGCAAATGTTGCGGTTCGACGCGGGAGCGGGCGCCGAAAGCCGCGTCCGCATCACCCCGGCGCTGCTCGAACGGGCGGCACACGAGCGCAGCGGTCTCGTCAGCGCACTCGAAGCCGTTGAAGCGACCATCGCGCTGACCAAGGAGCTGCCGGAGGACGTCCTTGCGCTTGGCCGCCGCGCCGCGGAACTTCGCAAGGACATCCAGTTCCTGACGCGTGCCGATGACCCGGGGTTCGTGTACTACCTGGAAATCCGCGGTCGCGGAGTCTTCCTGCGCGGATCGCCAATCGATGTCTCGGCGATCATCCGGGAACTGCTGCTCGATCGCATGAAGGCGACGGTGCTGACCTCAGCGACGTTGACCGTCGACGGATCGTTCGAGTACGTACGCGGCCGGCTGGGCATCGCGAACGCGCACGAAGTCAAGCTGCCCTCCGAGTTCGATTATCGGCGCCAGGCGATCCTGTACCTGCCAAAGAAAATGCCGGACCCGCGCTCGCCGCAGTTCGTCGCGTCCGCGGGTCGAGAGGTGATTGAGATCCTGAAGCGCACGCGCGGGCGCGCGTTCGTGCTGTTCACCAGCTACAACAATCTGCGGCAAGTGCACCAGGTGGCCTCGGCGGAACTCGAGTATCCGATCCTCGTGCAGGGCACGGCGCCCCGCTCGTCGCTGCTGCGCGAGTTCAAGGCTACGCCGCACGCGGTTCTGTTTGCGACCTCCAGCTTCTGGCAGGGCGTGGATGTCGTCGGCGAGGCGCTGAGCTGCGTGATCATCGACAAGCTGCCGTTTGCATCACCCGGCGATCCGATTACGTCGGCACGCATCGAGGCGATCAACGCGCGCGGCGGTTCTGCGTTCGGCGAATACCAGATCCCGCTCGCGATCCTTGCGCTGCAGCAGGGGCTCGGCCGCTTGATTCGCCACCGGCAGGACCGAGGGGTACTGGCCGTTCTCGATCCGCGGTTGCGGACGATGGGGTACGGAAGACGGTTCCTGGCGTCGCTTCCTCCCGCACCGGTGACCCACGATATCGAAGCTCTCGCGCGATTCTTCGATCGAGACCCGGCCGACCATGGGTGAGCCGCCCATTCGTCCGATCTTGAAGTGGGCTGGCGGGAAGCGCCAGCTCTTGCCGAAGCTCCGACCGTTCTATCCAAGGCAGTTCAGGGTGTATTTCGAACCCTTCATTGGCAGCGGCGCCGTGTTCCTCGATCTGCACAACGCCGGACTCCTCGAGGGCCGGGAGGTCAGGCTCTCCGACATCAACGCCGACATCATCGGCTGCTACTGCATGGTGCGCGACGAGGTGGACGAAGTCATCGGCCGGCTGCGCGCGCTGGAATCCGGATACCGCGCGCGGGGCGAGGACTACTTCTACGAAGTACGCGACACAGAGTTCAATCCGGCGCGGCGTGCCGTCCAGGAATCCGGCGATCCTTCGTGTTCTTACACTCCAGGCCTGGCCGCGATGCTCATCTTCCTGAATCGCACCGGCTACAACGGTTTGTTCCGGGTCAACGCGCGCGGCGAGTTCAATGTGCCGGCCGGCCGTCACGTGCGGCCGCGGATCTGCGACGAAAGCAACCTGCGGGGGCTGAGCGCCGCTTTCGCGAGGCCGGGACTGACGCTCGATGTGCGGCCGTTCGACGGCGCGCTCGCCGCCGCCGGGGCCTCCGACTTCGTCTATCTCGACCCGCCGTATGCGCCCCTCAGCACGACGGCGCGATTCACGTCCTACACGGCGGGGGGGTTCGGCGCGGCGGAACAGGAACGGCTCCAGGAGACGGTCATCCAGCTCGCGTCGCGTGGCGCTTTCGTTCTGTTGAGCAATTCCTCGGCCCCCGACATTCGGCGGCTCTATGCGTCTGACGAGGGCGCGCGGCGCGCGGGGCTTCGGACCACAACCGTTCCCGCCCGCCGCGCGATCAATTCACGCGCGACCAGCCGGGGCCCCGTCCGGGAATATTTGATTACGAACGTCCGTGGAGTCCCGAGTCCCGAGTCCTGAGTCCTGAGTCGCGAGTCGTGCTTGCCCGCCGGC
>JBKOZS010000302.1:0-7317 GCA_046726015.1 Acidobacteriota bacterium
AAATGCGGCTGATGTCGGCGCATTCCTCATCGACGGCGCCAGGGCGCTGATGGACAAGCACCAGATCATCGGCGACGTGCGCGGCAAGGGCCTGATGATCGGCATCGAGTTCGTCAAGGATCGCAAGACCAAGGAACGTGCGGTCGCCGAACGCGACGCGATCGTCCAGGCCGCCTTCTACAAGGGCCTGCTCGTCCTCGGGGCGGGCAAGAACGCGATCCGCCTGTCGCCGCCGCTCACGCTGACCAGGGCGCAGGCGACCACAGCGCTCGAATTGCTCGACGCCGCGATCGGCGAAGTGACGAGACCACGTCGCTGACGTGGAGGCGGGGGCCTAGCCCCGGTACGCGCGTTGCACCTCAACCTGCGCATGTCGCTCGCCACGCACATCGCCCTTGGGGAACATGGGGAATCCCTCGCCGTTCGCGCCCTCGAGCGCGAAGGGTACGCAGTTCTTGCCCGTCGCTACCGCACTCGCTTCGGCGAAATCGACATCATCGCACGCGACGGTCCCTGTCTCGTGTTCGTCGAGGTCAAGGCCAGGCGGCATCACCGCTGCGGTCGGCCGGGCGAGCAGATCACCATCCGCAAACAGCGTAAGATTGTGGCCATCGCCCGGGTGTTCCTGGCGCGAACCCGGGTCCGCGCCGAGGCCTGCCGCTTCGACGTCGTCTCGGTATCGCTGGATGATGGCCGCCCGCGCGTGGAGATCATTCGGAACGCATTTGATGTGTCGTAACGTGGCGGCGGGGCTTTAGCCCGCTTCGGACTCGTATGCCGGAGTTGCGCAAGGATCCGATCACAGGTCGGTGGGTGATTATTTCCACCGAAAGGCGCAAGCGCCCGAGTGCCTTTTGCCTCGAGCACGTGGCGCCGATCGCGGGCATCGTCTGTCCGTTCTGCGAGGGCAACGAGGAGTACACCCCGCGCGAGGTGTGGTCCTATCGCCGCAACGGCGCGGCGGCCAACGGTCCCGGGTGGGATGTGCGCGTGGTGCCGAACAAGTTCCCGGCGCTGCAGGTCGAAGGCGGGCTCGACCGGCAGGGTGAGGGCCTGTTCGACAAGATGAACGGCGTCGGCGCCCACGAAGTGATCATCGAGACGCCGCAGCACGACGCGACCCTGGCAACGCTGCCGGCCGTGGCGATCGAGCGGATCCTCTGGGCCTATCGCGAGCGCGTGCTGGACCTCCGCCAGGATCGGCGGTTCCGCTACATCCTCGTCTTCAAGAACCATGGCGCCGCGGCGGGAGCGTCGCTCGATCATCCGCATTCGCAGCTCATCGCCCTGCCCGTCGTCCCGCGCATCGTCCGCGACGAGATTGCGGGCGCGAAGCAGCACTTCCAGCACAAGGAGCGCTGCGTCTACTGCGACATCATCCGGCAGGAGCTGCACCAGCGGGTGCGCGTGATCGCCGAGAACGCGGAGTTTGTCGCGCTCTCGCCCTACGCGCCGCGGTTCCCGTTCGAGACGTGGATGCTCCCCAAGCGCCACGGCGCGTCATTCGAGGAGGCGCCGCGGCACGAGTACGACGCGCTGGCGCGCATGTTGAGAGAAACGTTGCAGCGGATGAACCGCGCGCTCGAGTCGCCGCCGTTCAATCTCATCATCCACAGCTCGCCGTTCTCGGAGAACACGGCCGAGTACTACCACTGGCACATCGAGATCATGCCGACGCTGACGAAGGTGGCCGGCTTCGAGTGGGGGAGCGGCTTCTACATCAATCCGACGGCGCCTGAAGAAGCGGCGGAAGTGCTGCGAGAGGTGGTGGTATAGAGAATTCGAGAACTCGAGAATTCGAGAATTCCGAAGGCGACAACTGCCCCCTGCGCGCGCGGACTCCGGTTCCTTGCATGGGCTGCGAACCCTGTAGTACATTCAGGGTTCGGCACCCGGGCGAGAGCGGGAATAACTCAGTGGTAGAGTGCGACCTTGCCAAGGTCGAAGTCGCGGGTTCGAATCCCGTTTCCCGCTCCAACTTACTCGCCGGTTCCGAGCGCGGCCGGGCGCCTTGCCCGGCCGATTGTTCGTACAACCGACCGTCGTAGGTCCGGGTTCGTCGGCCTAGGCGTTAGCCTGGGCATCGCTGCTCGACAGAACGGCGCCGTCGCCAAGCGGTAAGGCAGAGGTCTGCAAAACCTCCATCCCCGGTTCGATTCCGGGCGGCGCCTCCAAAATCCTAAGGAAATCTAATCGTGCGCGCATCGACGACACAATCAGGTGCCTCGCAGATGGACTGAAATTGACTTGAAATCGTGCTCCGCGCGTCGACGCGAATCCTGTAAACCACTGAATCCGTTGCTCGTGTCCGATCACCAGTTATGAAATGTAGGAGGTTTAAAAACCCTCCTCCCTTTTTGCAATAGCTCCATCCGTCTTCGTCTAGCGGGTGATGCTACTGCACGCGGGGCGGAGGGGCTCGGGGATGATCGGCTTTCGTCTTTGGAGGAGCGTCGTGAAGACGGCGTCGAGATCGGAGGCGCGCTGGTGAGCGGTGCGGACGACGCTGAGTCTCAGGCGCCATGCGGTGTCCGATTGCCGCCACAGACTTTGCGCTGCACGACTGGCAGGACGAATCGCATGCTCCGCCCCCTCCGGTTGGTGGCTCCACGCGAGGATCCCACAAAGGCGACCACGCGCGGGAATTCGACCGTGAGGTGCCGCGCGCCAGCGATCCAGCAGCGCCAAGCCGTCGAGCAGGATCTGTTCGACCGCGCCGGCCCCTGGGCTGCGCGGGTGATCGAGCCGCAGCAGGCGCGCCCGTCGCAGCAAGTGCGCGACGCGGCTTTGATGCAACGCTTCGCTGAATTGCCGATGGGTGCCCAGTCGTCACGCACGAGCACATCGTCGAAGGCCGGATCGAGGGTTAGTGGCAGCGTCATCGAAGCTCCGACCCGGAGGAATCGTATCGACCGTCGTGTCGGCCGTGGCAAAGACCCACAACCAGAAGCCGAGCGCGCCGACGCGCCAGTCGGTTTCATCGACTGACGATGGGACTCCTGCGCACTTAGTCGCACAGCGCCGCATACGTCGGCGCCGCCGGTCGGCGATCCGCGAGCCCCCCAGCCGTGACGTGCAGCCCGAAGCGGGCGCGCGGCATCTCGGCGACTTTCTGCAAGGGGAACCCCCCTCTGCTGTTCAGATGTGAAATCTCAGTACATGGGTGACAGTTCGGGCTCTTTTCTCCAGGCAAATTGCCCTAGAGTGGGCCCATGACGAAGGCAGAGCAAACCCGATTGACGCTGTGGCGGTTGAAGATCTTGCGGGACGCCCAGGACCCTCGGAGCGTCGCCCGCACCCTACACTTCGATTGTCGACGTGTGACATGTCGGCTCAAGCCGGATTGAAGACAGCAGGAGCGAGGAGAAGTCCCATGAAAGTCGCCATCCTGCGAATGTGTGGCGGGGTGTTGTGTGTTGTGTTGCCCACCCTTGGAGTCGCGCAATCGGCCGCGATCGATGACTTCGTTCGCTCGGAAATGGACCGGCAACACATCCCAGGTCTGTCACTCGCAGTCACGAGGAACGGCGCCATCGTCAAGCTCGGACACTACGGCCTGGCCGATGTTGAGCTGAACGTTCTCGTCACCGACGACACCAAGTTCGAGATAGCTTCGATGACCAAGCAGTTTACCGACGCGGCCATTTTGCTCCTCGCTGAAGAACGGAAGCTCGGGCTTGATGATCCGATCGAGCGGTTCCTGTCCGATGTCCCCCCGTCTTGGAAGCCCATCACGATCCGCCAGCTGATGAACCACACGTCTGGCCTGAGAGATGACTGGGACGAAGACACCGCTTTTTTCCTCCGGAACCAGACAAATGAAGATTTCCTCAAGGCCCTTTACGCCTTTCCCTTGAAATTTGCTCCTGGTCGAGGATGGGTGTATGGCGCGGGGCCGTTTGTGCTCGGCATCGTCATCGAAAAGATCAGTGGTAAACCATATAGGGAGTTCATGCAAGAGCGCATATTCGCGCCGCTCGGAATGACCGCCACGAGCATCAATGACGTATCAGCTGTTTTGCCGCACCGTGCATCTGGATACCGTTGGAGCGGCGGCGCGTTGACGAGAGGCGTACGCATTTCGCCGGCGGCCCAGGATCGTGGCGATGTCGGCATCATCACGACTGCGGCGGATCTTGCGAAATGGGACACTGCGTTGAACACGACGAGACTGCTTTCGGACAAGAGCTTGAAGGAGATGTTCACGCCCGCGGTCGTTAACAACCGCATTGAGACTGGCTCGGCTCTGGGCTGGTTCGTCCTGCCCTGGCGCGGTGATCGGCTCATCATGCACAACGGTGGGTTTCGCACGGGATTCAGCTCCACGCACAAGCGGTATGTTGATCGCGGACTGACGGTAATCGTGCTCACAAACCTGTTCAGGGCTAACCGTGAAACGCTCGTGACTGGCATCGCGGGATTCTATGAACGCGACTATGGCCTGATTGGACGAATGCGCGTCGAGCGAGACCCCGATCCGAGTCGCACGGGAACGGCATTCCGCTTTCTGGCGGCGGCAAGTGAAGGCAGGATAGACGGAAGTGCTGTTGCTGAGCGGTCGCTTGGCATGCGCGTTCTGCAGGACGCGCGGCTCGGCGGTCCCATACCAATAGAACGGCTGCAGGGTGGCCTCAAAGGCATCAACGCGCTGACGTTCATCGCGTGTCAGAATACTGAGGGACGGCGCAACATGTACGATGAAACCGCCGTGTGTTTCTACAAAGCGGAAGGAGCACCGCTGCTGTATTGGGCCGTGGGCTTCACGCGATCCGGACACATCGCGTTTGTCATGCCGGAGGTTTAACACGGGCGCCGGCCGCCGCACGATCAGTTTCGTTCACGTCCCCAGCGCTCAGGAAAGCGAGGCGCCCGTTTCGCATGGTGAGCGCAAGTGGCGGTGCACCAATCGAGGCAATCACTCCTGCCTGAGCGCAACTATCGGTTCGACAGCAGCGGCCCGACGCGCCGGCACCAGCGACGCACCCAGAGCCACACAGGCGATGACGACGGCGGCTGCAGCGTAGAACACCCAGTCCGCTTCCGCCGAACCGTACAGGAGATGCGACAGAGCCCACGACGTGCCCATGGCGAGCACCATGCCCACGACGGCACCCGCCAGCGCGACGATCACACCTTCGCGAACGATAGACCGGATGACACGCCCTCGGCCGGCGCCAAGAGCGAGTCGGATGCCGATTTCCTTCGTGCGCCGCGACACGGCGAACGCAAGCACGCCGTACAGCCCAATCGCCGTCAGAAGAATGGCCAGCGACGCGGCGTAGCCGACGAAGAGCGCGCCCACTCGAACGGGACGGGTGAGGGCGGCAATTCGAACCGGAAGCGTGATCGTTTCAGCGATCGGCACGTTTGGATCGACGCGGTGTACCGTGCGACTCAATTCGGGAAGAAGCGTTGCAGGATCGCGAGCCGCCCGAACCGCAATCCTCGAATCGATCGCGTCGGGATTCTGCCAGAAGGGCGTATAGACCCATGTCTCGGCGGCTTCGGTCCGGCTGTTCATCGACACGTTGGCGACCACACCAACGACCTGACGCGCAGTGGCGCCGATCAGAATCGTCGCGCCGATCGCCTGGCGGTCGGGCCAGAATCGCCTCGCCAACGTGTCGTTGACGATGGCCACTGGTGGCGACTGCACGCTATCGCGGTCGTCGAACTCCCTGCCGCGGAGGAGTGGCGTTCGCAGGGTCGCAAAATACGCCGGACCAATCTCGTTGTACCGGACCGTTACCTGCTGACCGTTGGGCCATTCCGGCAACGGCGGTTGCCGACCCGCCGCCGAGAATCGATCCCACGCCCACCATTGACACGGATTCGACCGACGGCAGCGCGCGCAGCTGCTGGATCACGTCGTGCTGAAAGCGCTGCGCCCGGTCGGGCGTGTACTTGATCAGACGTGGCCGCACGCGTATCAACGCCACGTGCGAGGTGTCGTAGTTGCGCCCGGCGAGCACCAGACGCGCGCCCGCGGCGAGGAGCGCGGCGGTGGCTAGCAAGGCTACGGCGATGGCTGCCTGCGCGCCCAGCAACCACCGTCCCGTCGACCACCGCACGGACGCGGACCGTCCCTGTCCAGGACGGAGACTCGGACGACAGACGGCTCTGACTGCCGGCAGGATGCCGAACAGCCCTCCAGCGACCACAGCGGTCATCATTGTCGCTGCGACGATCGCCGATGACTGCCTGAAATCGTAGTACAGCGGATGACCCTCGTCGTCGATCGAGAAGAACAGTCGCGCGAGCGTGCCGATGAAGAGGCGAGACAGCACGAGACCGCCGGCGCCACCTGCCACCGCGAGCAGCAGCGACTCGGTGACCACCTGACGCATGAGCCGAAGCGGGCCGGCGCCGAGTGACAGCCGGATCGCGAACTCACCCTCACGCGCGGCTGCCTGCGCGCTCAGCAGACCGCCCAGGTTTGCACAGCAGACGATCAGAAGAACGGCCGCCACGGCCGCGAGCATGGCAATCAGGCGGGGCTCCTGATCGTCTTCCGACATGCCACGCGGTTGGCGGACCGCCACGCCACTGTTGCCCCCGGGCGGCGCATGCGTCCACGTCGCGGGCATGATTGCTGCAAACTCCGCCGCGGCTTCCGAAACGGTCCGGCCAGGCGACAGCCGGCCGATCATCGTCAGTGTCGTGCAGTCGACCGCCAGTGAGTCGTTGCACCACCGATACCCCACACGCAGCATCATTGTCGGGATGTACAGATTCACGGGCAGTGGTGTCAGGCCGACGGGTTGCGGCGGCGCAATCCCGATGACGGTGAACGCCACGGAGTTGATCGTGATCGCCGAGCCGACGGCTGCGGAACGGCCCCCAAACCGCGACTGCCAGAAGTCGTATCCATCACGGCGACGCGGTCGCGATCGGGCACCCGATCTTCATCGCCGTGAAAGAAGCGGCCGAGCACCGGCTGCATTTCGAAGAGCGGGAAGTAATTCGCCGAGACGACCGCGCCGTTGACTTCACCGGCATTCCCGCCGACGGCGACGAAGAGCGGCGCGGTTGAATAGTGGGCGGCGAGGGGCCTCACCGTGGTGGCGTGATCGCGAAACACGACGAAGTCGGGATATGAAATCGCACCGTCACTTCGAAGGCGGCCGCGCGTCGCTGTAATGGAGACCAGATTGTCTGCGTGGTCCACCGGCAATTCCCGCCAGAGCAGGGTGTCGGCAAGGCTTGCGACAGTTCCGATCGCTGCGGTCGAAAGAGCGACCGTCGCGACTACCGTCACCGAGAGCATGGGACCTCGCCGCATCATTCGGATGGCGTAGCGCACATCCTGCCGCAGAG
>JBKOZS010000303.1:0-13251 GCA_046726015.1 Acidobacteriota bacterium
GCGATCGTTCCACTGGAAGTTCCCGTAGCTGCGCCACACGTAGCTGATCCCCACCGCAAAGCCCGCCGCGATCTCGCGATCGAGACCGATGATGGCCTCGTCGGTCGTGTCGTTCTTCAGGTTCGAAGCGACCGAGTTGGCGGACACGGTGTTGGCGGGATTCGCCGCCGACCAGTTGGTGCTGGCCGAGAGCGGCGACGCACTCAACGCAATCTCCCCGTCTTCCGCCGAGCCGTTCTTGTTGGCATCAACCCACGGGTACCGCAGCGTCGTCGAACCCACGGGATTGATCGTGCCGGCAATGCCGCCGTTGCCAACCTGCCCGTAGTAGCGCGCGTAGTTGGCGCGGGCGATCGTCCGGCCGTTGCCGGTGACGTCGTAGGTGAGGCCGACGCGCGGCGAGAAGTCCGAGAACGTCACGCCGGGATCCGCACCCGGGAAGGCGATGGCCGGAAGCCACGGGCCGCCCAGCGGATTCGCCACGATGTTCGCGGCCAGCGCCTCGTCCTTGATGTAGTCGAAGCGCGCACCCAGCGACACGTTCCACTTGCCGCGCGTAATCGTGTCCTGCGCGTAGGCGGCATAGTTGAGAAGGTCGTACACCGTGTAGCCGTCGCGCGTCAGGTCCACCTGGCACCCGGTCGCGGCCAGCGAGCAGTCGTTATCGGTTGACGTGGGGTACCGCACGGTTCCGAAGCCGCCCGTGTGATTGATCGACGTGGTGTTCGAGTCGCGCCATACGCCGCCAATCTTGAACGCGTGATCCGCGCCCAGGAAGCCCGGCATGAAATAGCTCGAGTTGAACGTCACGCTGTTCACCGGGCGGATGAACACGCTCTCCGCGCCGGAGCGGCCGTTCATGCCCGTCGAGATGACGAACGTCGGCTGCACGTCGCGCAGCCCCGGCTCGTGGAAGCCAAGCGTGAAGTTGTTGCCAACGTGCGCGTACTGCACGTCGAGGAGCAGGCGGTCGGTCACGACCCACTGGTCGCCGACCTTGTAGGTCGGGTTCGGCCCGGTGTTCCACCAGTGCTTGCCGAAGCTCGCGGGAACGGCGCCCTGCGGGGTCGTCGTCTCGATCGGGTGCAGGTCGTCGGCGCCGCGCGCGTTGCGCTCCTTCTTCGCGAAGTTGTTGAAGAGGGTGATCTTGTTGCCCTTGAACAGCTGGACTTCGGCCTTCAGGTTGGTCGTCTGCAGCAGCGTGCGGTCGGTGTTCAAGCAGCTGTTCACCGTCTCGATGTCCGCCGCGAGCGCCACCGACGTGGTCTTGAACGCCTGGCACTCCGGTGTCGGCTTGTAGAAGCCGACGACGCCGACGTCGACGGTCTGCTTCCCGAAGCTGCCCCACACCCACGCGCGTCCCTTCTTGATCGGGCCGCCAGCCTCGACGCCGTAGTCCTTGATGTTCTGGATCGGGTTGCCGGAGGTCGCGCCCTGGCTCCGCAGGTCGTCGGAGATGTTGTTTGCTTCGAGATTCTCGTCGGTCACGTAGAAGCGCGACGATCCGCGCAGGCGGTCGCTGCCGCTCTTCGTGACCAGGTTGATGCCGACGCCGCCGGTCTGCTGCGTGACGTCGACCCCGCCGGTGTTGATCGTCATCTCCTGGAACGCGTCGAAGTCGTAGTAGCTGGGCGACGCGCCCGTTGCCGACATGTCGGTGATGTCGACGCCGTCAAGCGACCACTTGTTGTTCGTCGGGTTGCCGCCGCGCGAGATGTAGTTCGACTGCTGGCCCGACATGTTGCCGCCGATGTTCTCGCGGTCCATGGCAATGCCGGCCGTCTGCTGCAGGATGACCCACGGGTCGCGCGCCGAGGGAATGCTCTGGAGCTGTTCGACGGTGAAGGTCTGCTTCGTGCCGGTCTGCTTCGTGTCGACGATCGGGCTTTCGCCGGTGACCGTCACGGTTTCCTGCACGGTCGACACGCCAAGCTGCGTGCTGACCTGTGCGCTGAACCCGACGTTGACCTCGATGCCTTCCTTGATGACGGTCTTGAAGCCGGGCAGCTCGAACTTCACGTTGTAGGTGCCCACGTTGAGCCGCGGGAACTGGAACGTGCCCGTCTCAGACGTCGTGGCCGTGAGCGGCTGCAGAAGGCCCGGGCTCGTGATGGTGACGGTAACGCCCGGCAGCACCGCGCCGGAATCGTCCGTCACCTTCCCGAAGATTTCGCCGGTCTGCGACTGGGCCAAGGCCGGCGACACGCTCAGCGCAAGCGCGAGCGCCGCCAGCAAGGCGGTGAAACGCAATCTCATCTCAAATCCTCCGTTATCGGTGAACCTGGGCCGAGTGGGGACCCTACACGAACTGGCCGGGACGTGCCGTGTGTACGGAATAGCAGGAAAAGTGCCACGGCCGCACACTGGGACGAACGGTGTGTTCGAAGCCGGACGGTGGTTTTTCCGAAGAAAAAAGCGGAGTCCGAGACGGGAGACAGCCGGCGGTATACAGGCTGGATCCGTGCGATTCAAGGGGTTGGATTGCCCAATCCAAGAGACGAACTGCTGGGAATCAGGGCTGGGTGACAGGGAGTGGGCTCAGGGCTTAAGTCTCGAGGTTCAGGGCGGCTTAGGGTACGAGCTGGCTCAGGGTACGAACGGTGGCTCAGAGTTGGTCCCTGAGCCACCGTTCGTTGCCGATCAGAAGGTCACTCGCACCCCAAACCGCAGAATGCGCGGGCTGAGATTCTGCGCAATCTGGTTGAACGTAACGGCCCCGGCGTTGCGATTTCGTACGAGCGCCGTGTTGGCGTTCATCACGTTGAACAGGTCAGCGATAGCCTCCACGCTGGTCCGATCGAACCTGAACATCTTCGACGCCCGCAGGTCGAGGTTCCACAGGTTCTCGAGGCGGAACGTGTCGAGTTCGGGCGACACGAGCACCCGGCGCGTGCTGTCGACGCCGAGCGCGGCGTTGCGATAGACCGGGAACGGATAGCCCTGGCGGCCGAACAGGTTCCCCGCGATGTTGATACCGTACGGCGCCTGGTACATCCCGTTCGCGTTGATCTGCCACTTCGAGTGGATGAAGATGTCGCCCGACCCGCTGCCGCCGCTGCGCACCGTGTATGCGCCGCCGTTGACGAGTGGTGTCGTGTCGGTCCGCGTCGGGTTGCCCTGCTCGTTGACCGCGATGTCGTAGTGCTCGTTCGGCGCATTCCAGGCGCCGCCCACGCGCGCCATCCACTTGTTCGACAGCCGCTTCGTCAACGACACCTCGATGCCGTTGTAGTAGCTGCGATAGCCCTCGTAATTGGTCAGGATCGTCGCGAAGTTGTTCGCGTCCACCTTGTCCGCATCCGGAATGAACGTCGGGATGTCGTACGTGGATCCGTCCGGCAGCGTGCCGGTCAGACGCGGACCCGCGCTGTAGTCCGCCTGCGTGAGGCCAAGCCACGGCGTGTAGTAGTTCGTGAAATTGCCGTTGACGTCGGTCGTTCGCGTGTAGGTGTAGGACGCGGAGACCGCAAGGTTCGGCATCAGCTCGCGATCGACGCCGGCGATGAACGCCATGGTGTGCGGCGCCTTCAGGTTCGGATCGATCTGGTCGACCGATGTCACCGATGTCGGGTTTGCAAGATCGAACCCGCCGCCCACGGTTTTGAAGTCGTTGAAGTCGACCTCGGAGTTCTGCGCGATGTGATCGCCGTTCACGTCGTTCCACCCGTACTCGGCGAACCCCGCGTTGCTGGTCAGGTTCGAGTAGCCGACGATGAAGGTGTCGAGCTGCCCTGCGGTGCGGTTGAAGCTGGCGCGCAGGATCGTCTTGTGCGCTTCATCGAGCGCCCACGTCGCGCCAATGCGCGGCGAGACGTCGTTCCACGTGAACGGCGCCTTGTACCCGGTGAACGACACGCCCGGGACGATATCCGGGAACGCCTGGTTCGGCTGCGTTTCGCTCGCGAGCGCCGATCCCCACTGCCGGTCGTAGCGCAAACCCGCATCAACCGTCAGCCGGCCGCGCGAGATGGTATCGCCCGCGTAAACGCTGACGTACTCGACGCGGTTCGTGCCAAGGCCTTCGCGATAGACGCGCGCGACGTTGTTGGTTGCGGAGTTGTTCAAGGCGCGAATGCCGTTGCCGGGCCAGAGCGTCCCGGTCGTGGCATCGACGCGGCGGTAGCCGCCGCCGAACTTCAGGTCGTGCGCCGAGCCCCACGCGTTGTGGAACGAGTTGGCATCCAGGTTGACCGTGTGCTGCGGACGGATGTTCAGGCTCTGCCGGGTCGAGCCGAACGACGTCGCAAGCACCTGGCTCTCGCCGGCCGGCTGGTCGAGGCCACCCTTCGGCACGAGACCGAAGCCGGTGTTGTAGTACGCATAGCGGCCGGAGAGGAACAGGTTCGCGCCGAACACGTGGTTGTCTTCGATCTTTGTCAGCCCCTGCGGGCCGCCCGAGTACGAACCCCCCTGGTCCCACACCGCGTCCGGGCCGTCCGTGGTGATGCCTGACGTGCCGGGCGAGCGTCCGTACTTTTCTTTCGCGCCGAGATACCACAGGACATTGATCATGTCCTTGCTCGTCGCCTGCCAGTTGCCTTTCGCGTCGAACGTCTTCAGCACCGTGCGATCGATCAGGTTGCCCGAGCGGCGCGAGAGGCGGATGTCCTGGTTCGCCCACGATCCGTAGAACCACGCCTTGTCGCGTACGATCGGCCCGCCAATTTCCGCGGTGTAGTCGGAGATCTGGTTGTTGTGATCCGCGGTCTCCGGCGTCACGCCGATCGCCTCGAGCTCGTCGGGCACGTTGCTCCCTTCGAGCGCGTCGCTGGTGTAATACCCGCGCACGCCGCCGCGAAGCTGGTTCGTGCCGCGCTTGACGACCATGTTCAGCCCGACGCCGCCGGTCGGCTGCTTCAGGTCCTGGCCTGACGTCGACACCTGCACTTCCTCGAAGTTGTCGTAGTTGAAATAGGTCGGCGATGCGCCAATCGCGGCCATGTCGGTGATGACCACGCCGTCCATCGTCCAGACCGCGTCCTGCGGGCGCGTGCCCTTCGACTGGAAGTTGGACTGCTGCCCGGTCTCGTTGCCCGCGATGTTGACGCGATCGACCATCACGCCCGGCACGGTGCGCAGGAGCGCCCACGGATCGCGCGACGTCGGAATCTGTTCGAGCTCGGACGAGGTGAAGTTGGTGGCCGTGCCCATGGCTTTCGTGTCGACGATCGGCGAGTCGCCCGTGACGGTGAGGCTCTCGGACATTGACGCGACCCGCATCGTGATTGGAATGTCAACGTTCGCGCCAACGGTGACGGTGATTCCCTCGCGAATCATCCGCGAGAATCCCTGCAGCTCGGACGTCAGCTTGTACTGGCCGGGCGGCAGGTCCAGGAAGCGGAAACGCCCGTCGGTTTCGGTGACGAACGTGGCCGAGCGACCGGCGCCGGAGAGCGTGATGGAGACGCCCGGAAGCACGCCTCCCTGCTCGTCGCGGACGATGCCGGCGATGGTGCCGCTCTGCACCTGCGCGATCGCGGGAGCCGCGAAGGCGAGGCACAGAAGGGCGAGTACGAAGAGCTTTCGATGCATGAATGGATGCTCCTTATCAGTGGCCAGTAACCAGTAGCCAGTTGCCAGTAGCCGGTTGCCAGTAACCAGTCCCGGTAATCAGTCGCCGGTGACCAGTTGCCAGTCGCGATACCACTCGAAACAGAAACTGGCGGCTGGTTGCTGGCTGCTGGCGACCGGTCACAGGACACCGGTCACTGACACTGGTGGCCCGTACCTGAATGGCAGCCAACATGCCAATGGACTTCGCGCCGAAACGCCTGCAAAACGGGACGTGTGATAAATGGGGGGACGAAGAGTTGAAGTGGGCCAGCGGACCGCAAATGCATTGGATGGCGCTTCACGTCGCCCAGGACGGCTCTCGTCCCTCGCGGGTGTATGTCTACAACTTTATGTAGCGACCTTGCGGCGGTTGGACCAGGAGCTTATGGCTCAGGGCTCAAGGCTCAGGGCAGATCACGGCTGTCACGCCCGACGCTGGTGGGTTCAGTTGAAACCAGCAACGCGACGGCGCAGCGTCTTGACGTGCTCCCAGATCTGGGACGACTCGGACGCTTCAGGCGACTGCTCTCCGCCGGTGTGCTCGTGGTGGTCGAGCGGAGCGTCGGGTCGCGGCATCAGTCGCAGGTAGGTTTCGAGATCGCGGAGCGCCGCGGGGAAGTCCTCCATGTGATACGCGAGGAGCCCGCGATCGCGTAGTTCCGAGAGCGCGGACGGATCAACCGCAAGCAGCAGATCCGCAATGAAGCGCGCCTGCGGGAACGATCGCATGCGCACGTAGAGCCGCTTGAGGTTCACGAGCATGCGCACGACGATTTGCTGCCGCGTCGCGGTCGCGAGCAGCGCGTCATCGAACGCGGCATCGTCCCCCACGTGCTGCCGGAGGAGTAGACGGCAATCCACTTCCGATAGCAGCGCGCCGCTGTGAAACGGATCGACGATGAGGTCGTCGCTGCCGGTGCCGGCGGGGAGCCGCACGAGGAAGTGACCGGGGAAGTTGACCCCTTCGATGCGCAGCCCCGCGCGTCGCGCGACCTCGAGGTAGATCACCGCGAGACTGATCGGAATGCCGGTGCGGCGATCGAGCACTTCGTTCAAAAAACTGTTCCGCGGATCGTCGTAGTGCTCGCGGTTGCCGCTGAAGCCGAGCTCCTCGTAGAGGTATGCATTGATCGTGGAGACCTGGACCGCCTGGTCGCGCCGCGGTTCATGACCGTGACGCCGCTGGAGGCGTCCCGCCGCGGCTTCACCCATGCGCTCGATGCGCTGCAGGTAGGGATCGGGGTCGAGCGCGGGGTACTCAACGCCTGCAATCGCGAGCGCGGCCGGGGCGAGTCCTTCACCCGGCCCGCTGAGCGCGCGCAGCAGATCGTCCGCCACACGCGCCACCCGCGATTGCAGAGACGCCATGCGGAGGATTGTAACGCATGCCGCGAGACCGGCTTATGGCTTAGGACTCAAGGCTCAGGCCTCAGAGCGACTCAGGACTTATGGCTCAGCGCCTGGGGTGAGTTATCGCTTAAGCCCTAACCCAGTCCACGCCCTCAGCCCTAAGCCCTGAGTCTTAAGCCATTCCCCCCACCAACGCTGGCGTAATTTCAGCCAGCGAATCGACGACGACGTCGGCGTCGACGAGAAGCGTGTCGCGCGGATAGGTATGCGTGATGGCGATCGTGCGCATGCCGGCGGTGCGCGCGGACTGGAGGCCCCAGCGCGAGTCTTCGATCGCGACGCAGGCCCCGGGTGGGACACCGTGCAGTTCGGCGGCTCGGAGGTACGGATCGGGCGCCGGCTTCGTGCGATCGGTTTCGCCGGCCGCGACAATGAACTTGAACGCGCCGAGGAGACCGGCGCCGCGCAGCATCAGTTCGATCTCGTGGCGGAGCGCGCCCGAGGCGACGCCGATCGGCCAGGTCGCTGCCAGCGTGCGCGCGCAGGCAGCCGCGCCGGGATACAACACGTCCGCGCCGGAAACGAGCGCTTCGAACCGCCGCGACTTCTCGAGCATGAGCAGCTCGATCTCCTCGTCGCCGAGCAGCAGCCCGTAGTCCGCCGCAATCTGCCGGAACGCCCCCTCGTCATCGAATCCGAGGTAGCGATCGCAGTAGGTTTTCTGATCGAGTTTCACGCCGTGCGGCTCGAGGATATCCTGGTAGCTGCGCAAATGCAGCGGCTCGGAGTCGGCGAGCACGCCATCGAAATCAAAGACTATTGCTCGGACAGGCGACATTCGGCATTCGGCATTCGTCATTCGGCATTGACCGCGTCACCGATTGGGGCTGGGCAGTCGTTCGCCGGCTCGAACCGGTACTTTCAGCCGGTTCTCCGCGGGCGGGTAGGGACAATCGTAACTGCTGTTGAAGAAGCAGAACGGATGATAGGCGCGATTGAAATCGAGATCGTAGATGCCGGTGGCGGTGCGATCGAGATCGAGGTAACGCCCGCCCGGGTATGTCTCGGTGCCGTTCGTCAGGTCGCCGAACGGGACGAACAGGCGGCGCATGTCGTTCTCGTTCGCCTCGACGAACGCGCCCAGCGTCATCGGCTGTCCCTTCAACGTGAACGACAGCGTTCCGACGCGCCGCATCTGACGGATCTGTCCCGTCGACGTCGGCATCGGCACCGCCGGTCCACCCTGCGCTGGCTGCAGCGCCGCCGGCACGCGATACGCGGGGTCCACGGGAAAGTAACTGAGCGGCGGGAACGTTGCGCGCTGATCCTTCGGAACCGGCGATTCCTCCGACAGGCGCATGAATTGATCTTTCTCGGCCCGCGACGCACCGATCTGCTCGGGATACGGAAGAGACGGTTTTTCGCACGCACCGATGGCAAGCGTGACGAGAGCGAGCATGAGGGATCCCAGTCGGCGGATACGCATCGGCAGCATCGGTGTGATAGTTATTATCTTCTCTCATGAAGTCTTTGGGTGTTGCCGGGATCCTCTGCCTGACTCTGACGGGTTGCGAGCGCGACCGCGGCGTCGAAGCCGCCGAAAAGCAGAACACGCGCCCGGTCACGACCGAAGCGGCTCAGCCGCGCGACGTGCGGCGAGACATCGATGTCGTGGGCACGCTCGCCGCCCGCGAGGAAGTGGTCGTCAGCGCGGAAGTTGCGGGTCGCGTCGCGCGTCTCGTACACGATCTTGGCGATCGCGTGGACGCCGGCGCGCCGCTGGTGGAGCTCGACCAGGAGAAGCTGCGTTACCGCGCCGACGCGCAGCGCGCCGCGCTCGAGCAGGCGCGCGCCAGGTACGGAGCGACGGGATCCGGCGAGCTGCCGCCGCTCGAACGCGTCCCCGAAGTCGTAAGCACGACCGCGCAGCTCGCCGATGCGCAGCAGCGCCTCGATCGCGCGAAGAGCCTGTCCGCGCGCAATCTCGTTCCGAAATCGGATCTCGATGCGGCGCAGACGCGTGTCGACACCGCGCGCGCCGCCCACGAACAGGCGCTCGCATCCGCGCGCCAGCTTCGCGCCGACATCGAGGCACAGGGTTCGGCGCTGCGTCTTGCCGAGCGTGAAGTCCGCGATGCGACCGTGCGCGCGCCGTTCGAGGGGTACGTTGCCGAACGGCTCGTGTCGCTCGGCCAGTTCGTGCCGCCGCAGACGCCCGTCATGCGCATCGTGCGGCTGCATCCGCTGAAGGTCACGGCGGAAGTGCCCGAGAAGTTTGCGCCGTGGATCGAAACCGGCCGCGAGATCGCCCTGCGTGTCGACGCGTTTCCCGGGCAGGTGGTTCATGGCCGCGTGGTGCGCGTCAGCCCCGCCGTCAGCCTGAAGTCGCGCGCGTTTGCGATTGAAGGGGAAGTGCCGAACGCCGACGGCCGCCTGAAGCCCGGCACCTTCGCACGCGTCCAGATCACCACCGATCACGTCGACCGCGCGATCACGATTCCGATGGCCGCCGTGCAGAGCCGCTACGGCACGAACCGGGTCTTCCTCGTGCAAGAGGGCCGCCTCGCCGGACGCGAAGTGATCCTTGGCGATCGCCTCGGCGATCGCGTCGAGGTCACGCAGGGGCTGGACGCGGGCAACGTCATCGTGTCGCGCGATGTGGAGCAGCTTGTTGATGGAATGAAGGTCCGGACACAGGAAGGCGGGCTCTAACCCAGGCCCGAGCCTGGTCTAACCTGCGCTTTCACGCCTTTCGCCTGTCACGCACGTACTCACGCGGAGTTCGCAGAGCTCGCGGAGACCTTCATTTTTCTGCACGTGGCGCAACTCGAGATGACGCTGCGATTGGAGCGTTGAACAAACAGCACTCCGCGTGCTCCGCGGCCTCGGCGTGAGGTCGTACGTGACAATCGACTGAGGCCCCAGCCATGTCATTCGCTGCTTTCTGTGTCCGTCGCCCTGCGTTCACCACGATGCTCGTGATGATGTTCGTCGTGACGGGCATCTTCTCGTTCAAGGACCTGAGCGTCGATCTCCTCCCGAAAGCGGATCCCGCCACGGTGCAGGTGCAGATCGATCTGCCCGGTGCAAGCCCCGAGGAACTCAATAGCGCGGTGGTTGAACCGGTCGAGCAGTCGCTGAGCAGCATTGCGGGCATCGACGAGATGAACGCGCGCATTTTCGAGGGGCAGGCGCGCATCATTTTGAAGTTCATCCTCGAGCGCGACATCAACGACGCGGCGCAGGACGTTCGCGAGAAGGTGGCGCAGGCGATGAAGGACCTGCCGCCGGAGGTCGAGCCGCCGGTTATCACGAAGGTCGATCCCGAAGCGGATCCGGTGATCAGTTTCGCGCTCTCGGGGCCGCTGGGCATCCGCGCGCTGACCGAGATCGCCGACAAACAGATTCGGCGCGGCATTGAAACGGTTGATGGTGTCGGCGAGGTGACGATTTCCGGCGGCCGCGCCCGCGAGATCCACGTCACGCTCGACATTGAAAAGCTCAACGCGCACGGCCTTACCGTCGATAAGGTGCGCGATGCGATCGTGTCGGAGAACATCGAGATCCCGGGCGGCCGCATCCTGCAGGGGGACGCCGAGCTCACGCTGCGCACGCTCGGCCGGCTCGAATCCTCCGAACAATTCACCAACGTCGTCGTTGCGACGGTGGCGGGGACGCCGATCCGGCTGCGTGATGTCGCGACAGTGGAGGACACGGTCGAGGAAGCGCGTACTTCCGCCTACTTTGACGGCCAGCGCACGGTTGTCATGGACGTCCGGCGGCAGTCGGGGCAGAACACGGTTGAAGTCGTTGAGGCCGTCCGCGACAAGCTCGCGCAACTCCAGCGGGCGCTGCCGCCGGAAGTGAAGATCACCGTTACGCGTGACGACTCGAACTTCATCCACGCGTCGATCTCGTCGCTCGAGGAGCACCTGATCCTGGGGAGCCTCCTCGCGAGTCTCGTGATCATGGCGTTCATCCGGAACTTCCGCGTCGTGTTCGTCGCGTCGCTGGCAATCCCGGCCTCGATCATTGCAAGCTTCGCGCTGGTTCGCGCCGCGGGGTTCACGCTGAACAGCATGACCCTGCTCGCGCTCACCCTTGCCGTCGGCATCGTGATCGACGATGCGATCGTGGTGCTGGAGAACATTTTCCGCCACATGGAAGAGGAGGGAACGCCGCCGTTCCAGTCAGCCATCAACGGGACGAGCGAGGTCACGCTGGCCGTCGTCGCGACGTCGGTGTCGCTGATCGTCATCTTCCTGCCCGTCGCGTTCATGACGGGCTACACGCAGCGGTTCATTTATCCGTTCGGCTTCACGATGGCGTTTGCCGTCATGGTGTCGCTGCTCATCAGCCTGACGCTGACGCCGATGCTGAGCGCGCGCGTGCTGCGCACCGACGGCCGCACCCATCGTCACGGCCAAGGGTTCTTTGGAAAGGTCGATGCCGTCTACCGCCGCTCGCTCGAATGGTCGCTCGACCACCGCGCGGTGATCGTCGCGGTCAGCGTGCTCGTGTTCGCGTCGACTTTTGTTCTGAGCCGCATGATCGGCCGCTCGTTCCTGCCGAACGAGGACATGGGGGAGTTCCAGCTGGTGATCGATGCTCCCGAGGGGACCTCGCTCCAGGGAATGGAGAAGGTTGTCCTCGGATTGACGCCGAGGCTGCTCGATCTGCCCGGCGTCGCGCACGTGATGCCGACGATCTTCGAGCGCGTCAACCACTCGCACATTTTCATCGAGCTGAAGCCGCTCGGCGAGCGCAAGCTGACGCAGGACCAGGTGGCCGACAGCGTTCGCGCGCTGATGCAGCAGTATCCGAGCTACAAGCCTTCGGTGCTGATCCGGACGCCGCTTGGCGGCGGCGAATCGTCGTTCTATCCAATCCAGCTGAATCTGATGGGACCGGACCTGCGCCAGCTTTCGACGTACTCGCTGCGCGTGCTCGGTGACGTGCAGCGCATGCCTTACATCAGCGACTCCAAGGCGGCGGTGAACCTGAGTAACCCGGAGCTGCGCGTCGCGGTCGATCGCCAGCGGGCAGCGGATCTTGGTGTGCGGATCTCGGATCTGGCGCGGGCGCTGCGGCTGATGGTCAGCGGCGAGGATGAGATCTCGAGCTATCGCGAGAACGGCGAGCGTTACCCGGTGAAGATCCGCGTCCGCGAGGATCAGCGCTCGGATGCGGGCGGTATCGGCGGCTTGATGGTGCCCTCGACACGCGGCGAGCCCGTTCGCGTCGACAACGTGGCGGTGCTCGAGCGCGGGTTCGGGCCGACCGTGATCCAGCGGTTCAACCGTCAGTTCTCGATTGCGGTGTTCGCGGACATCAAGGCGGGGCAGCCGCTCGATGCCGCGCTGCGCGCCGTCACCGCGTCCGCACGCGAGTTGAACCTGCCGCCCGGCTACTCGTTCAAGCTCAGTGGCCAGGCCAAGCTGCTCGACGAGACCACCAACAACATCGTGCTCGCGCTGGTGCTGGCGAGCATCTTCATCTACATGGTGCTCGCGATGCAGTTCGAGAGCTTCGTGCAGCCGCTGGTGATCATGACGGCGCTGCCGCTTTCGGTTCCGTTCGCGTTGCTGACGTTGTGGGCAACGGGACGCGTGCTGAACCTGTGGAGCGCGCTGGGAGTCCTGCTGCTGCTCGGGATCGTGAAGAAGAATTCGATCCTGCAGGTGGACTACACCAACGTGCTGCGGCGCCAGGGGATGCCGATGCGCGAAGCGCTGGTGCAGGCATCGGAGACGCGTCTGCGGCCGATCCTGATGACCACCGCCGCCATCATCGCCGGCCTGATCCCGACCGCGCTCGGCGTCGGCGCCGGCGCCACGCAGCGCGCCGACATCGCCGTCACGATCGTGGGAGGCCAGTCGCTGTGCCTGTTCCTGACGCTGCTGCTCGTTCCGGTGAGCTATTCGCTGGCGGAGGAAGGCATCGAACGCGCGAAGCACCTGTGGCGCGCGCGTGTGCGCAAGCAGGCGCCCGCGGAGGCGTAGCTCTATTTATCGCCGCCCGCCGGGTCTAAAGACCCGGCCTACACGTGTCGCACTTGATGCCGGGTCTCTAAAGACCCGGCCTACACGTGTCGCACTTGATGCCGGGTCTCTAAAGACCCGGCCTACACGTGTTGCACTTGATGCAGTACGGGGTTGTAGGGCGGGTCTTTAGACCCGCCGTTCGTGTAGGCCGGGTCTTTAGACCCGGCGATTCTGCTCTTAATCACGCCACGGCGGGCGGTAGTTGTGCGACGCCCATCCGAGGAAGTCAAGGATCTCCTGGCGTGTGTACACAGTCGATCCCCAGAAGGGATAGTCTTCAGGGCTCTCTACGAACTTGCCGCGT
>JBKOZS010000304.1:0-20312 GCA_046726015.1 Acidobacteriota bacterium
GTGTAATGCACGACGCTCGTGGGCGTCACCGAGAGCTGCGTCGGAAACAAGTGGTTTCCGCGGCTCCAACGGCTCGCCCGAAACACGTGTTCTCCGGGGACACGACGCCCTCGAAGTACGGCCAGATAGACGACGATCGCAATTGCGATTCCGACGCCGGCGCCGATCAGCCAGAGCGCTAGCGAGGTCGCGTTGCTCGTCATCTCCGCAAGTAGCAGGGGGACAATACTTTCGCTCCGAGAGGCGCCTGCTGTCAAGTGTGACGTGGAATTACGCGGGAAATCTGTGCCACGGCGTGGCGTTGTGAGTAATGGCACAACGACTTACTAATTGAGAGTAACTAGTCTCGAGTGGGCCGGGTTCCGGCTACGACGTCCGATAGTTTTGCCGCGCGGTGCGCCCCCGCCCCTCCCCGTAAACCGTCCTCCACACCCCGCCTTCGCGCAAAGCGGCTTCCACATTCGCGCCATCGCGGACCGTCGCGCTCCGGCGGACAAGCCGGCGGGCAAGCCGTTCGACAACCGTTTTCCATCTTTCTGTTATGCTCGCCGCTATGCCGCATCGAGCGCCCGGATCACCCGGTCAGGGCCCCTCCCACTACCTCAAAGGCAAACAGATTCGTTACTACCGGCCGCGCGGCAGCGCCGAGGTGCGGCAGTTAATCGACGGCGGCTTCCAGGCCTTCAACGCCGGACGGCTGTCCGAGGCGTGCCACATTTTCAGCGAGAAGATGCTCGCGCCGGAGAGCGACACCACGATCGGACTCACGGTGGCGGGAGCGCTCACGCCCGCGGGCCTCGGCGGCTGCGTCATCGAGCTCATGGAGCGCGGGCTGATCGACTTCATGATCAGCACGGGCGCGAACCTGTATCACGACCTGCACTACGCGCTGAACTTCACGCTGCATCGCGGGTCGCCGTTCCTCGACGACGTCGAGTTGTACGAGCAGGGCATCATCCGCATCTACGACGTGCTGTTTCCCGCGACGGTGCTCCTCGAAACCGACTCGTACATTCGCGACTTCCTCGTGCGCGCGAAGCTCTCGGGTCCGATGTCGACGTCGGAGTTTCACTACCGCCTTGGCAAGGATCTGATCGCCAGGAATCCTGACTGCGTCGAACACTCCGTCGTCGCGAAGGCCGCGCAGTGCGGCGTGCCGATCTACACGTCGTCGCCGGGCGACAGCTCGATCGGGATGAACATCGCGTATCACGAATTGATGAACGGCAGCACGTTCATGATCGATCCGAACAAGGACGTGAACGAGGTCTGCGCGATCATCCTCGCCGGCACCCACAACGGTTGCGTGATTCTTGGCGGCGGATCGCCAAAGAACTTTTACCTGCAGGGACAGCCGACGTTGTGGGAGGTCTACGGCATCCCGAAGGGCGGCAACGATTTCTTCATCCAGATCACGACCGACCAGGTCGTGTGGGGCGGCCTGTCCGGGGCCACGCCGGCGGAAGCTGTCAGCTGGGGGAAGGTCAATCCCGGCGTGCTGCCCGACACCGTCGTCGCGTACTGCGATTCGACGATTGCATTTCCGCTGTTCTGTGAGTACGCCGTCGGCGCGCCGAACGGCCGCCGTGCGCGCCGCGAGCTGGTAATGAAGCGCGACGCGCTCGTCGCGGATTTGTTGCGTCAGGCCAAGGCGGCGAAAGACATCAAGCACGTCACCGACGAACCCGCGGAGATCGATCGGCACAGATAGAGCTCCGGCCTGGCGGGTAGAGACGACGGCGCAGCGGCCTGCCGCGCCGAAGCTCGCTGGGAACGGAACGAGCGAAGGCGGGAGCTGGGGAACCTCGAAGGGGCCCGACCGAGCGGAGATAAGAATTGGGCACGCTGTCATCGGAGCTCGGGCCGCTCGTTGAACGGAGCAACGGGCAGCCGCGCGTCTATGCTGATGCGAACATCCCGATGGGTGTCGTCGCGTACATGCGTGTGACGCTGGGATGGGACGTCCTCTTCGTACTCGAGCACGATGACCTGCGGCGCGCGCGCGACATCGAGCACTATCGCCTGGCGCGCCAGCTCGGTCGCACCCTGATCACGCTCGATCACGACTACCTCGACGATCGTGGCTTTCCGCCCGACGAGGGGGCCGGTGTGATGGTCTTCTCCGCACCTGATGAACGGTGGCTGCGCCGTCTTCTGAAGAAGATGGACCGGCAGCTGTTTCGCGCGGAGGGAGCCCGCGCGCTGCCACTCGAGCGGCGGAAGGTCGAGTGGCACATCGGGGGCATGGACGACAACGATGACGATCCTGGGTGTTGACCTGACGGGCGCGCTGCGCGCCGTGATCGTCGACAAGTCAGGCACCGTGACGTCGCGTGAACAAGGCGCCCATCACGAAGATCTGCTGAAGAACCTCGCCGGCCAGGCAAGAGTCGAAGCCGTCGGCGTCGCCGTTCTTGACGATCGCGACGCGACGATCCCAACCGCCGGCGCCCCGGTCACTCGTTGTTCGCCGGGGTCCGCGGCGGTCGCGGCAGAAGCGTGGATTGGCATGGCGAAGGGCGCGCGACACGCGGTGTATCTGAATATCGGCGAGCACGTCTTCGCGGGACTCCTGCTCGATGGCCGCCCGTGGACCGGCGCACACAATCGCGCTGGTGACGCCGCGTGGCTCGCGCTGAACCCGGTTGAACGCCAGGACTACCGCAAGCTCGGTGGTCTCGCGGCCGAAGTAGGTTTCAAGGGCATCGCGCGTCGGCTGTCGTGGCGCGTCCAGGCGGGTGATCATTCCACGGTGCTGGAACGTGCTGGCGACTTCGATGCGATTACGGCGGCGCATGTGTTCGAGGGGGCGCGGAACGGTGATGGCGTGGCGATTTCAGTCGTGAGAGATACCGCGAAGTACGTCGGCATGGCGGTCGCGAACCTCGCGGCATTGCTCGATCCCGAAGTTGTCGTGATCGGCGGCGAGATCGCGATGGCCAGCGATCTCCTGTTCGATGCCGTGCTCCACGATTGCGCGCGCCGGTTGCCGACGCGGACGATGGAGGCGCTGCGCATCGCGTTCTCTCAACTCGGTGACGACGCCGTCGCGATCGGCGCCGCGCGCCTGGCGATGTCCCCATGATCCTGCTGTCGGGCGCCGACCTGGTGCTGCCGGATCGCGTGCTCGCGGGAGGCACGCTGGTGCTGGAGGGCGAGCGCATCGTCGACGTCGTCCACGGCCCTCGCGACGCGGCATCGCCGGCCGTCCGCTTCGATCTGTCCGGACACTACATCGTGCCAGGCTTCATCGACGTGCACGTGCACGGCGTCGAAGGGGCCGACACGCTCGAAGGGGCCGACGCGATTCGCACGATCGCCGCGCGAATGCCGAAGTACGGCGTCACCGCATTCTGCCCCACGTCGCTCGCCTGCGCGCCGGATGTGCTGCGTACGATGTTGAGCGCGGTGCGCGCCGCGCGCACGACGCGCTTGCCAGGCGGCGCGCGCGTGTTGCCCGCGCATCTCGAAAGCAACTTCATCAACGCCGAGTTCAAGGGCGCACAACCGCTCGAGTGCCTGCGCTTGCCCCCAACAGCCTTCCCGCCGTCGTCGGACGTCGAACCGCGAACGTCGGGCCTCGGATCTCGGACCTCGAACCTCGGCACCCGCCTCACGGATCTTGAATGGACGGGCGCGGACATCCTTCGAGAGATCGAGGACGCGCGGCCCGACGTCGGCATTGTCACGCTGGCGCCGGAACTCGATGGCGCGATCGACCTGATCACGTCGCTGGTGTCTCACGGCCATCACGTCTCACTCGGTCACTCGGGCGCGGAGTACGACCACGCGCTGGAAGGGATCCGTGCGGGGGCGCGGCAGGCCACGCACCTGTTCAACCGCATGCCGCCGCTGGCGCACCGCGCGCCCGGGCTCACCGGCGCAGTGCTCGAATCGGACGACGTGGTTGCGGAACTTGTTTGTGATGGCGTCCACGTGCATCCCGCGATGATGCGCGTGGCGCTCGCGGCAAAGCGTCCCGAACGAATCATGGCCATCACGGACGGGACCGCCGGCTCCGGGCTGCCGGCGGGCTCGCGCTCGCGCATCGGCGGACGGGCGATTCGCATCTCCGAGGCGGCCTACCTCGACGATGGCACTCTCGCGGGGAGTGTCCTGACCATGGATCGGGCGTTCGCAAAGCTGACAGCCGAGGTAGGGCTGAGTCTCAGCGACGCCGCAACTGTGTGCTCGACGACCCCCGCCCGCGCGCTCGGTTTGCAGGGATTTGGCGTGATTTCACAGGGGGCGTTTGCCGATCTCGTCGTCCTCGACCGCGATCTCCGCGTCGTCCAGACGTGGATCGCGGGAACGCTCGCCTGGGGAGCCCCGTCTACTCCCGTATGAAATTTCCAATCCCGGCCGTCGTCTGCGTTTCGGCCGCCGTCCTCTCCAGCGCCTGCATGGTCGTCGATTCGCAGGGGCACATCGTCCGAGATGAAAAGCGATTCAGCGTTTCCGGCACCCCCGACCTGCGATTGACGACCTTTGACGGCGCCATCGACATCCGTTCGGGCGATGGGCGCGACGTCGTCGTCGAGATCGAAAAACGCGGGCCAACGAAGGAAACCGTCGAACGCCTGCAGGTCGAGTCGAAGCAGGACGGCAACCGCATCGACGTCGAGGTCAAGAAGCCGAGTGAAGAAACATTCTTCGGCATCGGCCACCACATGTCGCCCACCGCGAAGCTGATCGTCACGATGCCCAAGGACGGGAACGTCATCGCGCGCAGCGGCGATGGAGCGATCCATATCGAGAACGTGCGCGGTCGCCTCGAACTGCGCACCGGTGACGGCAGCATTCGCGCGCGCGAGATCGGCGGGCAGGTATCGCTGTTCACCGGGGACGGCTCGGTCGTCCTCGATGGCATCAGCGGCGAGCTCGAACTCTCGACCGGCGACGGCAGCGTGACCGTGTCGGGAAAGCCGAGCGCGTTAAGCCTGAAGACCGGCGACGGCGCGATCACGTTCCGCGCCGATAGCGGAACCGTGATGAAGGATGATTGGTCAGTGTCGACAGGCGATGGCGGCGTCACGCTGTATCTGCCAACCGACTTCGGCGCGGAACTCGACGCCCACACCGGTGATGGCAACATCCACAGCGAGCTGAAAGTCAGTTCCGAAGACACGGACGACGAGCGACGCACGCTGCGAGGGCGCCTCGGATCGGGCGGAAAGGTTTTGAAGATCCGAACGTCCGACGGGTCGATTCGGTTGAAGGTCAGCTAACGACCCGCCTTCGCCCGCGGGAAACTCAGGCGGGCTTCGGCGGGGCCGCCGCTTCCGGACGGGCGATGAGAGGTGGCGTCTTCGAGGTCCGAACTGTTTGCTCACCGAATCGGCATCTGCCGGTAAGCTGTCGGATCGTCCACGCCGGCTTCCCTGAACGCATCACGACGTTCGCGGCACTTGCTACACCGCCCGCAGTGCAGCCCACCCGCCGGCTGCATGCACGACAACGTCAACTCCAGCGGCACGCCAAGCGCAACACCCTTCCTGATCACGTCACTCTTGTGCAGGTCGGCGAGCGGCGCTTCGATTTCGATCGGATGCGCAAGCCCCAGCGAGAGCGCGCGGCCCATGGCCCGGAAGAAATCAGCGGTCGCATCAGGAAACGGATTTCCCGCGAGCGGTCCGATCAGGACGCGCGAGATGCCAGCGCGCGCCATCACGACGGCTGCCTTCGACAGCAGGATGACGTTCCGGCCATCGATGAAGACGTCTTCGTCGGGGGTGTCGAACGCCGGCGGTTCGCCGCGCACCGCCCAGTGATTCGGCGTGAATACGTCGCGCATGTCAAAGCGCACGTCAACGACGGGATCGACGCGGCCGTCGATTGATGGCGCCGAGAGAAAGCGCGTGACCATCGCGCGTTCTTCGTCCTCCCATGCGAACCCGACGCTCACGTAGAACGGGCGCACGCGAGACTGCCGCATCGCGTCGGCCAGCATCACCGCGCTGTCGAGCCCTCCCGAGAACAGCACCGCGGTATACTTTTCTGTCATGTACCTCGTGACGAAGCGGATCGAGTTCTGCTACGGGCATCGCCTGCTCGACTACGACGGCGTCTGCAAGCACCCGCACGGCCACAACGCGTCAGTCGAAGTCGAAGTGCGCACCGATCGCCTCGACAACCGCAACATGGTGGCCGACTTCAGCGACATCAAGCGCGTGATCAAAGGGTGGATCGATCGCGAGCTGGATCACAAGATGATCCTGCGGCACGACGATCCGCTCGTCGAGCCGTTGAAGAAGCTGGGGGAGCCGATGTACCTGCTGGAGAGCAACCCGACGGTGGAGCGGCTCGCGAAGTTGATTTACGACAAGGGGCGCGAGCTCGGTGTGGATATCGTGACGGTGAGGATCTGGGAGACGCCCACCTCGTTCGCTTCTTACGCTGAGAGTTAGCAGTTCGCAGTTTGCGGTTAGCAGTTCGCAGTTTGCGGTTAGCAGTCCGCAGTTTGCGGTTAGCCGTTCGCGGTAAGCGGTAGGCAGTGAGCCCTGCCGCTCACTGCCTATCGCCTACTTTCTTGCTGCCTGCCTACCTGTCGCCTTTCCACGCCGCCTGCCGATTCCGCCAATCGCTACTTGAATGGAAGTTCGTACGAGAAGTACCCGAGGATCCCCGCATTCGACGATCCGCCGGTCCACGTCACGGGCATCGCGGCGCCGATGATGATCTGCGTGTCCTCCGCGAGATTCCAGCCGCCGCGCACGCCGGGTGAGAGCGTGAAGCTCCGCTCACGCTCGGTCTGGCGTGTGACGCCTGGAGCCGTCTCAGACTCGACCGAGAGGAACACGGACTCGAGCATCAGGTTCAGCATCGGCCGGAGACGGTAGATCGCACTGGCGCCCAGGTTCGGCGTCACGAGGTTTGGCCGATCGTCGCGATGCTGCCACGTGAACCCCGCGTTCCAATGAAAGTAGAAGTCGTTTCGCTGCTTGCTGAAGGGGAGGTTCGTCTGCAGCCCGCTCGATCGGTCGATGCGAGCGGTGGGAAGAATCAGGCTCACGCGCGGCGCAAACGCCGGACGCCCGGGCCCTTCCTCGAGCACCTGCAACCGGTAGTTCAGCAGCGAGTCGCCCATGCCGCTGCCGTCCCGGAGCCCGTTGATCGGGACGGTATAAGAGAGCTGGTGCCGCATGCCCGGCGCCGGCCACTCCTGCGTAAACGCGAAAAACCACTCGCCGTCCTGGTGCATCCACGTGACGATGTTCTGGAAGATGCCGGGTTCCTGGTTGAAGGCTTCTTCGACGAGAAAGGAGTTGTCAGTAATCTGGAACGGCCCCGACGTCTCGGAAGCTGCCGTCTGCTGCGTCTGCGCGATTGCTCCCGTCACGCTCAACAGCATGGCGACCAGCACTCCGACGGCTTGCACGAGCACCTTCGATGCTGCCCGCGCGCCGATCGTGATCTCCCGCTCGTCGCGACCGCGCAGCGTCACGCTGTCGGCGGCATCGTCGCGCTCTTCGACGCTCACGGTCTCACCTGGCTTCAAATCGTGCCGCTCCACGAAACGCAGGAAGTCGCTGTCCTGGTCGCTGACCCGTTTGATCGTCACGGGGGCATGCAGCGGGCAGGTCAACAACGTGTCGTAATCGAGCTGCCTTACCGTCCCCTGGGAATCCGGAATCGGGTCGCCGTGCGGGTCGACCGATGGCCGCCCGAGCATCTCGTCGATGCGTTCGATGAGACGGTCCGAAACCGCGTGCTCAAGATGCTCGGCCTCGTCGTGGACTTCGGCCCAGCTCATCCCCATCACCTTGACAAGGAACAACTCGATCAGCCGATGACGGCGGAGCACGAGTGCCGCCAGACGCTCACCGGCCGCCGAGAGGCGGACGCCGGCGTAAGGCTCGTACCGCACCAGACCCGATTCAGCGAGCGCCTTCACCATCGTCGTGGCCGTCCCCGGTGTCACCGACAGGGCACTGGCAAGCTGACCCATTGGCACCAGCCCATCCGCGGACGGCAGCGCCGTTTGCGCCTGAAAAATGGCCTTCAAGTAATTTTCAACGGTTTGGGACGGTAACATGTTGACTTTTAGGTGTGCACAACTTTATATTTTGAACAGTCAAAATATGCAAGGACTTTTTGTGGAACGCTCGTTCGGTCTCACGCGCCGCTCGTGGCTTCGCCTGGCAGGTCTCGGAACGGCCGCGGCCGGCCTGCTGCGCGCGTCGAGGACCTCCGGGCAGCAGCCGCAGGGGTCGTATGCGGCGATGCAGCACGCGGCGCACGCCATGGGACCGGTGGGCCGGGTGACGTCGGACGCGCTCAACCCGACGGCGTTCCTTCGCAGCTGGAACTTCTCCGATCTGCCGGCCGACAAGCGCGCGCGTTATTACAAGGAGACGTCGCGGCCTGACGGATCGCTTCTGCGCGAGTACCACCTCGTGGCGGCCGATCGTGAAATCGAGATCGCGCCCGGGGTGTTCTTTCCCGCGTGGACCTTCAATGGACAGGTACCAGGCCCGACGCTCCGCGCAACCGAAGGCGATCGCATCCGCGTCACCTTCGTGAACGACGGATCGCATCCGCATACGATTCATTTTCATGGTTGGCATCCACCGGAGATGGACGGTTCGCACCCCGACCAACAAGTACAGCCCGGCGGACAGTTCGTATATGAGTTCGACGCGGAGCCATTCGGCCTGCACCTGTATCACTGTCACGCGCTCCCGCTGAAACGGCACATTCACAAGGGTCTCTACGGAACATTCATCGTCGATCCCAAAGAGCCACGGCCCGCTGCCGACGAGCTCGTGATGGTGATGAACGGGTTCGACACGAACTTCGACGCGGACAACGAGGTCTACGCGGTCAACACGATCGCGAATCACTACGCGAACGAACCGATCAAGGTCGAGGTGGGCGCGCTCGTCCGCATGTATCTCGTGAACGTGACGGAGTTCGATCTGGTCAACAGCCTTCACCTTCACGGCATGTTCTTCGAGGTGAATCGCACGGGAACGTCACGCAACGCAACCGAAACGACCGACACGATCATGCTGTGCCAGGGTGAACGCGCGATTCTGGAAACGCGCTTCCGCTACCCGGGCAAGTTCATGTTCCACGCGCACCAGAGCGAGTTCGCGGAGCTTGGGTGGATGGGCCTGTTCGAAGCGGTAGGAGGCCGTCGTGACACCTGAGACCGTCACGGCTCCTCCGCCCGTCTCGCGGGGGCGCCTCTGGCTCGCGGCGCTGATTCCGCTCGCGCTCCTCGCTGCCCTGGTTGCGGTCATTCTCCGAATGCAGCCTGCGGAACGGCTGCGCGGTGAAGACGTGCCGCCGGTCGAACGCCTCACGATCGATCGCGCCGTGCTGGGTCCTGAAGGCATCGTGCTCTCAGTGCTGAACGACGGCCCCGATCCCGTCACGATCGCGCAGGTAACGGTGGACGATGCGTACTGGGCGTTCACCGCTGACGGCGGAACGAAGCTGGATCATCTCGGGCGCACGCGGCTGACGATCCCTTATCCGTGGGTGCAGGGCGAGGCACACCTGGTCAAGCTCCTCACGTCGACTGGCGCCGCATTCGAGCATCAAATCGCGGTGGCGGTTCCAACGCCACAGGTGACCGCGGCGTCGTTGCTGACGTTCACGTTGATCGGCATCTACGTGGGCGTCATTCCGGTCGCGCTGGGGCTGCTGTGGTTTCCGTTGACTTCGCGGCTCGGCCGCACGGGACTCGATGCGCTGCTCGCGCTCACGGTGGGGCTGCTCGCGTTCCTGTTGATCGACGCGACCCACGAAGGCCTTGAAGCGGCAGGCGGGTTGCCCGGTTCGTATCAGGGTGTGGCCGTGTTCTTTGCCGGCGCTGCCGGCGCATATCTCGGCCTGGAGTCGTTCGGTCGGTGGCTGCGCGCGCGCCGCGCGCGTGCCGCGGGCTCTGCAGGAGCGGTGCTCGCGCTGCTGGTTGCCGTCGGGATCGGTCTTCACAATTTCGGTGAGGGGCTCGCGATCGGAGCCGCATTCGTGCTTGGCGAAGCAGCACTCGGCACCCTGCTCATCATCGGGTTCACGCTGCACAACACGACCGAAGGCCTCGCAATCGTTGCGCCGCTGGCCAAGGAACGGCCATCAATCGGAACGCTCGTGCGGCTCGGGATCATTGGCGGGCTGCCGACGGTTGCGGGGGCGTGGCTCGGGGGTCTCTTTTATTCGCCGGTGCTCGCGGTGTTGTTTCTTGGTCTTGGCGCGGGGGCGATCGCGCAGGTCATCCTGCAGATCGCATCACAGATCGCTGGGCGCCAGCCGCTCGCCGAGCGTTTCGCGTCGGGACCCATTCTCGCGGGCCTGCTCGCGGGGTTTGCCGCGATGTATGCCACGGGATTACTCGTGGGATAAGAGGAGAAGATGGCAACCAGGACGTACGTTCGCGTGGGTGTTATTGCAGTGGCGCTTCTCACAACGGCCGCGCTGCTGCCTATCCTGGGACTCTCGCGCGAACCCGATCGCGAAGTGCGACTCGTGGCGGCCGACAGGACCTTCTACGTTGACGGTCAGTCGACACCCAACCCCACTCTCAAGCTGCGCGCCGGCGACCGTATCCGGCTCGTCTTGCGCAATGAGGACGAGGGGATGCGCCACGACCTGAAGATTCGCGATTGGAACATCGCCATACCGGCGATTGACGGCAAAGGTGAGCGTTCCCTGACGTTCCGGGTTCCCGCCCAACGCGGCACCACGTCCTATACCTGCACGCCGCACTCATCGTCCATGATGGGACTCATCGAGGTCGAATGACCCCCGCTCCGCGTCCGGGTCTCAGCACCGCGCTGTCGGACCCGGACTCGAAACGGCGATACGTTCGCCGCCTTTTCTCCACGATTGCCGATCGCTACGACCTGATCACGCGCGCGTTGTCGTACGGACGCGACGCCGCGTGGAAGAGGAAGCTCGTGTCGATGAGCGGCGGAAGGCCGGGCGTCCGTGCCCTGGACCTGGCGTGCGGCACCGGCGACATTGCCTTCGCACTGCAGCGTCGCGGCTGCCGGGTCGTTGGTGTCGACGTGACCGAGCGCATGATTGAA
The DNA here is from genome assembly GCA_046726015.1 of Acidobacteriota bacterium. Lineage (GTDB taxonomy): Bacteria > Acidobacteriota > Vicinamibacteria > Vicinamibacterales > 2-12-FULL-66-21 > QHWT01. The sequence continues at coordinate 11,037 of JBKOZS010000304.1, forward strand.
ATTGCCCGCGCGAAGACTGACGGATCTGTACCAACGGTTACATTTCTCGTGGGCGACATGATGGCGCTGCCTTTCGCGGACGGCGCGTTCGAGCTCGTCACGACCGGGTACGGCATCAGGAACGTGCCCCAGATCCAACCCGCCATCGACGAGATCAGGCGGGTGCTCCGGCCGGGCGGCGTCGTGCTGTCGCTGGACTTCGATCGTCCCGATTCAGCGCCGATCAGGTGGATTTACCTCACATATCTGACCATTGTGGGCTCCGCGCTCGGTTGGATGCTGCACCGCGATCCGGACACGTATCGCTACATTCCTGAATCCATCAAGCGATATCCAGGCGCCCAGGGGATCGCGCGGCTTTTCGAGACCGCGGGATTCGTGGAATGTGCTGTGGTGCCGCTTCTTGGCGGCCTCATGGCGATCAACACGGCGCGCCGCGCCTGACCCCGATTCGCGGCCCAGCCGCCTCCGCCGCGAGGCGGGTGACGGCGGGCAAGCCTGCTACCATCGCGCGCGTGGAGCTCGACACGAGTGGATGGTCCGGCGATGGCGCATTTACGCAGGTGCTCATCGATGCACTGGGCGTCCTAGAGGCCGTGCAGCGCGTCCGGGTCGAGGATGCCCCGGCCTCTCGCGCCGACGCCGGCTTCAGCTTCATCAGCAACGAAATCTTCGTCACCTTTGCCCGCCATGGATTTCTTCGCGGCCGCCGCCCGAAGATGACGCTGGCTGGCTTGGAGTTCGCATTGGCCGCGCGCACCGAGATAGGTGCACCTGATTATGGCGATGCGGGAATGCTGCAGTATTTGCGGACGGACCGCATTGTGCCTCCTTATCAGACACGCGGTTACAAACTTGTAGAAATGGTGCGCATTTATGCGACGCCCGAGTGAGCCGCTCGGGTAACGCGTCACGGACAGCCATCCGACATTTTTTGGTGGGGTAGCGGTTTTGAACTTTGTCGATTCATTGCTCGACGCGATCGTCCGCCTTCAGGGGGACGCGCTGGTCATGCACGTCGGCGAGAAGCCGTACGTCGTGACCACTACGTCGGCCATGAACGAATTCCGTGGTCCGCTGCTCTGGGGGCAGGTGGAACTGTCGTCGCGCATCCTGACGCCCGACGCGGTCCTCGGTCTTCTCGGGCAGATCCTGCCGACGGATCGCCGCCGCACGCTCGACGAGCTCGGAGCGGTCGAACACGAAATCCACGCGTCGCACACCCAGGATCGCTTCACCGTCATTGCCGCGCGCGGCGGTGACGATGTGTGGGTTGAAGTCCGCCCGGTTCCAAAGGCGGAGCTGCCGGTCACGGTCGAAGAGCCCATCCCCGCCGACACTGTCGCGCCACCGGAAGAGACCGCCGCGATCGCGCAGCCGGTCGAACCGCACGTTGAGGCCGCAGCGGAACTCCCCGTCGCTTCACCCGTGGAGGCGACGGTCGACGCGCCGATCCATGTCGTCGAGGGCGTCGACGCGAAGGAACAAAAACCCGAACAGAGAGAGGAAGAGACTGCCACCGTCGAATTGCCGCCCCTGTTTGCGGAGCAGGTGGCGCCCGAGATCCCCGCGGCGCCGGAAATCACCGAGGCGCCCCGGCTCACCCGCGAGGAGAGGGTTCAGGCGATTGCGCCTGAGGAGAAAGAAGAGCAGGACGCGGCGGCGCCGTTCGAGATCGTTCCTGAAGTCAGCCAGCATGCGCCAACCGACGCGGATGTGGATGCGCTCTTCGCGGCAAGTGCCGCCGCGTTGCTCGCCGCGCCCGCCGCGCGAGATCCCTACGACATCGCCGCGCCGGAACCGCACCCCATCGACAGCTACTACGAGCCGATCGCGATCGCGCCGGAGCTGGGATTGGAATGGGCGCCGCTGGTTGCTGAATCAGCAGCGGAGCCGTCAGCCATCGAGCCGGCATTAGAACTGGTGCTGATGCGCGTGGCGGAGTCAGAGCCCGTTGAAATGGCGCCGGAGCCGCCGCCCATGGTAGTTGCGCCGGAGCCCGAGCCTGTTCCTCTCGAGTTCGTGGAGAGCAAGAGCACAGCGATCGCGATTGCTCAGGAGCTCGAGCCCGGGTGGGTGGCCATGGCCGCTGCGACGGAACCGGAACTTGTGGGCGACCCTGAACCGGCGCTGGCGATCGAAGAGATCGCGCCCGAATGGATCGCGGAAGTCGCCGCGACAGAACCGGAGCTTGCGACGAACGAGCCTGAGCTCGTTCCGGTGATCGAAGAGATCGAGGCCGAGCTCGTGGCTGTGACACCGGCGGAATTCATCGATGCGATCGCGGACATCGAACTCGAACCTGTGACCGCACCGTGGGAGGCGGAGTTCGTGCCGGCGGTCGCCGCATTCGAACCGGCGTCCGTTGTCGTCGCGCCGGAACCGGAGCTGGTGGGCGCCGTTGCGGAGACGCAGTCCGAGTCTGCCGGCGTTCGGTGGGAATCTCAGCCCGTTGCGATGATCCCGGGAACTGAACCGGAGCGTGTGTCGGTCAGGTGGGAACCAGAACACGTTTCGTTCGGCGCGGCCGCTGAAGGGGAGCGCGAGTGCATGGAGTGGGAGCCGCAGCCCGTTCGGTTCTTCGGCGAAAACGACCTCGAGCCTGCTAGTATTGCAGCGGAACCGGAACACGCAACCGCCATCGACGAGGGCGAACCCGAAGTCGTTGCGGTTGCAGCGCAGCCAGAATCCGTGCCGGATCCGGTCGCCGTAGCGCCGGAGCCGGAGGAACCTGTTTCCGCGATTGCTGTAACCGAGTCACAGCCGGCCGGTGCCGAGCCGGAGCCTGTGGCCTCCGCACTGGAGCCCGAACCTTTGCACGCTGACGCCCCCCAGCAGCTGTCAAAGACCGAGACCGGCGAGGCGATTGAGCCAGAACGCGCCGTCATCCTGCCGATCGTGCGGCGCTTGCCCACCGTAGCGCCGCGGGGAGAGGCGGGCGGCGCGAAGGCGGGGAGTATTCGCCAGGAGCCATCGTCGACCGGCGGTGCGCAGCTCCCGTCCGAGTTTTCCATCGACGAATTGCTCCGCGTGGCTGCAGCACGCGGCGCGTCGACCGTGTACCTTGTCGCCCAGTCGCGCCCGATGGTGCGCGCCGAGGGAGACATCAGCGTTCTCGACATCGGCGCGGGCTCGGTGCTCGAGGAAAGCGACATTGCGCGCCTGATGCTCGATCTCGCGCCGGCGGCGGCGCGTGACGCGTGGCAGCGCGGCGCCTCGGCGGAATGGATCTGCGACGTGACCGGCGTCGGCCGCGTCCGCTGCATGACGTTCCGGGATCATCGCGGACCGGGTCTGATCTTCCGCATGATTCCGCCGCAGGCGATCTCGGCGGATCAGCTCGGGCTGACGGCTGAAGTCCAGGCGCTCTGCGCACAGTCCGACGGGCTGGTGCTGGTGACCGGACCGCGGGCGAGCGGCAAGTCGACGCTGATGAGTGCGTTCGTCGATCTGATCAACCGCACGCGCAGCGATCATCTGATCACCGTCGAATCGCAGATCGGCTTCGTCCACGAGAGCCGGAAGTCGTTCATCAGCCAGCGCGAGGTGCGCGGCAACGGCGAATCGGTCGTCGCCGCGGTGCGTTCGGCGCTGCGCGAGGACCCGGACGTGCTCTTCATCAACGACCTGTCGTCCGCGGAAATGGTCTCGGTTGCGCTCGACGCGGCGGAGTCCGGACGCCTGGTGTTCGCCTCGCTTCCCGCGGCATCGACGGTCGCCGCCGTCGATCGCCTGCTCGAATTGCTGCCCGAGAATCGCCGTTCACATGCGCGCGCGTCGCTCGCCCAGTCGCTGCGCGGCGTGGTCGCGCAGGTGCTCGTCCGCCGGGTCCGTGGTGGGCGGTCGGCGGTCCGCGAGGTGTTGCTGAACACGGCCGCAGTTGCCGGGCTGATCCACGAAGCGAAGACGACGCAGCTGACGCTCGCCATGGAAAGCGGCCGGCGCCATGGCATGATGCCGCTCAATGACACGCTCGTGGCGCTCGTGCGCGAAGGCACGGTCCACGTGACGGAGGCGCACCGCAAGGCGTTCGACAAGGAGTCCTTCCTCGCGGCCATGCGGCGCGAGGGCGTGGATACGTCGTTCGCAGAAAAGCTTGCCTGATGGAAGTGTCGGACGTCCGGCGCCGCCTGCGCGGCGCCATCGAGGAAGCCAAGCGCCGCGCGGCCGAGCGCCGCGCGCGGGTCGACCAGGCGTCACGCGAGTACGAGCAGTTCCTCACGGCGGTCGCGGTGCCCGCGACACACGCCATTGCTCAAGCGCTCATTGGTGAAGGGCACCGGTTCAAGGTGCTGACGCCCGCCCGCACAGTCCGCCTGGTCGCGGAATTCTCACCGGACGACTACCTGGAGATTTCGCTCGATACCGACCGCGATGTGCCGGCGGCCATCGTGCACACGAGCCGCGGGCGCGGCCGGCGCAGCGTCGAGACGGAGCGCCCCTTCAGCGGCGGCATCGGCGAGCTGACTGAGGAAGACGTCGTGTCGGTCTTGCTCGAGGAACTGATTCCGCTTATTGAGCGGTGATCGATTGCGGCAACGTAAGACCGAGAGATAGGAGAGCTATTTCAGGGTCCGATAGCCTTGCTGTCAATCAACGCCTCGATCTCCTCATCTCTCAATCCGACATCGTTCCGCAGAATCGCGCGCGTGTGCTGGCCGAGTGTGGGCGGTGCGGTCGTGACGGCCGGGGGCGTGTCCGACATCTTCACCGGGTTGCCCAGCACGCGCACCTGACCGACGGTCGCGTGCGTCAGCTCCACGATCATGTTGCGCGCCTCGAGCTGCGGATCGGCGAGCGCCTCGATGACGCTGCGGACGGCGCCGCACGGGACGCCAGCATTCGTCAGCGCCGGCACCAGCATGTCGCGGTTCCATGACGTGAACAGCGTCTGCAGCGCGAGGCGGAGCGCGTCGTAATGTGTGACACGTGACGCGTTGGTCGCGAAGCGTGGATCCGTTCCAAGCGCCGGGTGACCGAGCACCTCCATAAGCCGCCTGAATTGATCGTCGTTGCCGACCGACAGCACGAAGTCGCCGTCCGCCGCGGTGAATGTGTCATACGGCGCAATCGAAGGATGACGGTTGCCCATGCGCGCCGGAGTCGCGCCACTGGCAAAGGCGATCCCCGCCTGGTACGTCAGCAGCGCGGCAACCGAGTCGAGCATCCCGACGTCCACGTACTGCCCGCGGTGTGTCCGTTCGCGCGCGAACAGCGCCGCAAGAATCCCCTGGGCGGCGAACAGGCCCGTTGCGATGTCGGCGATCGCGACGCCAAGCCTGAACGGCGGCCCGTCCGCTGCGCCGGTGATGCTCATGAGACCGCCTTCCGCTTGCATCATCGCGTCGTAACCAGGCTCCGCGCGCCGTGGTCCCGTCTGCCCGAACCCCGAGATCGAACAATAGACGAGGCGCGGGTAGCTGCCGCTCAGCGTCGCGTAATCCAGCCCGAGACGCGCCATTGTCCCCGGCCGGAAGTTTTCGACCACGACATCGGCACGTGCAAGCAGCGCACGCACGATCCGCATCGCGGCCTCATGTTTCAGGTCGAGCGCGAGGCTCTCCTTGTTGCGATTAATGCTCAGGAAATACGCGCTTTCCCCGGCGACAAACGGAGGTCCCCATGCCCGGGTGTCGTCCCCGCGGCGAGGCTGCTCGATCTTGACAACGCGCGCACCGAGATCCGCGAGCTGCATCGTGCAATATGGGCCCGCCAGCACGCGGCTGAAATCGAGGACGACAATGCCATCGAGGGGCTTCGCCCCTCGAACTCCCCTGGACGCTCGCTCGCGTGGTTCACTCGCTCCCGCTCGTTCGCTGTCAAGAGGCTGGGACATAATCAGACCATGACGATCACGGTGTACTCCGGCGCGCATTGACGTGCCTGCGACCAGGTGAAGGAGTTTCTTTCACGCGCAGGGCACACGTTCGAGGTCAAGAACATCGAGGAAGACGACAAGGCTTACGACGAACTCCTCGCGCTTGGTGCGCGCTCGGTGCCGGTGACGCTGATTGACGACCAGATGATCACCGGCTTCGACCAGGCCCGGCTGCGCGCGGCGCTCGCCGATGCCGGCGCGCCACCGTCACCAGGTCGCTGAGCAGCGCGTACGCGGTATGTGTCAGGCCTCCGCTGAGCTGCGTCATGGCGATCTCGCCGAGGACGTCCGTCTGCAGGATGAGCGCGTTCGCCACACCGCGCAAACCCGCAAGCAGATCGTTTTCGGGCAGCTCGACCGGCCGCACGGCGGTGGTGACGCCGTTCGGCGTGCGATGCGCCGACGCCACCAGGCGCACGCGCGCGCCGCGTCCTTTTGCCGCCATCGCCAGCCTGGCGGTCGACTGCCCGATGCCTTCGCGATCCACCGCCTGCGGCGTCATCCGCGCCCGCATCAGCACGTTGGCGAGCGCCGCCGTCTTTGCTGCCGCGTCCCATCCGTCGACGTCGAGCGTCGGATCCGCTTCGGCAATTCCATCGACCTGCATCCGCTCGAGCGCGGTGTCGAAGCTCTCGCCGTCTTCCAGCGCTGTGAGGATGTGATTGGTCGTACTGTTGATGACGCCGCGGAAACCCAGGATGTCGACGGCGGGCAGCTTTTCCCTGACGAGATTGAAGATCGGAACGCCGTCCATGACCGCCCCCTCGAAGAGGAATGAGACGCTGCGATCGGTGGCGAGCGCGTTCAGCTCTTCGTAGGCAAACGCGGCAGGTCCCTTGTTGGCCGTCACCACGTGACATCCGGACTGGAGGGCGGCGCGGACGTGATCGATGGCGGGCTGGCCAGCCGAAATGTCGAGCGTCGTGGCTTCGACGACGATCTTGAGGGGACTGTCGCTTTCGGCAAGACCGCGAATCACCTCGAAGCTGTCGCCAACCGCGGTCCCGTCGGCGTCGAGCGCCTCGCCATTCTCCTGCCGCTCGGCTGCGGCGACGGCGTCGACGCCTTGTGCGCGGAAGATGCAGCCATGACGCGCGCTCGCGATGCCATTGATGCGGCAGTCGATCTCGTAATCGAGCGCGAGCCAGTCGCGCCGCTCTTCGAGCAGCCGCGCGAACCGCCGCCCGACATGGCCGAAGCCGATCAGCGCGAGATCAACGCGCATGCACCATCACGGCATCGAGGAACTTTCCGGCAAGCGCCAGTCCGTGCGCGAGGTACGTGGGATCCGCTCCAAAGCCGATGCGCACATAGCCGTCCATGTCGAAGTGATCGCCCGGCACGATCAGCACGCCGGCTTCGTCACGCAGCCGTGCCGTCAGCTCGGTCGATGAGATGGCGTGCGGGTAGCGGACGAAGGCAATTGCGCCCGCGCCGGGCGGCACATGAACCATGCCCTCGCGCTGCTCGATCCATCGTCGCAGAACGGGATAGTTCGTCCGGATGATGCCACGCGTCCGCGCCAGCAGCGTGGGGCGTCGTTCCGGCGCGAGCGCCATCCGTGCCAGCCGATCGTTGATCGCGCCCGGCGCAATCGTCGTGTAATCGTGAATGCCCCACAGCTCCGCGATCAGTTCCGGCGGCGCAACGATCCATCCGACGCGCAGCCCGGGCAGGCCGTAAGCCTTCGAGAGGCCGCTCGTGACAATCGCACGCTCGTAGCGTCCCCACACGCTCGCCGTATCATCGTCTTCTCGCTCGGCGCCACGGTAGATCTCGTCGTCGATCACCCAGGCCCCGACCGTGGACGCAACGCGGCACACGTCGTCGAGCGTCGCCTCGTCGAGCCGCGCGCCGGTCGGGTTGTTCGGGTTGCAGATCAGGATCGCGCGCGTCTTCGACGTAACCAGCTGTCGAAGTTCGTCCGTGTCGGCGGCCCATCGACGGCCAGCGCCATCGCCCGTTTCGCGCAAGGGCCACGGCCGAACATCCGCGCCCAGGGCTCGCGCCAGCCCGCGCGCCTGCATGTAATTCGGCGTCATGAATACGAGCTCGTCGCCCGGCTGCAGGAGTCGCATCAGCACGACGCAGTTCGCCTCCGATCCGCCGTTCGTGACCTCGACGTGTTCGGCCGTGGCGCCGGGATACATCGCCGAGACCAGCGTGCGAAGCTCGATGGTGCCGTTGGTTTGTGGGTACCCGAGCTCCTGCTCGAGCATCGCGACCTGCAGCTCCGGAGTGTTCACCAGGTCGGTGACACGTAAGGGATGGACGCCGCTTTCCGCCAGGTTCCAGGGGACCCGGTTCTCCCACATCGACTGGAATCGCTCGAGTTCGAACGGTTCGAGCTTCATGCCCGCCAGTGTAGTCGAAAACCAAGCATGCGCTATCCTTTGGACGACATTGATGAATGAGGATCTGTTACCCGAGCTCGCGCTGATACCGGGCGGCGAGTTCTTGATGGGGTCTGAAGATGCCGAGGAGGACGAGCGGCCCGTGCACCGCGTGCATGTGGACGATTTCCTCATCGCGGTCCAGCCCGTCACGAACGCCGACTACGCGCGGTTCGTTCGCGACACCGGCCACCGCGCCCCCGCCGTTTACGAGCTGCCACTCGTTGTCACCGCTGGCGGCGCGGAGCGCGAGCGAACCTTCCGCCATACCGGTGCGCCGTATGTCTGGGACGACCTCGATCCGCCGAGCGGCCGCGCCGATCATCCCGTTACGCTCGTACGTTATGACGATGCCGTCGCATATTGCGCATGGCTGTCGGCATCGACCGGGCGTCTGTTCCGGCTGCCGACGGAAGCGGAATGGGAAAAGGCCGCGCGCGGCGGCGTGGAGTCCAAACGGTATCCCTGGGGCGACCGGCTCGATCAGAACATGTCGAACTTTCTCGTCGACCCCGCGTTGAAAGGGAGCCAGGGCACGACGCCGTGCCGCCAGTACCCGGCGAATGGTTTCGGGTTGTTCGACATGGCAGGCAATGTCTGGGAGTGGGTGCAGGATTGGTACGATCCGTCGTACTACGCCGCGTCTCCCGCACGCAATCCGACGGGGCCGCCGGCAGGCCACTTGCGCGTGCTACGTGGCGGTGGGTGGCTGGTAGCCGACGTGCGGATGCTCTCGTGCAGCCATCGCCACAAGGTGCCGGCGGATACATATTCGTACGCGATTGGATTTCGCGTCGCCTGCTCATCCTAGCGATCGAAAGGACCATTTGAATGAGAACGGCCGCGTGTCTACTGTTTGCTGCGATGGCCGGCATTTTGCCCGTGCGTGCCCAGGTCATGACGGTACCTTCGCAGACGACCGACAAGCCGGTCGTCGTCACGACTGGTGAAGGGGTCGTCAAGCGCGCGCCGGATCGCGCGTGGATCACGATTGCTGCCGAGAGC
>JBKOZS010000305.1:0-14542 GCA_046726015.1 Acidobacteriota bacterium
CCCCAGGCGTGGTACGAGGTCAAAGGTGGAGCGTTCGTGGCACATCCGGTCAGCGACCGCACCTTCGGCCACGGTATCGGCGCGGGGGATATTAACAAGGATGGGCGAAACGACATCCTGACCCCCCGAGGATGGCTGGAAGCCCCAGCCGATCCGCGGGCCGCCAACTGGACCTTTCATCCGGACTGGGAGTCGACCAACGTGACGCCGCCGGCAGCCGGCACGCAGGCCGCCTCGACGCCGGCCGCTCCACAGGTCACGTCGTTGGGTTTCATGCACGTCGCTGACGTCAATGGCGACGGACGCAACGACGTGATCGCCGGGTCCGGGCACGACTACGGCGTGTTCTGGTTCGAGAACGCCGAAACGGGACCGTGGGTGCGCCGGACGATCGACAGTGCCTGGTCGCAAGCGCACGCCTCGACGCTCGTCGATCTCAACGGCGACGGCCGCATGGATCTCGTCACCGGCAAGCGCTTCATGGCCCATAACGGCAACGATCCCGGCGAACGTGAACCGCTTGGCGTCTATTGGTACGAATCCCGTTCCCTCGCGGCGCCTGCGGATACCGGCGGCAGCCAGCGCAGCGGCCGAGGCGCCGGGACGGGTGGCGTTGCGTGGGTGCGGCATGTGATCGAGTACGGAGGGCGAATTGGCGGCGGGATGCAGATCCCGGTGGTTGACATTGACGGCGACGGCGACCTCGATATCGTGTGTGCTGGGAAGAGCGGCCTGTTTCTGATAGAAAATCTGTCCAAACGGCGGCCCACCCGGGCAAACGGCCGGCGCTAACGGTCACCGGAGGACCAGATGCACAAGCAGAGACTCTTCGTCGCCAGTTGCGTGTCGCTCGTGACGACCTCGATGGTGTTCGCGATCCGCGGCGACGTGGCGGGTCCGATGAGCACCGCGTTCCAGATCACGAACGAGCAGATGGGCCTGATCTTCAGCCCCGCGTTCTGGGCGTTCACGATTGCGATCTTCATCAGCGGCGCGCTCGTGGACATGGTGGGCATGCGCGCGCTGCACATCCTGTCGGCGGTTGGATACTTCCTCGGCATCGGGCTCGTACTGGTTGCGCCCCGTCCGACCGCGCCGGTCGCCTCGATCTTCGACAACACCGGGACGACCCTGCTCTATGCGGGGTTCATGGTGATGGGCCTGTCGCAAGGGCTCGTCGAAGGGGTGATCAACCCGCTGGTCGCAACGATCTACAGCGATCGGAAAACCAAGTTTCTCAACATGCTTCACGCGTGGTGGCCGGGCGGCCTCGTGATTGGCGGATTGCTCGCGGTGCTGCTGACAGCGCTCGGCGCAAGCTGGCAGGTGAAGCTCGCCACCATTCTCGTGCCCGCGGCGATTTACCTCTTCATGGCGTCGTCGATGCCGTATCCCGTCACCGAGCGCGTGCAGTCCAATATCTCGACAGCCGAGATGTGGAGCCAGGCAGCGAAGCCGCTGTTCCTGCTGCTGTTCGTGTGCATGTGGATGACCGCCGCCGCGGAGCTTGGTCCCGACCAGTGGTTCCCGACGGTCATGGGCGCGCTCGTCCCGCAGCTCCAGGGTGTGCTCTTCCTCGTCTACACCGCGGGGCTGATGTTCCTGCTGCGAACCTTCGGTAGCGGCATCGCGCACAAGAACCCTATCGGCACGCTCTTCGTCTGCTCGATCCTCACGGGCGTGGGGTTGTATTGGCTCGGCGGCCTGCAGCCAGGCACGAGGCCGGTCATCGCGTTTGCTGCGGCTACGCTGTTCGGGATCGGCAAGACCTACTTCTGGCCGACGATGCTGGGGGTGACCGCGGAGCAGTTCCCGCGTGGCGGCGCGCTGCTGATTTCGCTGATGGGTGGCGCCGGGATGCTGTCGGTTGCGGTCGCGTTGCCAATCATGGGCGCGCGGATCGATCACTTCGGGCCGGGCGCGGCACTACAAGCGGTGGCGGGCCTGTGCGTGATCCTGACGATTATCTTCGGCGGACTGTACGCGTACTTCAAGGCACGCGGCGGATACCGGGCCATTCGGCTCGGCACCGATCGTCCGATGGCAACCGGCGAATTGTGAACGATCACAGGAGATCAGGAGCTCGGGAGATCAGGAGAATTTCTTCAGTTAATGAGCTCCTGACCTCCTGATCTCCTGAACGCCTGTGATCGACGGCCCTCGGAATTCTGTGGGAGATCCATTGAAGGCTGGCAAGGTGCAGCTGACACCCGCGTGGATCTCACGGAACATTCGCTCGATCGGACATCGCTGCAGCCCAGGGACTGGTTCTCCGCACCCGGCGCGGACTTCAACGCATCGCCGATCGTGATCCGTCACAAGGACACGGATCTCGTCGCCGTGACCGGGAACGACGGCAAGCTCTACCTGCTCGACGGCGCGTCGCTCGGCGGCGGCCATCACAAGACGCCTCTTCACGTGACGTCGAAGTTCACCGCGACCGGTGCCGGCACCGCGCTCGCGACCTGCGAGGACCAGGGCACGCGATGGATTTTTGCGACCGCTGCTGGTGCGCCTCCGACCGGCGTCACGTTCACCGCGAACGGCCTCGCGCCGAACGGCCGTGTGGTGGCGTTCAAGCTCGTCGACCAGGACGGCAAACTGTCGCTCGAACCGGCATGGGCCTCGCGCGACCTCATTTCGCCGCTCGCGCCGATCGTGGTCAATGGACTCGTCGTCGCGGTCTCGAGCGGCGAGCATCGTCCCGCCACGGCCGCCAGTGCCGCCACGCGTGCGCAACGCTCGGCCCCCGCCGTGCTCTACGTGCTGGATGGGGCGACGGGAAAAACGCTGTGGGGAAGCGGCACGAAGATCACATCATTTGCGCGGGCGGGTCTCTCGGCGGGCGCGGGCCAGGTGTATCTCGTCACTTACGATAATCACCTCTACGCGTTCGGCATTCCGATGGAGCACTGACGGCGCCGGCATTTCGCAATGAGAAACATGACGCCTCAAGTGGCTGACGGTCGCTGACCGGCTATTCAAATCATTTCCGCGAGTTTTCACACGTTCATGCGTTTGCATCGCGAAACGCTGGCGCCCTGCCGGATTGTCGATCGACAAGACGCGCCCTTCTGGTAGAACAACGCTTCACGAAATGTCCGCGTGACCGCGACGACTGTGCCGCCAGCCTTCGGATGATGGCGTGGACAGCGGCGTAGAATGGGCCCGAAGGACCGAGGATCATGAACACCGGTGTCATGCGAACGAGCCTGGGAGCGGCGGTTGGCGTTACTGCCGGGTGGCTCGTGTTTCTCGGTGCGCATGGCGTCGCCGAGGGACAGTTGCCCGACGGTCCCGGCAAAGACGTCACGATACGCGTCTGCAGTCAGTGCCACGAGCCGCAACGTGCGGCCTCGGTGCGCCTGACGCGCGACGGGTGGGAAGCGGTGCTCGCGAAGATGGTCGGGCTCGGTATGCGTGCGACGGATGACGAGCTGACGCAGATCCTCGAGTACCTGTCCGAGAACTTCAAAGGGGAGGCGCCCAAGCCGATCAACTTGAACAGCGCCACCTCGATTGAGCTCGAAAGCGTTGCGGCGCTGCTGCGCAAGGAAGCAGCCGCGTGGATTGCGTATCGCAACAAGAACGGGCCCTGCAAGACGCTCGACGACCTGAAAAGGGTGCCGGGTGTCCCCTTCAAGAAAATCGACGAGCGGCGGGATCGCCTCGTCTGTTTCTAAGCCCGCCTTCGCCGCGGGGCGGCTACGGCGGGGCAAGCCGCCGAAACGCGCGATTGTCACTAGCCAGCGACCGGTTGCCAGTCTCTAGTAATGCTACTGGCTACTGGTACTGGCGACCGGTTAGTGATTACTGTTTTCAGTCTTCCTTAATACGTCTAATCAGCAGCCCCGATCCGGGGACCGGTTTCGAAGGAGGTTCTTCATCATGTCAAGGAGCCTCGGTCTCGCTCTCGCGGCACTCCTTGCGGTGTCTATCGCTGCCAGCGCCCAGGAAACGGCATCCTCAGGCATCACGGGACAAGTACTCGATTCCAGCAAGGCCGGCCTGCCGGGTGCGACGATCACCGTGACGAACATCGCCACCAACGCCCAGCGCGTGACGCAGGCGGATCCGGAAGGGCGATTCTCCGTCCCCAATCTTCCGCCGGGGACGTACTCGATGAAAGTCGAACTCTCGGGTTTTCAGACCGCGGAAGTCAAAGACCTGACGTTGCGCAATGGTGAAATCGCGCGTCCCACGTTGACGCTTGGCATTGCCACGCTCGCCGAGACGATCAGCGTGCAGGCGGAGTCACCGCTGCTGCAGAAGACCAACGCCTCAGTGTCGCAGACGATTACGCAGAAACAGATCGAGGACCTTCCCGTGGCGGGGCGCAACCCGCTCGCGTTCGCCTCGCTCTCGGCGGGTGTGACCCCGCAGGCGTTCAATCGCGGCACGCAGTTCGGCGCCGCCGGCAGCAGCCGCAGCCAGTACGTGACGGTTGAAGGTGGCCGCGACAGCTCGACCAACTACGCGATCGACGGCGTCTACGTCCGGTCGCTCCGGTTCAACAACCTGTCGATCAATCCGCCACTCGACGCGGTCCAGGAGCTGAACGTGCTTCGGAACGCGTTCACCACCGAGTACGGCCAGGGGCAGGCGGTCGTCTCGATGGTGACCAAGTCCGGCGGCAACCAGATCACGGCATCGGCTTACGCCTACCGCCGCGACGACTCGTTCAACAGTGCCAACTACTTCGGACAGAAGCCCGGTGACAAGACGCAGTCAGGGTTTACGGCCGGGGGTCCGATTATCAAGAACAAGTTCTTCGCGTTTGGCGGGTACGAAGGACTTCGAACCCAGGCGGACAGGACGCTGCTGGGCAGTGTGCAGAATCCAGCCCTCCTGTCTGGTGATTTCTCGAGTCTCTCGACGGCCATTCGTGATCCATTGACCGGCCAGCCATTTCCGGGCAACGTGATCCCGGCGAGCCGCTTCTCCAATTTCGCAAAGACGCTCGGTCCGACCATCCCGGCGCCGAACCTCGACGGCGCGAACAACTTCCGTGCGATCAAAGCATTCAACGACGATGCGGACACCGCGGACGTGCGTCTGGACCAGGTCGTCAGCGCAAAGCACACGCTGTTCGAACGCTACCTCTATTACGACGGCCGGCAGTTGAACCCATCGCTCTTCAGCTATACGGATCTTCCCCAGCGCGGTCACAACATCGCGGTTGGCGACACATGGGTCATCTCACCGACCATCGTCAACGAGACCCGCTTCGGGTTCAACTATGCCTACCACCTGAACGCGCCGGTGAGCCTCGACGGCCGCAACTGGGTTGGCGACATTGGCCTCAAGAACCTGGCGGGCGGCGTCGATCCGATCGATTACGGCCGACCGGGTTTCACGATGACCGGATTTTCCGGTAACGGCGAAGGGGGCATCACGCAGGGGGCGACCGAGCGGATTTACAGCATTTCGAATGCGACGAGCTGGGTGAAGGGACGGCACAACACCCGCTTCGGCGTGCAGGCGCAGTTCCGCAACTTCGAGCACCTGACGGAAGTGCCGCCGCGCGGCGGCTTCACGTTCAACGGCCAGTTCAGCGGCAACCCGGTGGCGGATTTCCTGCTCGGGTGGTGCTCGACGTGCACGGGCGCCTTCGGCAGCTCGCGCTCGACGTACTCGTCGCCAACCGTGTCGCCGTTCTTCGACGACAACTGGCAGATCACCCAGGACCTGACGCTGCAGATGGGCATCCGCTGGGAGTATCTTGCGCCGTGGGCCGAGAAGAACGGCATCGAGGGATCGTTTGATGCCGCGCAGGGGAAGATCGGCTATCACTCGCTGCCGACGGATCTCCCGGCGCAGCTCGTGCCGCTGGTGATTCAGCAGGACAACTACTTCCCGGCGGGGATCCTGAAGAAGGACTTGAACAACTGGGGGCCGCGCCTCGGTCTCGCGTACAACGTGAACGATCGCACGGTGGCGCGCACGGGATTCGGGGTGTACTACGACAACCTGAACCTCAACGAACTCCAGTTCTCGCGCCTCGTGCCTCCGTACTACGGGCAGTACTCACTGCAGCCGACGGCGAACGATCTGCGCTTCAACGCGGACTCGCTGTTCCCGGATCTCAACAACATCCCGCAGTTCCCGGCGCCGTTCTCGATGGATCCCACGAACCGCAGCGCGTACACCGTGCAGTGGAACGGCAACGTGCAGCGCTCGCTCGGCCGCAACTATCTCGTGGAAGTGGCGTACACGGGCAGCCGCAGCTACAACGAGCACAAGCGGTTCAACATCAACCAGGCGGCCCCCGGCACGACGCCAATCGTGACCCGCGTGCCGTATCCCGCGTTCCAGTCGGCGATCCTGTATTCGTCTGACGCCGGGTGGGCGCACTTCAACGGCGTGTCGTTCCGCGTGGAGAAGCGCTATTCCGACGGGTTGTTCTTCCTCGGGAACTACCAGGTCTCGAAGAGCACCGACAACGGGTCGGGTGAAATCGAGGCGAACGACACCGCGTTTGCCACGAACCTGGATGCCGACGAAGGGCCGGCGCGCTACGACCAGCGGCACCGCGCAGCGATCAGCGGCGGATACGAGCTGCCATTCGGTTCTGGCAAGCGGTGGCTGAACAGCGGCGGCGCGGCAGCCTACGCACTCGGAGGCTGGCAAGTGCAGGGCATCGTCCGCGTCGGTTCGGGCTTCCCGTTCTCGGTGACGTCGACGAACGTCTGCCAGTGCGGTTCGTTCGTTCCGCAGCGCGTGAACTTCGCGCCGGGCCGCGAAGAGGACGCGGGCAACATCGACAACCGGACGCCCGACCACTGGTTCGATCCGACGGCGTATGTCGTGGCGGCCGCCGGCACGCAAGGAACGGCTGGACGCAACACCGTGCGCGGACCGGGAACGCAGCGCGTTGATTTCTCGCTCAGCAAGCGCTTCCCGATCGACAAGGCGCGCGTCGAGTTCCGCTGGGAAGTATTCAACCTCCTGAACCACGCGAACTTCGGCACGCCCGATTTGAACATCTCGAACCGGACCGTCGGCACCATCACGACGGCCGACGACGGACGCAACATGCAGTTCGGACTGCGATTCGTGTGGTAGCACGAAGGGTCGAAGGACACGAAGGGTCAAAGGAGCTGGAGAGTCGAAGGAGCTCGAGAGAATTGAAGGAGCTCCTTTATAACTTTGCTCTCCTTCGACTCTTCATCTTCCTTCGACTCTTGCTGCTTCGACCGTTGCGTAACGGCCCTTAAGCTCCTTCGATACTTCGTCTTCCTTCGACCCTTCGTGCAATAAAGACATCGCGCTTCCAGGGATCGATTCGCGACGTGGCGCGGAAGCCGGCCGCCTCGAACCACTCGAACCACATCGCTCGCGGAAACAGGCCGAAGCGATGATGATCGCCGTCGAGTTCGACGCGGCCGTGTTCGTCGCGGAGCAGGAACGAGAATGCGACGTCGCAGGTGAAATCTGACGGATCCGGATCCCACGTCCATTCGAGGTAGCGCAGTCCCCGCCCGTCCGGAGCGTCCTCCCCGCCGTCCGCTGTGGCCGGCTCGAACGTTTCCTTGACGCAATCCGGTACGACCACGACCGCCCCCTCCGGGCGGCAGTGCCGGGCCGCGGTGGCCAACGCGGCACGCACGGATGATGGCTCCGTCAAGTACATGATCGCGTCGTGAATGAACACGAGATCGAACGTCCGTCCGAGACCCAGCGTTCGCATGTCTCCGACGAGATGCTCGCACTCGGGATTGACGGCGCGGCTGACCTCCAGCATCTGGGTCGACTTGTCCGTCAGGGTGAGTTGGAAGTGGCGCTTGAAATGACTGGCGAGGCTTCCCCCTCCGCTCCCTAGCTCGAGCACCAATCGCGGCGGCGGATCGGTCGCTCCAAGCAGCATCGGCAGCAGGTCCGCTGCCTCCTCGACGTAGTGCACGGGCGGCGAGAACAGCGGCCACCACTTCGCGAGATCCGTGTAGAGGCGCGGCTCGACGTTGAGGTCCATCACGTACGTGCGTCGCTGATCGTGTACTCGAATTCGTAGGAGTGCTTGCCCTTGTCGATCGCGATCGACATGGTGCCGGAGAGTCCGGCAAGCTCGCCAGTGCCTGAGTCCGGCACGACGGTGATCGACAGCTGCGGTGTACCGCGGTTCATCGTGCCCGTGTGCTGCAGCACGAACGTGCCGCGCTTGCCGGCGAGGCTTCCGGTGACGCGCTCGATCGCGACGTAGCCGGCCGATCCTTTGACGTCCGTCATGGCGCTCAGCATCTCTCCCGTGCTCGTCGCGTCCAGCGTTCCGTGGAAGTGTTTGTCGATCGACAGCCGCGCGAGCCCGTCCGCGCTGTCGATCATGGCTTGAGGCGTGAGCTTGACGTCGAAGGTTCCGCTGGCGTGTGAGGACACGGGCAAATTGTAATACGCGAGGCGCGAGGCGCGAGGAGCGGCGTCAGCCGCCGGAGTCATCGGCCCGGCGGGTTGCCGCCCTGGATGCCGGTGAGCCAGCCGCGCTTCAGTTCTGACTCCGGGATACTCGACAGATACGGCTTGATGTCGAGAATTGGCGTGCCGTCGAGCATGTCGACACCACGCACGACCAGCTTCGCTCCTTCGCGCCGCAGCAGAGCGACCACGGTGAGCCCGATTGGATTCGGCCGCTGCGGCGATCGCGTCGCGAAGACGCCGTGCGGCCGATTATCGAGCGGCGGAGTGGCAATCAGGGATGCCCCCTCGGCGCGGTCGAACACCCACAACACGAACAGGTGCGAGAAGCCGTCGATATCGAGGAGCCCCTGTTCGTACTCAGGCAGCAGCTCGAGCACGCCTTCGGCGTGATGCTCAACGCCGGGGCCCTTCGGGATTTGCGCCGTGTCGCTGTAGGGAGAGCGGACGGTGCCGATCGGATGCATGGTGAACATGGTGTGCGAGGCGGCTCAGTACTGTTTCAACCAAACATTCCTGAACTGCACCTTCATCGGCTCGCCCACGTGCATCTGGAATCCAAGCAGGCCGCTGAGCGCACGCCCTTTGGTGTCGTCGTCGACCAGTACGCTGGTGGTGTGGCCGTTGAGGATTTCGGTGATCATGTTGCCGCGCGCAATGATGTGGACCTGGTTCCAGTCGTTCGTCTTGATGATTCCTTTCAGTTCATCGTCGCTGGTCTGCAGGACGCCGACGACCTTCGGACCGCCACCTTCAGGCACATAACTGAACTGCCCGCGCATCGCGAGGAAGCCCCGGCCCCGCTCCTCGTAGATCTGGCCGGTAAACCTGTTCTCGAAATCGATATCGCACTGGTAGCCCTTGAGGACCCACTTGTGCGAAATGGTGCCGCCGCGGGCTGACGGCGTGCCTTCGGCCAGATGCTGGCTGCGGATCTGGATGCCGCTGTTGGTCGAATCGATCTGATACTCCAGCTTCAGCTCGAAATCCTTCGGCTCGCCGCCACGCCAGATGAGGAACGTGTTCTCGGTCAGCTTGTTCTCGGGCGTGCTCTGGCCGATGATGACCCCGCCTTCGGCCCGCCAGAACCTGGGGTCGCCATCCCAGCCCTTCAGCGACGTGCCGTCGAAGATCTGCGTGAACCCATCGTGATTCTCGAAGGGGAGCGGCTGCGGAAGATTGAGGCCGCCGCCACGTCCCCGGCCGCGACCCTCTCCGCGGCCTTGTGGCTGTCCCGCGCCTTGCTGTCCTGCCTGGGGCGTCGGAGGTGTTTGCGGTGCCTGCGCGTAAGCGGTCCCGATAATCTGCAGGGCCGTCGCAACCGTAACGACGAGTCTCCGCGTGATCCTCATCCTCTTTTTCCTCCTGCGGCGGTCCCCGCGGTGGCCTGTGAAGTCGCGACCTTTTCCCACTGTCTCGTCTTCGCCGATTTCAAGACGGCATCGGTCACGTAATCGGTGGCGAGTCCGTCGCGGAAGGTGGGCGGAAGGCTGTTTCCTTTGGACGCCGCCGCGACGAAGTCCGCGAACTGGTGCGTGAACGTATGCTCGTAGCCGATCTGCAGCCCCGGCACCCACCAGTGCTTCATGTACGGCTGGTCGCCGTCAGTGACGTGGATGCTCCGCCAGCCGCGCACGCGACCCTCGTCGCGATGATCGAAATACTGCAGGCGATGCAGATCGTGCAGGTCCCAGAAGGCGGATGCGTGCTCGCCGTTGATCTCGAGTGTGTAGAGCGCCTTGTGACCGCGCGCGTAGCGTGTCGCTTCGAACATGGCGAGCGATCCGTTCTCGAACCGGCACAGGAACGCGCTCGCATCGTCGATACCGACCGCCTGCACTTTGCCGGTGATGTTGTGCTTGCGTTCCTTGATGAACGTCTCGGTCATGGCCGTGACCTCGGTGATCGGTCCGTTCAGCCACAACGCGGTGTCGATGTTGTGCGCGAGCAGGTCGCCCGTGACGCCGCTCCCCGCGACCGACACGTCGAGCCGCCACAGGCCTTCGCCTCCCTGCGGAAGTTCCTTCGAGATCGTCCAGTCCTGCAGGAACTTCGCGCGATAGTGGAAGATGCGCCCCAGCTTCCCTTCGTCGAGGAGCTGCTTGATCATCGTGACGGCGGGGACGCGGCGGTAGTTGTACCAGACCGTGTTCGGGACGCCCGCCGATTCCACCGCCGCGACCATCTCCTCGGCTTCCGCCGCATTGCGGCCGAGCGGCTTCTCGCACATCACCATCTTCCCGGCGCGCGCCGCGGCAATCGCGATCTCGCGGTGCGTGTCGTTCGGGCTGGCAATGTCGATGACGTCGATGTCCTTGCGATCGATCAGCTTTCGCCAGTCGGTCTCGTACGATTCGTAGCCCCAGTTCGCCGCGAATTTCTTGACGCGCTCTTCGTTGCGCGCGGCCACCGCCTTGAGCACGGGCTTGAACGGAAGCTCGAAAAACCGTGGCGCCTGCAGGAACGCATTGGAGTGCGTGCGTCCCATGAACCCGTAGCCAACCAAGCCGATATTGAGAGTCTTCATCGCTCCTCGCGCCTCTGATGCCGGGTCTGAAGACCCGGCCTACAAGTGACTCGTCGCACCTCGCACCTCGCGCCTCGCACCTCGCCGTCAGTCCCAGCCGTGCGCGTCACGCACGCCCTTCATCACGCCCAGGACATCGTTCCAGGTTTTCTGCTGCGTCATGACCGCATTCGGGAACATGCAGCCGTCCCAGCAGATGTGATCCAGTTTGCGTTCGATGTTGCCCTTCTCGTCGCGCAGCCAGAACCCGGCGTGCTTGACGATGTCGAGTTTGCCGTTGGGATCGAACGGAAGACAGTGGCGGCCGGTCTTGTCGTGCGAGCCAGAGCCCTTGACGGTTGCGTCGTTCTGCGCGACGTGGAAATCGAAGGTCCACGGGCGCAGCGCGTTCGTCATCTTGCGCAGCCCTTCGTCGAGCGTTTTCTGGTCCGACCAGTCGAAGTTCTCCGGCAGGATCCGGTCCTCCGGCGCGTTGTAGCCCATCGTGAAGAGGAGCGTGTGCGCCATGTCGGCCTGGAACCCGACCGTCTTCGGCCGGTTCACCATCTCCAGCAGCTCGACGTTGCGTCTGACGCTATGCATCCCGCCCCAGCAGATTTCTCCCTCGGCCGCCAGCCGCTCGCCAATGTCCTCGGCAATGTCGGCCGCCTTTCGGAACGTGTCGGCAATCTTCTTCGTGTTTTCGACAGGATCCTTTGCCCACTCGGCGGGGCTGGCCGCCGAGTCGATGCGGATGATTCCATAACGGCGAATGCCCAGGTCTTCGAGCTTCCGCCCGATCGCACAGGCCTTGCGCACCTGCGTGAGGAACGCCTTCCGCTCCTCCTCGCTGCCCATCGCCGATCCGCCGCCCGTGGGGGGCCATACCGGCGCGACCAGCGATCCGACCATGAGCTTCTTCGAACGGATTTTGTCCGCGAGCCGTTGCAGGTCGTCGTTCGTCGAGTCGATGCTGACGTGCGGATCGAACAGGAACAGGTCGACGCCGTCGAACTTCGTGCCGTCGACCTGCGCCTTTGCGGTGAGGTCGAGCATCGTGTCGAGATCGATTGGCGGCTCCGCGCCCGGGCCGCCCTTGCCGACCAGGCCTGGCCACATGGCGTTGTGCAACTTTGGCTTCGCGTGCATATATGAGCTCCGCTGTCGGTCACCAGTTTCCAGTTAGCAGTTAGCAGTTTGCGGTTACCAGTTACCAGGTGGCAATTTCCAGTCCCCGCTTTGCCGTTTTCACAACTGGCAACTGGTGACTGGTTACTTTCTCTTCGGCGCATCCGGGTTGCCGGGGCCAAAGTGTTTCAACATCACCAGCGGATCGCTGTCGCTCCGGTTCTCGACGCGGACGCCGGCGGCGGCGGTGTCGGCGGTGACGAACAACTCATCTTCCGTCATCTGTCCGAAGCGGATCATCGCCGGCGTCGAGACCTGCAGGCCGCCGAGCGTGCCGTGACCCTGCGTGAGGATGACGCCGTATGCGGCGGCGTCCTTGATCGTCACGCTGCGTTTCGGCAGCACCGTCAATTCCTTCGCCGAGTACCAACCGGTGCCGTACGTGACCCACTGCTCGCAATACCCTTCGCCTTCCGTCTCCTCGAACGGCTTCACGGGTTTCGGACGGTAGCGATTGCTGTCGCCGAACTTCGGGTTGACGTTGGCGTCCCAGTCGAGCATCCCGATGATGTAGTCGAGATCCTTGTGCTTGTCGGATGGAACATCCTTCACCAGCAAATCCCATGGCGTGATGCGCCCTTCCACTTCCGACTGGAACATCGCGAACACGTCGCTGTTCACCTGCGGCTCGTAGGTCAGCAGCGACCCGGGCGCATGCAGGATTCCGGGATCGATCTGCCAGCCGGTGCCACGCTCGAGACGATACGCACGTGACAGGTAGGTGATGCCGTTGTCTCCCTTGTTCCAGTTCTCGAGGCAGCGCCGCACGGCGTCCTTCGTCGTACCTGGCTCGAGGCCCATGAACGTGTAGGGATAATTGTTGTCGGTCGGATTGTATTGAGGAGGAAAGTAGTATGCCTCGGGCTTCCCGCGCCGGCCGACGCGCTTCGCATGCTCGTCGCTCTGGTGCATGTGATGCGGGATCGGTCCCATATTGTCGAAGAACTTGCAGAGCAGGTTCCAGCCTTTCTCCCGCTCCATCGTCTGCTTGCCGAGCAACAGATCGCCGGCGCGCTCGACCGCTTCCTTGAGAAGGAAACGCTTGCCATTCGCGAGACGCACGTAGCTGAGCCCCTCGTCCGGCGGCGTCCCCGGGCCGTTGTCGGCATTCGTGGTCGATGAAAACCAGCGTTCGTTGATGCCGCCGCGATGCGCACCGTACGCATACAGATCGTCAGGGTGCAGGCGGAGGCGGCGTCCCGGGTGCATGAACGAGCGGGGCACCCAGCACGGCTCCAGCCGCAGCAGCCCCTTGCCCGCGTTGATAGCGTCCTGAACCTGCGATCGATCCGTCATAGACCGCTGAACATACAACCTCAGGATTTCACGCGGCAACCCCCAAGCGGGCGGGCGGCCCCGTTTTGCAGCGCGAAATCCGCTACCGTTGGAGTGACGCCGTTCTGTCGATACGCTCCTGTCGCTCCGTTCCGAGCCGCGAAACACGGGCTGATACGTGGAACGCGGTTGGCCCGACGGCGGCCAGGGCATATGCTCTTCCCGCCGCCGCAAGCGCGACGTTGGTATGGATGGTCATTTCCTGGCTTTCGATCTCGGGGCTGAGAGCGGACGCGCGATGTCGGGACGCCTGCGATCGGGTGTGCTCGATCTGACGGAAATCTGCCGGTTCCCGAACGAGCCCATTCGCGAGCACGCATCCATGCACTGGGATCTGCTGCGTCTCTGGCGCGAGATGCAGCGCGCGCTGGAGCGTCTCGAGCGCGACGTGCGCGGTCTCGACAGTATCGGCGTCGATGCCTGGGGCTGCGACTACGGCCTGCTCGACGAGCGCGGAGAACTGCTCGGTAATCCCTATCACTATCGTGACCTGCGCACCGACGGGGTCATGGCGGCCGTCTTCGCCCGCGTGCCGCGCGAGCGCGTCTACGAGATCACCGGCATCCAGTTCCTCACCTTCAACACGCTGTATCAGCTTGTCGCGGCGTCGCAGTCCACGCCGCGCCTGCTCGATGCCGCGACCGGCTTCGGCACGATCCCCGACATCCTCAACTATCTGCTGACGGGCGATCTGCGCGCGGAATACACCAGCGCGACGACCACGCAGATGGTGGATGCGCGCGCGCGGACGTGGGCGTACGAGTTGCTCCACGAACTGGACCTGCCGACGCACCTGCTGCCCGAGCTGATCGAGCCTGGCACGATTCTCGGCGGTCTCAAGCCGAGCGTGGGCAGCGGCCTCGAAGGGACGCCGGTCGTTGCGCCGGCGTGCCACGATACCGGTTCGGCGGTGGCGGCGGTGCCGGCCGGCGGCGCGCGCGCGTTCATCAGCTCAGGGACGTGGTCGCTGCTCGGGACCGAAGTGGCGCACCCGATCATTACGCCCGCCGCGCTCGAGGGGAACTTCACGAACGAGGGGGGCGTCTGCGGCACCATCCGGGTGCTCAAGAACATTGGCGGCCTGTGGCTGCTCCAGTCGTGCCG
>JBKOZS010000306.1:0-11183 GCA_046726015.1 Acidobacteriota bacterium
GTATCGGGCGTCTCGCCAACGCCCGGCGCGGGTGGCGGCTGCAGCCCCTTCTGCTGCATCGCTTGCTGGAGACGGCTCCGCAGGGCGTTCGCCTGCGCAATGGCGTCACGAACCTGCAGGAGAAAACGCTCCTGCGCGGCCAGATCGGCTTGCGTGACACCGTCCTTCGTGACGCGCGGGTCGACCTTCACGGTGAACGACTTCGACTGGTTCGCTCCCCCGCTGGTCAGCCTCACTGTGTAGCGGCCCGGCGCCACCATCGGTCCGTTGTTTTCCCAGCGATAGTCCCACAGGAACCGGTTGTGGCCGGGGCGTGTCGTCAGCACTGGAGCGACGCCGCGCCCGCGTCCGCCGGTGGGCGGCGACATCTCGGGGTTCTCCTGCTCCGTCGCCGTCGGGTCCGTTCCCGCGGATGCAGATGTACCGCGGCCTTCTCGGCCCCGTCCGCTTCCCGCGCCGGCGCCACTCGCACGAATCGTGTGCACGACAGTGCCTGCTGCGTTCAGGATCTCAATTGCCAGGTCGCCACTGAGTCCCTGCGGCAACATGTAGTCGATCGTGGCCGCGACCGGCGGATACTGCGGCACGCCGATACTGCCGCGCCCGGCGAGCGCATAGCGATACCGGACGGGGTCTCGCGGCTGCACCAACTCCGGCCCCGCGGCAGACGGCGCGTCGGGCAGCACGACTTGCGCTGTCACCGTTGCATTCGACGCACGCACCGAAAGGTGCTGCAGGGGCGACACGTCGTCCATGATCCAGAACGATCGCCCCATCGTCGAGATGACGAGGTCCTTCCGATGGACGCGCATGTCGGTGACAGGCGTGGCCGGCAGGTTCTGCTGCAGTGACTGCCAGTGCTTGCCATCGTCGAACGACACGAACGCGCCGAACTCGGTCCCGACATAGAGCAATCCAGCCCGATCAGGATCCTCGCGGACGACGCGGGTCGGGTAGTCGGCGGGGATGCCGTTGCTGCCGTCGGTCAGGCGCGTCCACGTTTCGCCGTAGTCGTTCGTCATGTAGATGTACGGCTGCAGGTCGTGCTCGCGAAGGTAGCGATACACCGCGATGTACGCGGAACCCCTGCGATGCGGCGAGTCCTCGATGTTCTGCACCCGGCCGCCGGCGGGCAGGTTCTTCGGCGTGACACGTTTCCAGGTGCGCCCGTTGTCGCGCGTGACGCTGACGGGTCCGTCGTTGGCGCCAACCCAGATCACGCCCGGCTCGAGACGCGATTCCACCATCGAATAGATCGACGAATAGACTTCTTCGCCGGTGATGTCGCGCGTGATCGGACGGCCGGGAACGATCTGGAATTCCGGTTCGTGCGCCGTGAGATCCGGGCTGATGACCTGCCACGTGACGCCATCGTCGGTCGATCGATGCAGGACGTGCGATGCCTGGTAGATCACGTTCGGATTGTGTGGCGAGAGATAAATAACCGTCGATCGCGGAAAGCGATACTTGATGTTGTCAGGATCCTGGCCGTAGCGATTCTGCGGGTAGATCCACGTGCCCTGCGATTGACCCGAGAGTGCGCTGTAACGCTCGACTTCCCCTTTGCAGGCGCCCCAAACAACGCTGCCGTCGGGACGCGGCCAGATGCCGCCGGTCTCGCAGCCTGACGCCTGGGTCCATGCCTGCGCGGGATTGTCCCAGCCCCAGGAGTGCGGCGGCACGCTGGGCACCACGAACGTTGAGTTGTCCTGCTGCGGGCCGTAAAGTCGATACGGATATTGGTCGTCGACCGAGACCATATAGATCTCCGCGGTGGGCTGGTTGAGGATCGACGACCACGAGCGGCCGCCGTCGGTCGTCACGGTTGCGCCACCGTCGTTGCACTGAATCGCGACGTTCGGGTTGTCGGGATTGAACCAGATGCCATGCATGTCGCCGTGAGGCGCCTGCACGGTCTGGAATGTGCGGCCGCCGTCGGTCGACTTGTAGAGGCTCAGCGCGTTGACCCAGACTTCTTCCGGGTTCTTCGGGTTCACATCCACGTAGTTGAAATAGAACGGACGCGTGCGGAGGTTGTCGGATGCGTTGACGTTGCGCCACGAGGCGCCACTGTCGTCGGATCGATAGAGACCACCTTCGCGTCCTGGTGCCTCGATCATTGCGTAGACCGTGCGCGGCTGACTGCGCGCGACGTCGATGTCGATCTTGCCAATCAACGTCTGCGGGAGGCCGTTGGTCACGTGCGTCCAGTGCTCACCGCCGTCCGTCGACTTGTAAATCCCTCCTTCGCTGGCCGGCCCGCCGCTGATGATGTCCCAGCCTTTGCGAAAGCCCTTGTACATCCCCGCGTAGATCTCGTCGGGGTTCGACATGTTGATCGCCAGCGTACGGCCACCGGTCTCGTTGTTGACGAAGAGCACCTTGCGCCAGGTCGACCCGCCGTCCGTCGTCTTGAAGATGCCGCGCTCCTCGTTCGGTCCATAGGGCGATCCCAGCGCGGCCAGCCATGCGACATCCGGGTTCGCCGGATGCACGCGTATTGCGCCGATCTGTCCCGAGTCCTTCAACCCGAGAAACTTCCACGTACGGCCGGCGTCGACGGACTTGTAGACCCCGCGGCCGATGATCACGTTGCTGCGGATTGCCGCGCTTCCGGTGCCGACATACACGACGCTGGGGTTCGATTCGGAGACGTCGATCGATCCAATTGAGCCGTCCGCGATCTGTCCGTCGCCGATCGGCGTCCACCGTTCACCGCACGTCTCCGTTTTGAATACGCCGCCGCCGGTACCACCCATGTAGAAGGTGCAGGGCTGGCTACGTACGCCGGCGATAGCGGTCACGCGTCCGCCGCGCGTCGGTCCGACGTTTCTCCATCGCAGATCCTGGTAGTCGCGCGGGTCGACGATCTCGTTCGCCTTTCGAGCGCCAGTCGCCTGCGGCACTGCCGGCGACGTCTGCGTGTGCACGATGCCGGATGCGCAGAGCGCCACGGCAGCGATGAGGATTCGAGTGCGCATATCTGAGGAGTATATCGGTATGCATGGTCGGCGCAGCTCGTTCGGTTGCGTCTTTCGCCGCCGCGGGCGTAGCATGGCCGCCTCATGACGCGAGAGGAAATCCACTCCGTCCTGGAACGGCAGAGCGCCGCGTGGGCCGCGCACGATCCCGTGATGTTCGCGAACGGGTACGCGCCACACGCGACCGTCACCAGCCCGACCGGAGGCGTGCTCGAAGGCCGGGAGGAAATCGAGCGGATCGCCCGGAAGTGGTTCCACGCCTTTCCCGACATCCAGTTCAACTCCGAGGAGGTGCTGATCGACGGCGATCGCGTCGTTCAGATCGCGCGGGTGAGCGGCACTCACGGGGGAGAATTCTTTGGCGTGGCCGCGACCGGCAGAAAAGTGGACGTCGTCTTCGCGCTCATCATGACGGTCGCCGACGGGCTAATCAGCAGCGAGCGGCGGATCCTCGATTTCACGGGGGTCCTCGTGCAAGTCGGCGTTCTGAAGACCAAACCGGCCGGCGGACTTTAGACCCTCGCACCTCGCACCTCGCACCTCGGACCTCGAACCTCGGACCTCGGACCTCGGACCTCGGACCTCGGACCTCGAACCTCGGTCCCCGACGCCGACGGAAACGGAAAACAGTTACGACTTTCGACCGCGGATAAACACGGATAGACACGGAAGCCCACTGACGAACCAGGGCCTGCGTGCCCGTTTCGAGACTGTTTCCGTGTCATTCCGTGTGAATCCGTGGTCCGTCTTTTCGGCGGCCCCTGCCGTCAAATAAGTGTTGCGCCCGCCCCGGGCGGGAATGCATATTGCTCACATCCCAGCCACTCAGAGGTTTATGCGCCCGGCGATAGCTCTCTTCGTGCTCGCGACTTCGCTCGTGTTTCCGCGGCCGGCACGCGCCCAGACGACGACCTGGGCGATCGATCCCGGACACTCGGCCGCGCAGTTTGCCGTTCGGCACATGGTTGTCTCGAACGTGAAAGGCCAGTTCGATGGGCCGACCGGGACGGTGACGTTCGACCCGGCGAACATCGCGGGCACGCTGCGCGTCGAAGCGTTTATCGACGCCCGCACGATCAACACGCGCAATCCTGATCGCGACCAGGACCTGCGCAGCGACGCATTTTTCAACGTCGACCGTTTTCCGCGGATCACGTTCAAGTCGAAGCGCGCCGAAGCCGCTGCCGCGGGGCGTCTCAAAGTCATCGGCGATCTGACGATTCACGGCGTTACGAAGGAAGTCGTCCTCGACGTGGAAGGCCCGACGCCGGAGATCAAGGACATCTGGGGCAACGCGCGCGTGGGCGCCAACGCCTCGACAGTCCTCGATCGCCGCGACTTCGGTCTGCTCTATAGCCGACTTCTCGAAGGCGGCGGCGCCGTCGTCGGCAACGAGGTCACCATCACGATCGATCTGGAAGTCACCCGTCAACCCGCGAAGGAGTAGCTCATGAACCGCATATGGAAAACCGGAGTGCTGCTGGCCGCCGTTGTGGCCATCTGCCCTCTCACCCTCGGCGCGAACGGCAGGTCGATGCCGTCGAGCTCCCCGACGATGCGGGAACTGACGCCGGAAGACATGGCGCGCGCGGCCTTTAACAGCGGCATCGGGCACAAGGACAAGGGGCTCAGGGCCGAAAAGAGCGATCCGAGGAAGGCGCGCAGCGAATTCGAGAAGGCGTTGAAGGATTTCAAGCGCGCGAGCGAGCTGGTGCCGAATCTCTACCAGGCATACAACGGAATGGGATTCGCCTACCGGAAGATCGGAGACTACACGACGGCGCTCCAGATGTACGACACGGCGCTGCAAATGGCGCCCGGGTTCCCGGATGCCCTCGAGTACCGCGGCGAGGCGTATCTCGCGCTCAACCGGATCGACGATGCCAAGCAGGCCTACATGGAACTCTTCGCAAGCGACCGCCAGCAGGCTGATATCCTGATGAAGGCGATGAACGAGTGGGTCGCGCAGCGGAAGGTCGATCCTGCCGGTGTTGATCCCGCCTCGGTCACGTCGTTCGAGGGCTGGATGAAGGAGCGCGCGGCGCTTGCGGGCCAGACCGTCAACATGGGCCTGAGGCCTGTGCACACTGCCTGGCAATAGGGCCGGCGCTCGCGCGCCGGCAGTACTCAATGCTCAATGTTCAATGCCGAACCCGGGTCACGGCGATCGCTGGCGCGTTCGTGCTCGTGTTCGGCATTCAGCATTCCCCGTTTGAGAGCCTCGGGGCGACCCTGAGCGCCGACAAGTATCAGTGGCATCTTCCGCGCGGCCTCCCTGTTCCGCGCGTCCCGGCTGACAATCCGATCAGCCAGTCGAAGATCGACCTCGGTCGCCATCTCTTCTACGACACGCGCCTGTCCGGTAATCGCACGTTCGCCTGCGCGACGTGTCATCAGCAGGCATTCGCGTTTACGGATGGTCTCGCGCGAGCCGTGGGGTCCACCGGGTCCGAACACGCGCGCAGTACGATGACGTTGACCAACGTCGCCTACAACCTCACGTACGGGTGGGCGGATGCGGGCCTGCGGACGCTTGAAGCGCAGATGCTCGTACCAATGTTCAACGAGCATCCAATCGAGATGGGGATCAAGGGACACGAGGCGAAGATCGTCGAGCGCTTCTCGTCGGATGCGGCCATGGCCGCGGCGTTCACGGCCGCGTTCCCGAACGAACCGGACCCGGTTTCGCTGCCCAATATCGTCAAGGCCATCGCGTCGTTCGAACGGACGATCGTATCCGCCGACTCTCCTTTCGATCGTTATCTGTACCGCGACGACAAGACCGCGATGAGCGCGGCGGCACTGCGCGGCAAGGATCTGTTCTTTTCGAAGGCGCTCCGCTGTGCCGAGTGTCACGCGTCGTTCAACCTGTCCGGACCCGTGACGTTCGAGAAAGCCACGCCGGTCGAACCGCTGTTTCACAACACCGGGCTGTACAACATCAACGGCCGCGGCGCCTACCCGGCCAGCGATCGCGGTCTCGTCGATCGGACGCGCAAGCCGCAGGACATGGGGCGCTTCCGCGCACCGACCCTGCGCAACATTGCCGTCACGGCGCCCTACATGCACGACGGCAGCATCGAGACGCTCGAGGCCGCCATCGAGCACTACGCGCGTGGCGGCGTGAAGAGTCCGTTGAAGAGCAACCGCATCAAGGGGTTTTCGATTACGCCGGATCAGCGCAAGGATCTCGTCGCCTTTCTCGAGAGCCTTACCGACAAATCATTCCTGACCAACAAGGCCTTCGGACCGCCGCGCTGACAGCGCTTCCGTGTCCATCCGTTGCGGTGTCGATCCGTGTCAATCCGTGGTTGGCTATACTCGCGTGATGCTCCCGCTCACGCGGTCGGACTTCGAAAGGGCGCGCGCCCGGATGGGGGATTCCGTTTATCACACCCCGCTGCTCACGTCACGGCTGCTCAGCGAACACACCGCCTTTGACGTGCGCCTCAAGGCGGAGATGTTCCAGCGGGGCGGCTCGTACAAGATTCGCGGGCCGATGAACAAGTTCTCCTATCTCACCGACGCGCAGAAGCAACGCGGCGTCATCTGCTCGTCCGCCGGGAATCACGCCCAAGGCGTCGCGCTTGCCGCCGCGCACTACGGGATCAAGGCGGTTGTCGTGATGGCGGAGAACGCCACGCCGTCCAAAGTCGCCGCGACCCGCGCGTATGGCGCCGAGGTCGTCCTGCACGGGACGATCTGGGACGAGGCCAACGAGAAGGCGAAACAGCTCGTCGAAGAGCGCGGCTACACCTACATTCATCCGTTCGATGACGAGGAGTTGATTGCCGGGCAGGGCACGCTCGGCCTCGAGATTTACGAGGACTGGCCTGAGGTGGAAGTGGTTCTCGTGCCAATCGGCGGCGGAGGCCTGATCTCCGGCGTCACGCTCGCGCTCAAGAGCTGCAACCCCGCGATCAAGGTCATTGGCGTGGAGTCTTCCGGCGCACCCGGCATGACCCGCAGCGTGCGCGAAGGGCACCTGCTCACGCTCGATCGCGTCGATTGCATCATCGACGGCCTGCGCGTGAAGCGCGTCGGCGAGAAAACCTACGACATCGTCCGTCAGTACGTGGATGATTTCATCACGCTCCCGGACGAGCAGATCTTCGATGCCGTCGTGTGGATCATGTCGCACCTGAAGGTCGTCGCCGAGGGAGCCGCCGCCGCGCCCGTAGCCGCGCTCCTGCACCACCTGGTCACCGCGCCGCGTGGAACCAGGGTCGCGTGCGTGCTGAGCGGCGGCAACATCAATCTCGAACAACTAAAAGGGTTGAAATGGAATTAGTGACCACGGACACACGCGGAAACATGCGGGAGCTTCTCCGTGTTCATCCGCGTCCTCCGTGTTCATCCGTGTCCGTCCGTAGTTAATACAAGACGACCGCCTCACCCTTGTCCGCGACCAGCCGCCGGACGTGCGCGACGATGCGGTCGCGACGCGAGATGACGGCGTCGATTTCGTACTCCGTCAAGTATTGGCTGGTCGCGCTCGTCAGCGATTCGAGCGTCAGCGCGTCGAGCGCGGCGAGCAGGTTGCGATCGCACCGCGAGATCTCCCCTTCGCGGATCTGTTTCCCCAGGCGGAACGCGCGCGTGTAGTCGATCATGCGGATCTGCCAGTCGCGAGTGATGAGCACGTTTCCGAGGTTGCGATCGGTGTCGTGAACCAGCTCGGTGAATACGCGCAGCGTCTGCATCTGGCGGTTCCATGACGCCGAGTCGGGTGGCTGGATCTTCTTCCTGAGCCGCTCGGCTTCATCCATCAGCGTGTCGACCCACCAGCTCAACGCGCCCTTCGAACCTCCCCATCGTCGTTCGACCGTGACCGGCATCATCTCGCCCATCCCGAGGAGCTCCGCGATGCGGACGGCCGCCAGGTTGTAACGCCAGGAGTCAACGAAGTTGAACTCGCGCCGGCCGCTGCCGAACTCCATGACGGATTTCTGTTCGTCAACGCGCTGAAACGCAGCGTCGTGGGTGAGCCGGCCGTCGGAGAGCGTGAGCCGGACCGGGCTCGTGATTCCCTTGCTGGTAGAGCGGGATCGCACGATCGAAGCGTTCTGAAGGAAAGCCGCCATCTCCTCGCGGGTGAGCTGCGAGGCCGGCGCGGCCGTCGAGGCCTGGGCGATCGCCGCGGCGAGAACGAGAGAGAGCCACGTCATGCGACAGCTCCGTGCGCTCGCGATGCCCTGCTGCGCGTATGTTCGCTTACTTGAACAAATCGTCGAACGCTTTCTTCGCACCTGACGCGCTGGTCGGGGAAACCGACGATTTGGTTTCACGTTCCACGGTCGTGCGGGGCTCGAAGAACGGGCACTCGTTGCGCGTATCCTTTGGCGACACGCGCGCGGGAATCGGCTTCTGGCACTCGAACGCGGCGCCGGTATCGAAGTGCACGCACTGCGCGCAGCTGTGCAGGTCGGCCTGGCAACGCGGGCACTGGCTGGTCGGCCCCCAGGCCGCCGCGACGGTGAGCTCCGTTCCGCACCGCGCGCACTTCACGACCTCGCGAAAGCCGGGCATATTGAAGGTCTTCGGCTGCACGGGCGGCTGCCCGCGCGGCGCGTACTCCTTCTTCTGCTGCGGCTTCTGCGCCGGCCGCCGATCCGACGGCTCGTCCTGGTACCCTCGCTGGCGATACTTGCGTTCAGACATGCGTTGCGAACCTTGAACCCTGCAGCCTTCGAACCTCAACCCGTGGAACCGGGAGAACCCGAACCCGCTGGGATGCCGCTGAGTATAGCCGGTCTGCCGCCGCTTTGAGGTAACCGCCCCGTTGACAGCCCGTAAGTTCAAGGAACGGACGACCCCGGGAGGCCGTATATTGGCCCGAGAGGGAGAAAGCCATGATCCGTACCACCACGCGCCGGCTGCTGCCAGCGCTCCTGCTGCCGCTGCTCCTCGCCAGCACCGGCTGCGACATCGTCACCGCCGAGTTCCGTTCGGAAGAGACCACCCAGTGGCGGAAAACCTATCCGCTCGACGCCGCGGGACACGTTGAGATCAACAACGTCAACGGGAAGATCGACGTGCAGCCTGGCGACGGCAACACGGTGGAAGTCGTGGCGATCAAGAAAGCGAAAGGACCATCGCCCGAGGCCGCGAAGACCGCGCTCGAGCGGATCCACATCATCGAAGACGCGTCCGCGGGAAGCGTGAAGATCGACACGAAGATCGACCGCGGCGGCGGCATGTTCCACGGCGGCAGCCTCCAGGTCGAATACCGCGTCCGAGTACCCGCCGGAGCTGAAGTCAAGGTTGAGACCGTGAACGGCGGCATCGAGGTGCGCGGACTCAAGGGACGGATCAGCGCGGAGACGACCAACGGCGGCGTCGAAGCACGCGATATCGCCGGCACGCTCGACGCGACCACGACCAACGGCGGCCTGGATATCGACCTCGCGCAGATGCCCGAAGGAGGCGTGAAGCTCGAATGCACCAACGGCGGCATCCGGGTGAAGCTGCCACGCGATGCGAAGGCGACGATCTCGGCGCGCATCAGCAATGGTGGCATCAACGCCGAGGGCCTGGCGATCGAGACGGTTGGCGATCAGTCGCGGCGCCGGCTCGAAGGACGGCTGAACGGAGGCGGGCCGCGTCTCGAGATCGAAGGCACGAACGGCGGCATCACGCTCAACGGGCGCTAGCCAATCGCCTCAGCGCCTTTCAAGCAGGCCGAGGACAGCCGCTTCGGCCTGCGTCAACTGCCCGACGGCCTTCATCGCACGGCGCGCGCGCGCCCCTTTCCCAATCGTCCCATCCAGGTAGGCGTCGATCACCGCCGGGTGGACGTAGCTCTTGCGGCAGACAGCCTTCGTGTTGCCAAGCTGCTTCGCGACTTCCTCGATGCAGCGGCTGATCTCTTTCTTCGCCCTGGATTCTGACTCCGCAGCCACGCACTTGCGCAACAGCTCCATGGCGCGCACGGTCCCACACCAGGTCCGAAAGTCCTTCGACGTGAAATCCTCGCCGGTGATTTCCTTGAGGTACTCGTTGACGTCGCCGGACTCAATATCAACCACCCGTCCATCCCCGTCGCGATACTGAAAGAGATCCTGCCCGGGCAGTTCACGGCATTTCCTGACGATCTTCGCGAGCGTTCGATCGTCGAGCTCACGCGTGTGCCGGATCCCACTTTTGCCGCGGAAGACGAACTCGACCTTCGAGCCGTTCACCTTCACGTGATGATCGCGCATCGTCGTCAAGCCGAAGGACTGGTTGTCGCGCGCGTACTCCGCATTGCCGACACGGATGAGGGTCTCCTCGAGCAGCTTCACAATTGTCGCAAGAACCTTCCGGCGTGGCAGTTTGTCCCGTCGTAAATCCGCGCTGACGCGCCGGCGAATCGCGGGGAGCGCGCGCGCGAACGCGACCAGGCGGCCGTACTTCGTCTCGTCGCGTATTTCGCGCCACCGCGCGTGGTAGCGGTACTGTTTGCGCTTCCGGGCATCCCGTCCCGTCGCCTGGAGGTGACCCAGGGGATCCGGCGAAATCCACACATCGGTCCAGGCCGGGGGGATCACCAGCGCGCGAATCCGCTGCAGGTCTTTCTTGCTGGTGACGGGCCCATCAGCGCGCAGATAGCGAAAGCCCTTGCCACTCCTGACCCGGCGAATGCCCGGTTTCGTGTCGGTGCTGTAGTGCAGGCGGGCGGCGCGCGCCGATGCGACAGGGTCGGTGGCGGCAGACTTCAGCAGGCGTCGCATGACCGTGGCTGTGGTAACATTTCGGAGTTCCCCAAGAGGTCATCGGCATGAAGTGTCCGCGGTGTGCGTCGGCGCGGGTATATCCGTCCCGATTGCGCGGCAACCTTGAACGGCTCCGCCAGAAGCTGACCGATCGTCAACCGTACCGATGCCACGAATGTGGCTGGCGCCGGTGGCGTGAAGTGGAATTCCTCGGCCGCAACCCCGACGTGCATCCCGCCGATCTGCGGACGGGCCGAGGTGGGGAGCCCGTCTCCCCTGCCGATGTAGATCAGCTCGATCCCGCGTAGCACGCCCCCGGGCATACGCCCGACGGGCGTGCAATCCGCGCGCCGCAGCCAGCGAGCCGATCGCTTGCCTAGCTACCAGGATCGATTTCAAATCTCGGGTCGTAATCCTTCCCTTTGAATTTGATGTTTGCCTTGTGCTGCCCATATGCAGCCTTGTCCGAAATGGTCAGCGTCTGGTACTGCGTCGATCTGTTTCCAAC
>JBKOZS010000307.1:0-21931 GCA_046726015.1 Acidobacteriota bacterium
GATCCGTGGCTGCGATCGGCTGAGCCGATCGTCCTCCGCGGATCCGTGTTAATCCGTGGTCCTACTTTTTCGGCGTCGGGTTCGCGTTCTTCACCGTGACGGACGCCGCGTGCTTGCTCGTGCCCATGTCGTGGTAAGCGACCTGCACCTGGTCACCAACGTGGACGAAGTCGGTGATCTGAGTTGGTTTCTTCTCGTCCTTCATCGTGGAACTCTTGTGGCTGGCGCCTCGCGCCGCCACGTGCGTCTTGTCGTCCACCGCGAACGTCCACTCGCCACTCTTGCCCTTGACGGTGAGCGAGTCCGCGCTCACGGCCGCTACCGTTCCCGCGGCAGTCATCGTCTTGCTCATAGAGCCGGCCGTGGCTTTCGGGGCGGGCTTGTCCTGGGCGAACACGGGGGCGGCCACCACGATCGCGGCGGCCAACAGCAGGAACAACCGTTTCATACCGAACCTCCTCGTCAGTCGAAAAGTACGAGATCAACCACGCATTCTGCCCCGCGGATACTCCCCATGCGGAAGCAGATTCGCGATGGGGAGGGCCGGCCCCGATGACCTTGCCGTGCATCGAGATCCGGCGACCGCGCCAAAATACAATCCTGTCGCGCCGCATACGATCTCGTAATGGCGCGCACGATTCTGTGACCTCGGCCGCCGATTTTGTCGGCTGTCAGGCCGGCTCTTCAGAGGATCAACGCGCTTCGCGCAGCCTGCCCTCTTCCAGGCGGAGCACGCGATCGCATGCGGCGGCCAGGCGCGGATTGTGCGTGGCAATGATCGAGGTGAGACCGCGCTCGCGGTGCATCTCGCGCAGCAGGTCGTGCAGTGACTCGGCGGTGTGCTCGTCGAGGTCCCCTGTCGGTTCGTCGGCAAGCAGCACCGACGGCTCCATCACCAGCGCCCGGGCGATCGCGACGCGCTGCTGTTCTCCACCGGAGAGCATGCCGGGCTTGTGGGTCAGGCGCTCTCCAAGACCGACGCGTTCGAGCAATCCCTGCGCGCGCTGTTCGCGTTCCTCCGCCGAACGCCGCGCAATGCGCATGGGCATCCCCGCATTCTCGACCGCGCTGAACTCCGGCAGCAAGTGGTGGAACTGAAAGACGAACCCGACATGCCGGTTGCGGAATGCCACCAGGTCGTCGGGCCGCATCGCCGCAAGATCCCGGTCGCCGATCCGGATCGATCCGCCGTCAATCGAATCGAGTCCTCCGAGCACGTGCAGCAGCGTGCTCTTCCCGACGCCCGACGCGCCGACAATGGCCACCATCTCTCCGCTCTCGACCGAGAGACTCAGGCCGCGGAGTACGGGCAGCCGCGTCGTGCCCACCGCGTAGCTCTTGTCAACGCCGAACGCCTCGAGGAACGGCATTCCTACTGGTAACGCAGCGCTTGAGCGGGATCGAGCCGGGAGGCTTGCCGCGAAGGATAGATCGTGGCGACAAAGCAGATCAGGACGGCGGCCGCAATGACGGCAAGGAAATCCAGCGGCATCAGCGTGAACGGCACGTAGGAGATCTGGTACACGTCGATCGGCACGTGAATCAGCTTGTAGCGATCGAGGATGTAAATCAGCGTGCAGCCCGCAAGTGCACCGCCGGCGGTTCCGACCAGGCCGATGATCAGCCCCTGCAGCATGAAAATGCGGCGAATACTCGCCGCCGAACTTCCCATCGTCTTCAGGATCGCGATGTCGCGGCTCTTCTCCATGACCAGCAGCACCAGCGACGCGACGATATTGAGCGCGGCGACCATCACGATGAGGCCGATGGTGATGGAGATGGCCATCTTCTCGAGCTTCAACGCGGAGAAGAGCGACTTGTTCATGTCGGCCCAGTCCTGCGTCGAGTACTCGAGGCCGAGCGCCTCCTGGATGTTCGCGGAAATCGCCGGCGCCGAAAACATGTCATCGAGGCGCAACTGCACGAAGTCCGGATGATCCTTCGCGAGTAGCCGCTCGGCCACGGGGAGATCCAGCATCGCGTATGCGTTGTCGAATTCGTACAGGCCGAGGCTGAAGATCCCGACGACTTTCAACGTCCGTGTCCGCGGTCCCAGGCCGAATGGTGTGAGCGTACCTTCCGGCGTGAGCAGCGTCACGGTGTCGCCGACATGCACGCCCAGCGTGTTGGCGAGATCCTGCCCGAGCGCTAGGCCGTCCATGCCCTCGGCTTTCTGGCGCACTGCATCCAGGCTTCCCGATTTGATCGCGCGGCGGATGTCGGTGACCGACGGCTCCAGCGACGGATCGATGCCTTTGATCGTGACCGGCGCCTGCGCGCCCTGCACGCTGGTCAAGAGTCCCTGCCCGATGACGGCGGGCGCCGCGCCAATGACGTGCGGCAATTGGCTGAGCTTGGCGACTTCGGCCTTCGCGTCCCGGATGCCCTCGCCGGCCCTGAACACATACACGTGGGCGGAGGATCCGACGATCCGATCGCGCAGTTCTCCCTGTAATCCGGTCATCAGCGCGAGCGCGATGAGCAGCGCCATCACACCAACCATCACGCCAAGAATGGAAATAAAGGAGATCAGCGAGATGAACGCCTGCTTCCGGCGCGCCAGCAGGTATCGGGTAGCGACGAAGGCTTCGAACGGGAGGTTCATGCCGTTCTCTCTATTATGCGCCCTGATCGTCCCACCTTTGCGGCAACGTAGCCTCTGAGAGACCGGAGTGCACGGAGAGGACGCTATTCTATTTTTAATGTCCCGATCTCTCCGAGCTCGCCGCGCTCTCCCTGTTTAAAGGACCGGCGAACGAGATCAACTTCGCGGACGCATCAACGGGAACAGGATGACATCGCGGATTGACGGACTATTCGTCAGCAGCATGACGAGGCGATCGATTCCCACCCCTTCGCCGGCGGTGGGCGGCAGGCCATACTCGAGCGCGCGGATGTAGTCCTCGTCCATGGCGTGCGCCTCGAGATCGCCGGTCGCCTTCACCGTCAGCTGAGCCTCGAAGCGGCGTCGCTGTTCGGCAGGATCGTTCAACTCGCTGAAGGCGTTGGCAACTTCGAAGCCGCCGATGTACAGCTCGAAGCGTTCGACGGTGTCGGGATCGTCAGCACGCTGCTTCGAGAGCGGGGACACCTCGGTCGGAAAGTCGTAGACGAACGTCGGCTGGATGAGCGATGACTCGTTCAACCGCTCGAAGATCTCCGTCGCAATCTTGCCGGCGCCCCACGACGGCTGCAGGTCGATATGGAGTCGGTGCGCGATGGCCGCTGCCTGCTCGCGAGACCGCAGTTCCTGGTCCGTGACGGCGATTCCCAGGCGTGCCGATGCCGCCTCGCGTGCACCGTCGCGCAACGAAACGCGCCGGTATGGCGGCGCCAGCGAGATCTGGTGCTCGCCGAACGTGACCTGGTCCGTCCCAATCGCCTCGCGCGCAACGGCGGAGATCATCTCCTCCGTCATGTCCATCAGCTCCCGATACTCGCTGTAGGCCTGGTAGAATTCGAGCATCGTGAACTCGGGGTTGTGCTGTGTCGAGATCCCTTCGTTGCGGAAGTTGCGGTTGATCTCGTACACGCGTTCCAGGCCGCCGACGGTCAGGCGCTTGAGATACAGCTCGGGCGCGATCCGCAGGAACAGCTCCATGTCGAGCGCGTTGTGATGCGTGACGAACGGCCGCGCGAGCGCGCCGCCGGCAATCGGCTGCATCATTGGCGTCTCGACCTCGAGATAGCCGCGCGCGTTCAGGAACGTGCGGATTGCCGCCAGCACCCGGCTGCGGATCTCGAACACGCGCCGCGCGTCCGGGGTGACGATCAAATCAAGGTAGCGCTGCCGGTAGCGGATCTCGACGTCCTGCAGGCCGTGCCACTTTTCCGGGAGCGGAATGAAGCACTTCGCCAGGAAATGAAGCGTTGTCGCCCAGATCGTCAGCTCGTTCGTCTTCGTCCGGAACAGGTGTCCTTCGACGCCGATGAAATCGCCGAAGTCGAGCAGCTTGAACATCGCGAAGTCGCGCTCGCTCAGCGCGTCCTTGCGAATGTAGATCTGGATCTTGGCGCGGCCGTCCGAGATCGCGAGGAAGTTGGCTTTCCCGAAGCTGCGAATGGCCAGGATGCGCCCCGCGGTCTTCGTTTCGACGCGCTCTGATTCGAGCGCTTCAGCCGTCTTACCACCGTGCGCGTCCACCAGCTCCTGGATCGTATCGGTCCGTTCGAAGGCGTGCGGATACACGTCGACGCCGAGCCGCTGCAGCTCCTCGAAGTTCGCGCGGCGCTGGCGTAACTGGTCGGACTCTTTCTCCTCGGTCATCGTTTTCATAAAGTTCGCGTCAGCCGCGAAGGCGGACGGCCGTCACTCCCGCTTGAGTGTCTTCCTCACGGCATCCAGAATTCCATTGATGAACGGCACCGGCTCTTCGCCGCTGAAGGTGCGCGCGAGCTCGAGCGCTTCGTTGATGACCACCTTCGCGGGAGTCTCCGCCTCCGTCAGCAATTCGTAGATGGCCAGGCGCAGGACGAGGCGGTCGATCACGGCCATGCGCTCGACGCGCCAGTTGCGCGCGTGCGCGGCGATCAGTTCGTCCGCCTCCTTGACGCGCTCGATCGTGCCGCGCATCAGCGCGTTCGCGAACGTCTGCGTTTCCTCGGAGACCGGCTGCTCGGATTCCCGCGCCGGCCAGTAGGTCACGACCGCTTCGTGCGCGCTGGCTCGCCCGACTTCCCACTGGTAGAGCATCTGCAGCGCCGCTTCACGCGCCCGGTGCCGCTCGGCGCCGCTGACGGCACTCATACGCGAAACCCCGATGGCCGCGATTGTGTCGACGCCAGCGTCCGGTACAACGAGGCCATTTCGATCGCCGCGGCCGCCGCCTCGCGCCCCTTGTTATCCGGCCCCTCACCCGCGCGCTCCACCGCCTGCTCCGGTGTATTCGTCGTCAACACGCCGAACGCCATCGGGATGCCGGTGTCGCCAGCGGCCGCGGTGATCCCGTGCGCGGCCGCGGAGGCGATGTAATCGAAGTGCGGTGTCTCGCCGCGTATCAGGCAGCCGAGGCAGACGATGGCGTCGAAGCGTCCGGTCTCGGCCGCGGCACGCGCGGCCTGCGGAATCTCGAACGCGCCCGGCACGGGGAAGATTTCAATAGCGGACTCGGGCGCGCCCGCCTCGCGCAACGCCGCCACCGCGCCGTCGCGCAGCCGATCGGTGACGAACGCGTTGAAGCGCGCAACGATGATGGCGATGCGCAGCCGCGAGGCATCACAGAGCGGCTCGGGCGCCTGTTCCTGCCCACGCATGGTTACTTACCTCTGAACGCGGCTTTGCGCTTCTCGAGAAAGGCCTTCGTCCCTTCGCGCATGTCATCCGTGCTGGCAACGAGGCCGAAGAGCGTCGCCTCGAAAATCTGCGCCTGCGGGAACGGCATCTCGAGCCCCTTGTGCACCGCTTCGAGAATGTAGCGGATGGCGATTGGCGCCTTGGCCGCCAGCGCGGCGGCAAGCGCCTTCGCCTCGCGCAATAGATCTGCCGCCGGCACGACGCGGTTCACGAGACCGAGCCTGTGCGCTTCCTGCGCTGAAATCTGGTCGCCGGTCAGGAGCAGCTCCAGCGCGCGGCCGCGACCGACCAGGCGGGCGAGACGCTGCGTGCCGGCATAACCGGGAATGATTCCCAGGTTGATCTCTGGTTGCCCGAGCTTTGCGGTCTCCGCCGCGATGCGGATCGTGCACGCCAACGCCAGTTCACAGCCACCGCCAAGCGCGTAGCCGTTGATCGCCGCGATCACCGGCTTGCCCATGTGCTCGATCAGGTCCAGCACGTGCTGGCCGCGAATGGCGTGCTCGCGGCCGGTGACGGGGGTTTGCACCGCCAGTTCGTTGACGTCGGCGCCGGCAACGAACGATTTCTCGCCGGCGCCGGTGATCACGACCGCACGGACGCTCTCGTCGTGCTTCAGTTCCAGGATCGCGCGCCGCAGCTCGTCGAGCGTCTGCATGTTCAGCGCGTTGAGGACCTTGGGGCGATTGATCGTCAGCGTCGCGACCGCCTGGTCGCGTTCGATCAGCAGGTTCTCGAAACTCATGATGCTTACAGAGGCAGCGGGTACATCAACCAGCCGAGGACCAGCGCGGCCACGACGAACGCGCCGAGCATCATGCCGCCCGTCCTGAGCTGCTCGCGCGGCTCGTCGCGCAGCAGCACGGCAAACACGAGAGACACGAAGAACGCAAACAGCACCATCAACCAGAAATGGCTCGTCATTTTTATCTGGGGGGCTTCGGCCCCCAGACCCCCAACACGCTTTTATCTGGGGGGCTTCGGCCCCCCCAACACGCTCGATCGCGGGGCACCCTATGATCCCCGCTCCGCTGCATCTCTTGAATGGCGGGGACCCCCGCACCCCGTCAGGCTCGCTTCGCTACGTGGGCCCCGAGCCCCCACTCCGCTCCGCTCGCGCTTGGCCGCCGTAGCGCGCTGCGCGAAAGCGGCTGGCTCACTCGCTGACGCTCGTTCGCACGTATCACTTACGCCCCACCGCGATGTCGTACGCGTCGAGGATCACGAGGAAGTTCAGCAGGCCGGCGGTCATCAGGAAGGTATTGCCGTACTCGTACGACACAGCCGTCACGAGCCCGGCCCCCACGTCCATGAACCGCGCGATGAGGAACGGGATCCCGATGCCCCTGTCCGCAATTGCGCCGAGGAAGACCAACGGTTCGGACAGCTCGAGCGGAAACAGGCGGCCCTCAATCATCAGGCCAACGGCAAACATCAGCGGCAGCGCGACCAGGAAGATGAGCCCTTTCTGGCGGCGTCCAAGCCAGAGATGCCCGGCGCCCGGCACCAGCCAGGCGAGCAACACGACGAGCGCGAGAATGCCGGGCTCGGCGGCCGCGCGAGTACGGTCCGCAGCAGTGGATTTACTGCTCATGCGATCACGCCATCATAACTCATTGCGCGTGGCCCCTACCCTCTAGAGCAGTGCCGTCAACCGTCAACCGTCGACCGATGACCGCAATGACAAGCCACGCGGCGGCGCCACCCAGTGGTAGCGCCGAGAGCATCCGAATCAGGTTCGACGGATGCGCAACGCCGGCGAGCTCGAGGATCAGAGTGACGAGCGTCGGGAGCGCCGCGAGCCCGAGCCAGATCCGGGCTCGCCTCGAGGACAGGGGCGCGGCCCCAAACGTGAGAGCGAGTATTCCGCCGGCAAGCGCTGAAAAGTAAAGGCCACTACAGCGCGCGCAGACCGGAAGCTGACGGCCGTCAAGATGGAAGGATCGTTCGGGCCGCTGGTGGCAGACGAGGCTCCCCGCGGAATAGACCGCCGCCGCCGCACGCGCGACGGCCGGCACCGGCGACGCAATCGCCAGTGGCGCGATGACCAGGGCGGCCACCCACAACAGCAGACTGAAAACGAGGAGAAAGCGCGCGAGGTTCAGCGCGGGCCGCCGCCTGACGGAAGTTCCACGGCTGCCTTGTCCCCCTCCGCGGTATACCCGAGCCGCGTGCGCGGTTTCAGGTCGGGCCTCGAGGTGACTTGCACCACCACGCGACGAAAGCGGCCGTCGTTGCGGTTGTTCACGGGGACGTACCCAATCGAATACTGGCTCGCGAGTTCCGCCGCGATTGAGGCGTACACGTTCTTCAGTTCAGTGACCACCGCGGGGAAGAACGACTGCGCGCCTGTCTCGCGCGCCAGCATCTTCATCGAATAATCCGATTCGGAGAAGTAGCGGCGGGTGCCGTCCTGTGCCTGCCGCTGACCTGCATACTTTGACTGCAGTCCAACCGTGTAAATATTGACCCCCATCTTCCGCGCCAGCCCCAGCACATCGTCGAACGACACGAGGCTCGACGTGTCCTCGCCGTCCGAAAGGACTGCAATCGCCTGCCGCCGCACGCCGCCGTCCTGGTGTGCCTGCTGGGCGAACTGTTTCAGGGCGATGTAGATCGCGTTGTTCAGCGCGGTCGCGCCGTGCGCACGCGTGGATTCAATGGCCTTTTCGAGCAGCGGGCGATCCTCGGTCAGCGGCTGGACCACACTGACCGTGTCACTGAAGGCAACCACTGCCCCGCGATCGCCGGTGCGCAGGGTTTTCAAGAACCCGATGGCCGCCTCGTGCACGACGTCCATCCGATCCGTCATGCTCGCGCTCGTGTCGAGCAGCACGAAAAGATCAACCGGGACGGCGGTCGATTCGAAGAACCGCACGTCCTGCTTCACCCCGTCCTCGAAGACCGCGAAATCGCTCGACTGGAGCCCGGTCACGTAGCGCGCGCTGTTATCGATGACGGTCACGTTCAGCGAGACCAGGCTGGCACCGCTCCGGAACGTCGGCGTCGGGGTGGTCGGAGTTTGAGCGGACTGCGCGAAGGCCGGGGTTGCAGCCAGTACGAGAGCAGGAACGAGGGCGAGGCGTGTCACAACTCCAACCTCCGCCGAGCTGAACTGCAAGGGACGTTCCGGAAGCCGGCTCTTGCAAGCCACGGCAATTTCGCCGCCGCGGCCTGAGGCGTCGCAGTATGACGTAACAGTGCTTACCTTTTGTGCAACGTTACGGCCGACGTCTGACCCTTCGCGCGAAGTATCGCGCCATCAACCAATTCTTGCCAGTGCGCCAAAATGGGCCTCGTAACGGTCGCGAAATTCCTCCCACGTATACGCATGGCTCTGGCCGCCGAGGTGTTCCAGCGCATATGTGGCGGCAACGCTGCCGAGTCGG
Source organism: Acidobacteriota bacterium (assembly GCA_046726015.1). GTDB lineage: Bacteria > Acidobacteriota > Vicinamibacteria > Vicinamibacterales > 2-12-FULL-66-21 > QHWT01. The sequence continues at coordinate 8,683 of JBKOZS010000307.1, forward strand.
GCGCAGGTCTCGAGGTCGGCGCCAACTGCGAGTCCTTTCAACAGGCCACCCCTGAACGCGTCCCCCACGCCTGTCGGATCGATGATCCGGTGCGGGGGCACTGCCGGCACGGCGACCTGCTGACGGCCTTCCCGGATCGTGCAGCCGGCCTCTCCGCGCGTCACCAGCAGCGCCCCGGCATGTTCGACCACCGCCTGCTCGTCCAGGCCGGTTTTCTGCCGAATCAGCTCGAACTCATAGTCGTTACAGATCACGAGGGCCGCCCCAACCAGCCCGTCGCGCAGCTCGTCGCCGGTCATCCGGGCGCATTGCTGGCCGGGATCCCAGATGTAATCGATACCGAGCGCCCTGCACTCCTCGGCGTACTGCAGCATCGCACCCGGGTCGTTCGGGGAAATGATGGCGATCCGGCAGTCCTCGACGGTGCGGAACGAGAGCTCCCCGGCATTGGCCATCGCGCCTGTATAAAAGGATGCGATCTGGTTACTTTCGACGTCGGTGCTGCAGAAAAAAGAGGCCGTAAACTTGTCCGGGACGACCTTGACGAGCGACGTGTCCACGTGCGCCGCTTCCAGCCACCTGCGATAGTCCTCGAAGTCCTGGCCGGCGGTCCCCATCAGGCGCGGCCGCTCGCCAAGCAGCGCCAGCGTGTAGGCGATGTTGGGCGCACAGCCGCCGCGCCGCTTGTCCATCGTATCGACGAGGAAACTCAGGCTGACACGGTTCATGTGCTCCGGGAGGAAATGTTCGGTGAACTTCCCCGGGAAGGACATGAGGTAATCGAAGGCGATGGAGCCGGTGACGACAATTGACATAGTCGAGGTCCGAGGTTCGAGGTCCGCTACTTGATGTACTTGCTGATGATCGGCGCGAGCGCCCGTTTCGTTTCCGCGGGTATCACGTCCGGACGGGTAAGAATCGCATGTTGAAGGGCGTTCGAGCAGGCGCACGTGCGTTCGAACGGCAGCCGCGACACCGTCTCGGCGATGACGGCCTGGGCGGTCTTCGCGTTCGCCACGAGATTGGCGACGATCATGTCGACCGTCACCGAGTCGTGTTCCGGGTGCCAGCAATCGTAATCCGTAACGAGCGCGATGGTCGCGTAGCAGATCTCCGCTTCACGGGCGAGCTTCGCCTCCTGGAGGTTGGTCATGCCGATGATGTCCATCCCCCACGACCGATAGAGCGTCGATTCGGCAAGCGTGGAGAACTGGGGCCCCTCCATGCAGACGTAGGTGCCCCCTTTGTGGACGGTCGCGCCAACCGCGCGGCATGCGTCGTACGCAGCGGAGCCGAGGCGCTCGCACACGGGGTGCGCGAACGCGACGTGAGCCACGAGGCCGTTCCCGAAGAACGTGCTGATGCGCCCTTTGGTACGATCGAAGAACTGGTCCGGAATCACGAGGTGCTGCGGCACGTACCGCTCCTGCAGCGATCCCACGGCGCTTGCCGAAAGGATGTACTCGGCGCCAAGCGTCTTCATGCCGTAGATGTTCGCGCGGTAGTTCAGTTCGGTGGGCATGTAGCGGTGACCGATGCCATGCCGTGGGAGGAACGCGACGCGCTTGCCGCGAAGCGTTGCCACGACGTAAGGACCGGACGGGTCGCCGAATGGCGTCTTGATGTGACGCTCCTCGCGATCCGTCAATTCCGCCATGTCGTACAACCCGCTCCCACCGATGATCCCGATACTGACGCTCATTGCGCGACCGCCTCCACGTACTTCCTGCCGTCTTTCTCGCGGATATACCCCGCCGCGATTTTCGGGTCGTGCTCGAAAAATATCAGATACTCGCGCTCGATGGCCTCACGCAGGAAGCGCCGTTTGAACTCCAGCGTCTCCATCGGAAAGAGGTCGAACGCCATGATCCACGGCGCGTCGACGTGCGCGGTGGTCGGCATCAGGTCGGCCGTGAAGACCGCCGTGCGGCCGCCCGACTCCAGGTACACGATGTCGTGGAACCGGGTGTGTCCGCCGGTCCGGCGGATCCGCACGCCCGGCATGATCGTCTCGTCGCCGCGCGTGAAATCGACCACGCCGGCCTCGCGCAACGGCACGAAGTTCTCCGCCAGGTAACTGGCCCGGTTCCGCTCGTGCGGGTGCGTGGCGTCCTCCCACTCCCCTTCGCTCAGGATGTAACGCGCGTTTCCAAACCGCGGCCGCAGCGTGCCATCGGCCGCGCGAACGGTGAATCCTCCCGCGTGATCGAAGTGCAGGTGCGTGGCGAGCACGATGTCGATCTGCTCCGCCGCGACGCCGGCGCGCGCGAGTGTGACGTCGAGGTTCTCGGCGCGATCGAGACCGTAGATATCGGCGTTCCTGGCGTCCATCTTGTCGCCGACACCCGCGTCGATAATCAGCAAGCGCTCACCGCGAACGAGCAGCGGCCGCATGCCGAGCGTGATTCGATTGCGGTCGTCGGCCGGCGCGCGTTTCTCCCACAACGGCTTTGGCACCACGCCGAACATCGCGCCGCCGTCCAGCCGGAGATAGCCGTCGAGCAGTGGGGTGAGTTCGAGACTCCCGAGGTGAACCGTCTGCGGTTTGCGGTTGGCAGTTTGCATCACTGGTTACCGCGAAGGTCTGACGGCGGACTGTCTACGGCAGACTGCTTCAATTCCACCAGCACGCCGTGGGCGCTCGAGGGATGGATGAAGGCGACCAGCGATCCGTGCGCACCGGAACGCGGGGTCTCATCGATCAGGCGCACACCGCGTTCCTTGAGCCGCGTCAACGCTGCGCGAATGTCGTCGACCCGCAGCGTGATGTGGTGAAGGCCGGGCCCGCGTTTCGCGACGTACTTCGCAATCGGCGAGTCGTCCGCGGTCGCCTCGAGCAGTTCCAGCGCCGAGTCCCCTGCGGGGATGAAATGCGCACGAACCTTTTGCGAGGTGACGTCCTCGGGCGCGTCGATCTCGAGACCGAGCGCATCGCGGTAGAAGGCCAACGCCTCCTTTAGGTTCGCCACCGCGATACCCACATGGTCCAGCGTGGCTTTCATGATGACTTGATCGACCGTTTCAAGATGTCGTCAACGACCGTGTACGGATCCGTCTCCCGCGCGGCAATCCGATCGAGACATCGATCGAACTCCCCGTTGGCCAGCACGCGATCGTGCACGTGCTGCACGAAACGATCGGCCATCAGTTCCCGCACGCGCCATTCGGCGCGCGCGCGGCGGCGCTCCCCCTGCACCGGCGTCATGTGGGCGCGGAACCGTTCGATGGCATCCGCCAGTTCCTTCGTTCCCTTTCCGGCCGTCGCCTCGGTCTTGACGATCGGCGGCCGCCAGCGCCCGTCGGCAAAGGATTCGAGCGACAGGATGGCTTCGATCGACGCCACCGTGCGGTCGGCTCCCTCCCGATCCGCTTTGTTCACCACGAAGATGTCCGCGATCTCCATGATGCCCGCCTTGAGCGCCTGCACCTCGTCGCCCGTCCCCGGCACGAGCGTGACGATGGAGATGTCGGCCGTGCGCACGATGTCGACTTCGTCCTGGCCCACGCCGACGGTTTCGATGATGACGACGTCCTTGCCGGAGGCATCGAGGACGAGCGCGGCTTCGCCGGTGGCGCGCGCGAGACCGCCCAGGTGTCCTCTCGTCGCCATGCTTCGGATGAATACGCCCGCGTCCGAAAAGTGCGCCTGCATCCGCACGCGATCCCCGAGAATCGCGCCGCCGCTGAAGGGGCTGGTCGGATCCACGGCCACGACACCGACGCTCAGATCGCGCGCGCGCAGTTCGGTGATCAACCGGTCGACGAGCGTGCTCTTCCCCGCACCCGGCGCGCCGGTCACGCCGATCAGGTAGGCACGGCCGGTGTTCGGAAAAATCCGTCGCACCAGTTCCGCCCCCTCGGGCACCTCGTCCTCGATCAGGCTGATGGCGCGCGCGACCGCGCGCGGATCACCCTGCAGGACGCGCTCGGAGAGCGGCGGACGCCTGGCTGTTGTCGCGGAGTCGGTCACTGTCCCAGCAGCTGGCGCGCGATGACGAGCCGCTGGATCTCGCTCGTCCCCTCGCCGATCGTCAGCAGCTTCACATCGCGGAAATACTTCTCGGCCGGATAGTCCTTCACGAACCCGTAGCCGCCGTGGATTTGGACGCAGTCGTCGGCTATGTGCACCGCAATCTCGCTCGCGTACAGCTTCGCCATCGACGACTCGCGCGTCGTCCGCGCGCCGAGATCCTTGAGATACGCCGCTCGATACGTGAGCAGGCGGGCGGCTTCGATCCTCGTCGCGGCGTCGGCGAGCTTCCACTGGATCGCCTGGAAGGCGGCAATGGGCTGCCCGAACTGCCGTCGCCCGGTCGCGTAGTTCCGGGCCGCTTCGTAGGCTCCCTGTGCGAGACCCACCGATAACGCCGCGATGCCGATCCGTCCCGCGTCGAGCACTTGCAGCGTGTTGATGAAGCCCTGGCCTTCTTCCCCCAGCAACTGCGCCTGCGGCACGCGGCAGTCCTGGAACACGACCTCGCTGGTGTCGCTCGCGCGCATCCCGAGCTTGTTCTCTTTCTTGCCCGCGCTCATACCGGGCGTGCCGTGCTCGACGATGAACGCGGAGATGCCGCGGTGACCCCTGGTGCGATCGGTGACCGCCATCACGACCATCACGCCGCCAATGCTGCCGTGCGTGATGAAGTTCTTCGATCCGTTCAGGACCCAGCACTCTCCCTGCCGCGTGGCCATCGTGCGCATGGCGGCGGCATCGCTGCCGGCGCTGGCCTCGGTCAGGCCCCACGCCCCGAGTACCTCGCCGGCGGTGAGACGCGGCAGGTAGCGCCCCTTCTGCGCCTCGTTGCCGAACATCGCGATATGCGATGTGCAGAGGCCGTTGTGCGCGGCCACCGAGAGCGCAATCGCCGGGCAGACGCGCGCCAGCTCCTCGATGCAGATGCAATAGTCGACCGCCGACATGGCGGACCCGCCGTACTGCTCGGGAAACTGGATCCCCATGAGCCCGAGCGCCGCGAGTTTCGGCAGCAGGTCCATCGGGAAGTGCTGCGCCTCGTCCCATTCCATGACGTGCGGGCGCATCTCCGCCTCGGCGAACTCGCGGACGGTCCGCCGCAGCAGCGCCTGCTCCTCGGTGGGACGAAAATCCATTGAAACGAGAGTATCACGCGGGGTCGGAGGCGCGATGTGCGAGGCGCGATGTGCGCGAGGCGCGAAGGGCGAGGCGCGACGGAGCGCCCGCGCCGGGTGGAAACATTTGCCTCAAATGGTACCATGCGTCATGGGCATCCCATTCCGCGTCCTGGCACCACTCTCGGCCGTCCTGATCGTTCTGCTGACGCCTTCAATCGCGTCTGCGGATATCACCGGTTTCATCGGCCTGAATGCGACGCCGAGCAACCGTTCTGTCAAGGGCTTCGCGGTCGGCACCGGGTTCGTGATCGTCGGGTTCGAATTCGAGTACGCGACGAACGATGAGGATCTGAATGTTCCCCGCGGCACCGAGTTCGAGGCGCCGGCGATGCAAACCTACATGTTCAACGGCCTCCTGCAGACGCCGGTTCCCATCGCGCGGACGCAGTTCTACGGGACGCTCGGCGGCGGCGTGTACCACGAGTCGCTGTCGATCCAACCGAACGAGGACGAGACGAACTTCGCCAGCAACGTCGGCGGCGGCGCGAAGATTACGCTGGCCGGTCCGCTCCGAGTGCGGCTCGACTACCGGGTGTTCTCGTTAAAGGGGGCGCCGCGGCACAGCACGGTGCAGCGGTTTTATGCGGGAGTGAACCTGAAATTCTAGTTACCACGGATGGACACGGACGGACACGGTCAGAAAGCGCGGCGTCTGAGATCGTTGTCGGTATGTTTCCGTGTGATGCCGTGTGATTCCGTGGTCGCTATTTGCCGCCCGATGCCGGCGTGCCTGCCATATTGAGGACCGGCTGCAGGTTGACCATGCTCTGGCCCCCTGTCTGCGGATAGCACGCGACGAGCTTGTTGTAGAGATCCTGCACTTCGCTCGGGAACGCTTCCGCCAGAATCTTGGTCAGCGTGTAGTCCGCGTTCTTCACGGACGGATCCATCACGAAGATGTAGAGCACGGCGCGGCCACCATCCGGCAGCGGCGCACCGGGTTCGACCGCCTTGAAAACCTTCCAGCTGGCCGCCTGCTGTTTGCGCACCGGATCCGGGTTCTTCGCCAGCGCTTCCTTGACGCGGCCCATGATCATCTCGAAGTCGGCGGTCTTGTCCGGCTTCACGTTGTTGAAGAACATGCCCGCTTCACCCGAAAACGACCGACCGGATGGTGCGGCTTGCTGCGCTGCCGGCTGCTGACCAGTCGTCGCCGGCGGCTGCTGCGAGGTCGTCCCCTGCGCGGGAGGCGGCGTCGACGGCTGCTGCGTGGGCGGCGACTGGGGTTGCGGCGTGTGCGCGCTCGGAGCCGCGGCGAACGCGGCCCCGAGCGCAACAACCAGACAGAATGTCGACAGAGGATTGGATCGCACGGCCGCTCTCCGCTGCACTACTGACCGCCGCCGACCGGGGTGACGTTCAGCTTGTTCATGTTGGCGATCGCCGCGGCGTACTTCTTGTACATCTCCTGCGTCTCCGGCGCGCGCTGCTCGTCGGGCGTGAGCGTGTCGTTGAGCAGCTGCAGGAACTGGTATTCGCCATTCTGCACGGCCGGATCGATGACGAGGATGAAGAGGGTGTTGCCGGCCATCTCTTCATTGGCGCGATAGATCTTCCACGCGCCCGCCTGCTGTTTCAGTTCCGGCTTCTCCGATTTGGCGAGGCCGGCTTTCAACTTGCCGATCATCTCTTCGAACGTCGCGACCTGGTCTTTCTTGACCTGCACGAGGAGAACCCCCGCTGGCGTCGAAAACGTCAGCTTGGGCGCCGCGGGCGTCGCGGGTGCCGCGGGCTGCGTTCCGGTGGGCGGCTGCCCTGCCGGCGGCTGCTGACCCGCGGGCGGCTGCGCGGGCGGGGTCTGCTGCGCGAACGCGACCGCTGGTGAGAGCGCGACGGCAAGCGCAAACGTCGAAATTACGAGAGCACGCATTTTCGAATCTCCTCCTGTGGCGACTCGGCTGGCAAGAGCGCCACTCTATCACAGCGGCACATTACACGAAGACCGACATGACTTCGTTTGCCATAAGCATGCCCGTTCGTGTCAGCCTCAGCCGGCTGCCATCGCGGACAAGCCACCCCGCATCGAGAAACGGCTGCAGCGCGTCGCCGTATCGCCTCCAGATATCGCACCCGTAGCGCGCGCCGATGGCCGCGATATCGATGCCCTCCACCAGGCGCAGGCCGGTGAAGAGCGCTTCCTCGAGCCGCTCGTTCGCCGAGAGGACTCGCCGCTCGGTCCCGACGCTGGTCCCGGCATTGATGCGTGTAATGTACTCGTCCGTGCCGGAAACGTTTTTCCAACGGACGCCATCCAGCGTGGAATGCGCGCCACACCCGAATGCGAGCCATTCGCCGTCCATCCAGTACTTCATGTTGTGGCGCGAGGCGTGACCGGGCCTGGCCACGTTCGAGATCTCGTACTGCTCGTAGCCGGCCTCCTCGAGCCGCGCCATTCCCTGCTCGTACATCGCCGCGGCATCTTCGTCCGGTGCGAGCGACCATCCCGCGCGCGCCATGTCTTCCTTGAGAGGAGCGTTCGGATACAGCTCCAGGAGATAGAGCGACGCATGATCTGGTGACGCGGCGATCAGCCCGTCGACATTCCGCAGCCAGGACTCGACGCTCTGGCCGGGCAGCCACATCATCAGATCGAGGCTGACGTTGGTAAAGCCGGCCGCGCGCGCCTCGCGCACCGCGGCCCGCGCACGATCCGCCGAATGGATCCGTCCGAGCCGGCGCAACTCCTCGTCCTGGAACGACTGCACGCCGAAGCTGAGACGATTGACACCCGCGGCGCGAAATCGTTCCAGCCTGTGGCGGTCCACGGTCTCGGGGTTCGTTTCGAGCGTGATCTCTGGATCCGGGGTGATATCGAACCGGGCGCGGCACGCCTTGATGATCGCGCGCACCTCGCCAGGTTCGAGCAGCGACGGAGTCCCGCCACCAAAAAAGATCGTGTCGGCCCGCGGTGAGCGTGTCGAATCCGCCTGCAGCCCGGCACGTGCCTGATCGATCTCCTTTAACAGCGCCGCGACATAGCGCGTCTTCAGCGCTTCGTCGTAGAGCCCTCTATTGAAGTTGCAGTAGTTGCAGATCGACGAGCAGAAGGGGATGTGGACGTAGAGCCCGAGCATTGCAGATTGCCGACTGGAGATTGCCGATTCACGGATTGCCGAATGGCAATTGGTCCTGCTAGTCCAGGCTTCCGGCTTTTCCGCCAGACCAGCCGAGTTCCTTGACGGGTTTCAACTGCGCGCGGACCGGGCCCTTCGCGCGTGCCGGGAGGGTGCGCCGGCTTGGCTTCACCTTCCACATCGTGACCAGGTCGTCGACGCCGCCATTGGGGGGCAGGTGGCGATAGTCGGCCCCGTCGTACTCGAGGAACTCGCACATCTCGTGCAGCCGTGAATGGATGCGGAATCCGATCCGCGCCTTCAGGCAATCCGGATCGCTGTCGTCGGGCGTGTCCTCGTAGTTCGACGTGAAGATCGTATGACGCCGTTCGTTGTACCGCGTATTGACGATGAGGTTCATCGTCTCTTCGACCCACTCGGAGGTCTTTTCGGAGCCAAGGTCGTCGAGCACGAGCAGATCCGCCTCCATTACGGGACGCAGGATATCCATCTCCGCAGTGCGGACGAGCGGGTTATACGTGCTTCGAATGAGCCGGAGCAGATCGCGCGTGTCGTAAAAGAGCCCGCGCGCGCCGCGCGTGAGGATCACGCGCCTGAGGACGGCGACCGCGAGATGCGTCTTGCCGATTCCCGGCGGACCGATGAGGCACAGCCCTTTCTGTGCGCCGGGGAACTCGTCGGCAAACCGTCCGGCGCGCTTCACCGCGGCAAGCAGCCGCTCGTTCGGATAGGTGACGAAGGTCTCGAGCTCGCAGCGACGGTATCGCGGTGGAATACGCGCGTCGTCGAGCAGGCGCGTCGACAGGCCATCGCGCCAGCAATCGCAGCGCATGACGCGACGAACACCATCGGTCGTGACCGCTTTCCAGCCGGTATCGTCGCAGAGCTCGCAAGGCATGGGGGAGTATGCTGATTGTAACGCGCGGACGCCGCAATCCGCAATCGTCAATCGCCAATACAATCGTCAATCGTCAATACAATCGATAATCGTCAATCGTCAATGCAATCATCACTCATCAATCCAAATCGCCAGTCGTCAATCACCAATCCGTGAATCGGCAATCTGCAGCCGGCAATCTTCAATTGAGGTAGCTGCGCAGCTCTCCCGCGCGTTTCGATCGCCGGAGCTTGTCCTTCGCGCGCGATTCGATCTGACGGATGCGCTCGCGTGAAAGACCGAGCGCGTCGCCGACCTCTTGTAGCGTCCGCGGTTCGCCATCGCGATCGAGTCCGAAGCGCAGCGTGACCACCTCGCGCTCCTTGTCATCGAGCTCCGTCAGCACGTCACGCACGCGTTTGACGGCCGCCTCGTGGACCAATGTCTCGTCGATCGGCGGTACGCTGGCCTGTTCGATCATGTCCCCTAGCTCCGGGCTATCGGCTTCGCCGGCGCCGATGTGTTCGCTCAGCGACACGTCGCTCGAACCGATCCGCCGCAGTGCGTCGACGTCGGCCTCGGAAATTTCGAGGTCTTCGGCGATCTCGCTGGTGGTTGGCGCGCGTTCCAGCTGTTCCGTCAACTCGGCGACCTCACGTCCGAACCGCGCCGCGATACCCGACAGTTTCTGCGGAAGGGAGAACGCGCGCACCTGGCCCGACAGCGCGTGCATGATCGCCTGGCGGACCCACCACACCGCGTAGGTAATGAACTTGACGTTGCGATCGGGATCGAACCGGCGGGCGGCTTCCATCAGGCCGAGGTTGCCTTCGTGGATCAGATCGAGGAATGGCACGCCAAGTCCGCGATAGCGCTTCGAGTAACTGACGACAAACCGCAGGTTGCCTTCGACGAGGCGTCGCAGCGCTTCGCCGTCGCCGGATCGAATCCGGTGACCGAGCTCGCGCTCCTCGCCGACCGTCAGACGTGGCAATCGCGAAAGCGCACGAAGATACGCCTGCAGCGCGTCGACTTCCACGCGTCGATCTTATGTCACGCGCAAAGCTTAATGATCTTTTTGAGCGGCCCGGTGAACCGACGGCTCGGTTTCCGCCTGGGCGGGACTCTCGACGCTGACGCTCGGAGGGGTGGCGCGCACGAGATCGGTCGGCGACGACTTGACCATGGCGGTGCTGAGCCGCTGTTCCCAGTCGCCGAGCCCGCGCGCGAGCTCGTGCTTCACGTATTCCATGAACTGGTTCACCTCACCCTGCATCTGCTCCATCTTGCGGCGCATGTTGAGGATGATCTCGACGCCGGCGAGGTTCACGCCGAGGTCGCGGGTGAGCGACAGGATCGTTTCGAGCTGTTCGAGATCTTCTTCGGAGTACAGGCGGGTGTTGCCTTCAGTGCGTGACGGCTTGAGGAGCCCTTCGCGTTCGTACAGGCGCAGCGTCTGCGGGTGGATGTTGTACTTCTGCGCCACCGCGCTGATCATGTAATACGCCTTGCCGCCACGCTTTGCCATATCTGCTAACCGCTAACCGCTAACCGCTAACTGCCAACCGCTCCCCGAATCCCCTCGCCGTACAGTTTTCCCAGCTCACGTATCAACGCCTTGCCTTCTTCGTTCACCACCTGCGGCAGCACGACGCGAAGTTCGACGATGAGATCGCCGCGGCCGGTGACGCCGGGGGCGCCGCGCTCGGCAATGCGCAGCCGCTGACCGCCCTGTGTGCCGGGCGGGACGCGCAGTCGTACCGTCCCTTCCAGCGACGGCACGTCGATTCGCGCGCCGAGGACGGCTTCGTGCACGCCCACAGGGACGACGACATGCAGGTCATCCCCTTCGCGACGGAAGACCGGATGCGACTGCACGTGCACGGTGACGTATAAGTCGCCATTGCGCCCGCCATGCCGTCCCGCGTGTCCGCGATCCGGCACGCGCAGGCGCGCGCCGTCGTCAACGCCCGCGGGTATCTTCACCACCACCGCCTCGCTGCGCACGTGACGGCCGTGCCCGGCGCACACCGCGCAGCGCTGCGTGCGCTGGCGGCCGGTGCCGTGACACGCGGCGCAACTCTTCGTGAAGACCATGTGCCCGCGCGCCCACCGGAGCTTCCCCGTGCCGTGGCACGGCACGCAGCGTCCCTCGGGCATGCGGACGTGGCCGGCACCCTCGCACGCAGTGCACACGTCCTGGCGCGTGACCATCACGTGCCGCTCGACGCCGCGCATGGCATCTTCGAACGTGAGCGTAATTGTCGCGTGAAGATCCGCCCCCGGCTCCGGACGGCCGGTGTCGGGCGACATGACCGGGTGCAGCACCTCGGCGAACAGTTCTGTGAACGTGGCCGCCTGCGCGCCGTGCGCCACCGACGAAAAATCGAATCCCGAAAACTCGAATGACGTGGCCGTGACTTCCGGGGATGGCTGCTCCGCCGCGTCGTACGCCCGTCGCCGTTCCGGATCGACGAGCGTTTCGTACGCCTCGGAAATGCGCCGGTACAGCGACTCGGCGGCGCGATCACCCGGATTGATGTCCGGGTGATACCGCCGCGCCAGCCGCCGGTACGCCCGCTTGATGTCCGCGGACGAAGCACCCGGCGCAAGTCCAAGTAAGGAGTAGAGATCCATGTCGGTGCTAAGTGCAAAGTGCTACGTGCCGCGTGCCTGGTGCTTGCGGTGCGAGGTGCAAAGTGCCGCGTGCGCACCGAGCACCCAGCACCGGGCACCTTGCACCTAGCACCTTTACTTCTTCTCTTCCTCCACGACCTCCGCGTCGATGACGTCTCCCTGGCCCCTGGTCTCTCCACTCTGGGAGCCCGGGCCGCCGCCGGGCTGGCCGCCGCCGCTCGTGCCGCCACCCGCCTGAGCGGCGCGATACATCGCTTCAGCCGCCTTGTGCTGTGCCTGGTTGAGCGCGTCCATGCGCTTCTTCATGCCCTCGATGTCGTTCTGCTCGATCGAGGACTTCAGGTCGTTGATGGCCGACTCGATCGCCGCGCGCTCGGCGGGCCCGAGCTTGTCGCCGGACTCCCGCAGCGTTTTCTCGCCGACATAGACCGCCTGGTCGGCGTGATTGCGCGTTTCGATCTCTTCCTTCCGCTTCTTATCCTCGTCGGCGTGCGACTCCGCCTCCTTCATCATCCGGTCGACTTCGTCCTTCGAGAGACCGCTCGACGCCGTGATGGTGATCTTCTGCTCCTTCTGAGTCGCCATGTCCTTCGCCGACACGTTGACGATGCCGTTCGCGTCGATGTCGAAGGTGACCTCGATCTGCGGCACGCCGCGCGGCGCCGGCGGAAGGCCCGTCAGGTGGAAGCGGCCGAGCGTGCGGTTGTCGCGCGCCATCGGGCGCTCGCCCTGGAGCACGTGCACTTCGACGCTCGTCTGGTTGTCCGCGGCGGTGGAGAACATTTCTCCCTTCCGCGTCGGGATGGTCGTGTTGCGCGGGATCAGCGTCGTCATCACGCCGCCCATCGTCTCGATACCGAGCGACAGCGGGGTCACGTCGAGCAGGAGCAGGTCCTTCACTTCGCCCGCGAGCACGCCCGCCTGGATGGCCGCGCCCACCGCAACGACCTCGTCAGGGTTCACGCCCTTGTGCGGCTCCTTGCCGAACAGCTCCTTGACGATCGCCTGGACGCGCGGGATGCGCGTCGAACCGCCGACCAGCACGACCTCGTCGATTTTGCTCGAGTCGATGCCCGCGTCGGTCAGCGCCTGCTTGGTCGGGCCGACCGTCTTCTGCAGCAGATCCTCGACGAGCTGCTCGAACTTCGCGCGCGTCAGCTTCAACTGCAGATGCTTCGGACCGGTCTGGTCCGCCGTGATGAACGGCAGGTTGACGTCGGTCTCCATCACCGTGGAGAGCTCCATCTTGGCCTTCTCCGCCGCTTCCTTCAGGCGCTGGAGCGCCATCCGGTCCTTGCCGAGATCGATCCCTTCGTCCTTCTTGAACTCGTCGATGATCCAGTCGATGATCCGCTGGTCGAGGTTGTCGCCGCCGAGATGGGTGTCGCCGTTGGTCGCCTTGACTTCGACGACCCCTTCCCCGACTTCGAGGATCGAGATGTCGAACGTGCCGCCGCCGAAGTCATACACGGCGATCGTCTCGTCCTTCTTCTTGTCGAGGCCGTAGGCG
>JBKOZS010000308.1:0-16044 GCA_046726015.1 Acidobacteriota bacterium
GCACTCAAACGGTCGAACTGATTACGAAGTGATCGACAAGACGGGTGCGCTGCACATCGTCCGTCAGCCGAGCCCGTGGTCGCTGACCGCGCGAGCCGGTGAGCGATTTCGAGACTTGGCCTCAAGTCTGCAATAGACGGCACGCTTGACAGCTCATGGGGGAGGGCCACGATGGAGAGCAAAGCGAAGTTGTTCGGACATCCGATTCACCCGATGTTGATCGTGTTGCCGCTGGGCCTCTTCGTAATGGCGGTGTTCAGCGACATCGCATACATGGTCACGAAGAATCCGATGTTCGCGATGATCTCGTACTGGAACATTGGCGCGGGGATCGCCGGCGGGCTGCTTGCGGCGGTGTTCGGGTTTATCGATTGGCTGGCCATCCCGTCCGGCACACGGGCAAAGGCCATTGGCCTCTACCACGGCGTCGGCAACGTGATCGTGGTGGCGCTGTTTCTGATCAGCTGCCTGATGCGCTACGGAGTGGAAGGCTACATTCCATCGACCGCTGCGTCTGTATTGATCTTTTTCGCTATCGGCCTCGGCCTCATCACAAGCTGGCTCGGGGGAGAGCTCGTGGATCGGCTTGGCGTTGGCGTCGACGATGGGGCGCATCTGAATGCGCCAAGCTCGATGAGCGGTCGGCCGGCGAGTTCCACCGCGCGCTAGGGCGAGGCTGAAGATCCGGCTGCAACGGCAGGCGAGAACGCGCCCCCGGATTTGACATTTCTGTTGCAGTCGGTATTTTTATGCGCCTGCTGAGGTGGTCCATGCGCACTTCGCTGCCCGCGTCTGGAGCCGTCGTTCGCCCCCGTCCTGGTGCCGCCACGTTCATCGATCGCTGGCTAGCTGCCCGGCTGCAGCACGCGATTGCGCCGTCGGGTGTGGGAGTGGAGCTGTGGGACGGCACCTCGCTCGATCCAGGCGGCAATCGGATCGGCGAATTGCTGATTCGGGATCGCCGCGCGCTTGCGGCGTTGCTTCTGAACCCGGACCTTCAGTACGGCGAGCTGTATAGCGCCGGCCGGCTCGACGTCCGGGGCGACTTCGCCACGATCGTGGAGGCGATTTCGGGCATCTCGGCGGGCGAACCGCTCTCCTGGCGCGAGCGCCTGGCGTTGCAATTGGCCCGGCCGAACGCGCTCGTCCGCGCGCGCCGCAACATCCGCCATCACTACGATCTCGGCAACGATTTCTACCAGCTCTGGCTCGACCCGCAGCTCGTTTACACCTGCGCGTACTATCCGACGCCGGCAGCGGCTCTCGAAGACGCGCAGGTGGCGAAGCTCGACCTCGTCTGCCGCAAGCTGCGGTTGATGCCCGGTGAGACCGTCATCGAGGCCGGTTGCGGGTGGGGAGCGCTGGCGCTGCACATGGCGCGCACGTATGGCGTGCGTGTGAAGGCGTTCAACATTTCAACCGAGCAGATTGCGTTCGCGAGAGATCGGGCCAGGCAAGAAGGACTCGGCGATCGCGTCGAATTCATCGAGGACGATTACCGGAACGTGTCGGGCCGTTTCGATGTGTTCGTCTCGGTCGGCATGCTCGAGCACGTCGGCCTTCGTAACTTCTCATCGCTCTCGACGATGCTGAGCCGGGTGATCGATCGGTCGAGAGGGCGCGGGCTGTTGCATTTCATCGGCCGCGATCGCCCGCGGCCGTTGAATGCCTGGACGCGTCGTCGCATCTTTCCGGGCGCGTATGCGCCGACGCTGGCCGAGGTCATGACGCGAGTGCTCGAGCCGGCGCATCTTTCGGTGCTCGATGTCGAGAACCTGCGGCTGCATTACGCACGGACGCTGCGTCACTGGCGTCAGCGTTTCACGCCGGCGGAGCCGCACGTGCGCGCCCGATTCGGCGACGCATTCTGTCGCGCCTGGCGGCTCTATCTCACCGCTTCCGAGGCGGCATTCACGGTGGGCTATCTTCAGTTGTTCCAGGTCCTCTTCGCGCCGTCGTACGGCGGTACCGTGCGGTGGACGCGCGCGGAGATGTACTCGGAGCTCGCCGGCCTGCTTTAACACCTGATGCGACACGTCGACGTGGTTGTTGCCGGTGGCGGCCCTGCCGGGTCGACGTGTGCGTGGGCGCTCGCGCGAGCGGGAGCCGAGGTGCTCGTCATGGACGCGGCGCGCTTTCCGCGCGACAAGGTCTGTGCTGGCTGGCTCACGCCGCGCGTGCTCGAGATCCTGCAACTCTCGCCCGAGGAATACCGCGAGAACGGGCTCGTGATGCAGGAGATGACCGGCTTCAGGACGAGTGTCCTGCCGGGACGGCGGCCGGTGTCGACCCACTATGAAACCGTCGTCAGTTACGCCGTGAGGCGGTGCGAGTTCGACCAGTACCTCCTGCGCCGAGCGGGCGCGGAAACACTGGAGGGATGCGCAGTATCCACGTTGCGTCGCGAAGGAGGACGCTGGATCGTCAACGACGCGGTGTCCGCCGCAGTGCTGGTCGGCGCGGGCGGGCAGTTCTGTCCGGTCGCGCGGCACCTGAATCCCCCTTCCAAAGGCGGACTCGTCATCGCACGCGAGGTCGAACTGCCGATCGATGCGGATCGCTGCAGCATCGAAGGACGTCTCCCGGAGCTGTACTTCTGTCGCGATCTCGATGGCTACGGCTGGTGCGTGCGGAAGGGAAACTACCTCAACGTTGGTTTCGGCCGACGGAGCGCCCGGGACTTCCAGGCGCACGTCCGCGCATTTGCTTCATGGCTTGCCGCGTCGCGCACGCTGCCGGAGCGCGCGCTCGATAGCCAGCGGTGGCGCGGCCATGCCTATCGGCTGCGGGGCGTGACGCCGCACGTTGCGGGTGACGGCGTGCTCCTCATCGGTGATGCCGCGGGGCTCGCGTGGCCGGAAAGCGGCGAGGGCATCGCCCCCGCCGTCGAGTCCGCCGTGATTGCCGCACGAACGATCGTGGCCCGCGGCGGCACGTTTGCTGCCGTGGATGCGCTGGCCTACGCCAACGCGATTGGCGCTGACGCGAAGGCCGGCCTCTCCGTACCCGTCCCGATTGCGCGTGGCTTGCTCCGGGTTCCTCCCTTCGTGCGGTTTGCCCTGGACCGCTGGTTCCTCCGCACCAACAGCGATCGCGGCCGGAAAGCAGCCTGATCCGCCTTCGCACTACGCGGGCTTCCACCTTCGCGCTTCCACCTCCGCGGCTTCGCCGCTACGGTGGACAAGCGATCGATTCTCCTTGCTTCCCAACGCTCCGATGTAAAGTATCGGGGGCGTAAGGAGACCATTGCATGTACAGACCGGGACGCACGTGGATGGGAGCACCGGCGCTCATCCTGGCAGGCTCGATATATGTCACCGGGCAGGAACCTCGGCCTCAGCCTCCGGCAGGTGGCAGGGGCGCTCCACCTTCAGGCCTTCAACAGCCGCGCGTCAACGCCGGGGCGAACGACAGGCCCGGCGTCGATCCGGCCGCAGCCGCCGAGGGCAAGAAGATCTGGGCGGTCGAGTGCAGCGACTGCCACGGGCCAAGCGCGCGCGGCACCGAGAAAGGCGCGAACCTCATTCGCTCCGTGATCGTGCTGCGCGATCGATTTGGTAATTCGCTCGGACCATTCCTGAAGAAGGGCCACAAGATGCGAAGTGGCCGATCGAGCGACGTCCTCACCGACGACCAGGTGCTCATGCTTGCGCACTTCCTCAGGGATCGCGTGAACGTCACGCTGCGCGGATCGTCGGAGTTCGAAGTGCAGAACATCCTGACCGGCGATGCGAAGGCCGGCGAGGCGTACTTCAACGGTGAGGGCAAATGCGGCACGTGCCATTCGCCCGCGGGCGACCTGAAAGGGTTAGGTGGCAAATACGAGCCGGTCGACATCCAGCAGCGGTTCCTGTTTCCGCGCAATGCGACACCCGGCGGCGGCCGCGGTGGCGGCCGCGGACGCGTCAGCGGCCCCGCTCCCTCGCCCAGCACCGCCATCACCGTCACGGTGACGCAGCCCAATGGTGAATCGGTCACCGGCGTGCTGACGCAGCTCGACGACTTCAACGTCTCGCTGCGAGATGCCTCCGGGTGGAACCGGACGTTCGCGCGCACGCCGGAGCTCAAGGTCGTGAAGACGGACCCGCTCGCCGCGCATCGCGCGTTGCTCGAGACCATCACGGACAAGAACATGCACGATGTCGTCGCCTACCTGGAGACCTTGAAATGAAGCGTGGTGTACTTCTCGCAATGGCGATCGTCTCTGCCGCGGTGCTTGCTGGCGGCGCGCAGGGACTCGATCCGGCCAGGCTGCTGAAGCCGGGCACCGACAGCTGGCCGATGTACAACGGCGACTATTCCGGCCGCCGCTTCAGCACGCTGAAAAAGATCAACGCGGACAACGTCAGCCAGTTGAGCCTCGGATGGCTGTACCGGCTGAATGCACTCGGCGCGACCAGTGTAGGTACCATCAAGGGCACACCGGTGATGGTGAACGGCGTGCTGTACATCACGTCACCCGATCATGTCTGGGCGATTGATGCGCGCACGGGACGCGAACAGTGGCATTTCGGGTGGCAGTCGAAGGGGGGCACGCACATTGGCAACCGCGGCGTCGCCGTCCTCGGAGACGCATTGTTCTTCGAGACGCCGGATTGCAACCTCGTGTCGCTCAACATCAAGGATGGCACCGAGCGCTGGCGCAAGGAGATCTGCGATCTCGACCAGTATTACTACGGCTCGGTCGCGCCAACGATTATCAACAACAAGGTCATTGCCGGCGTCAGCGGCGACGACCTCGATATTCCCGGCTACGTGCAGGCGCACGATCCGGCGACGGGGGAGATGCTCTGGCGCTGGTATGCCGTGCCGATGTCCAAGGACGATCCCGGCGCAGAGACCTGGCCGAACGAAGACGCCGCCAAACATGGGGGCGGCATGACGTGGCAGCCCGTCACCTACGATCCGGAACTCAACCTGATGTTCGTCACGACGGGAAACCCGCAGCCGGTTATCGCGCACAAGAATCGCACCGGGGACAACCTGTACACCGGCGCCATCGTGGCGCTCAATCCCGACACCGGGAAGATGACGTGGGCCTTCCAATCGTCGCCGCACGACACGCACGACTGGGACTCAACCCAGACGGCGGTCGTCTTCGACGGAGAGATCAACGGCCAGCCGCGCAAGCTGATCGCGCAGGCCGCGCGCAACGGACACTTCTTCGTCCTCGATCGCACGAATGGCAAGGCGCTGGTGTCGAGTGATTACGCGAACACCAACTGGACGCTGGGCTACGACGACAAGGGACGGCCGATTCCAAACCCGGCGAAGCATCCCC
Organism: Acidobacteriota bacterium; assembly: GCA_046726015.1. Classification (GTDB taxonomy): domain Bacteria; phylum Acidobacteriota; class Vicinamibacteria; order Vicinamibacterales; family 2-12-FULL-66-21; genus QHWT01. Next base: position 5,282 of record JBKOZS010000308.1, read on the forward strand.
AGGTCGATGGTGCGCTGGTCACACCGAACCAGGGGGGTGCGGCGAACTGGCCGCCACCGACGTTCAGCCCCGACACGGGTCTCTTCTACGTCAACGCCACGCGCGCGTTCAGCGTGTATTACATCTACGATCCGAGCGATAACCCGCAGGGCTGGGGAGGCACGGATCGCGGCGGCTGGGGAGAGTCGATGCTGCAGGCCGTCGACTACAAGACGGGAAAAGTTCGCTGGAGCCACAGGTGGGAAGGGGGCTCACGCGCAGGACTCCTGAGCACGGCCGGGAATCTCGTGTTCAGCGGCGGCGCATCGAACGATCTCGTCGCCCTGAACGCCACGACGGGTGAGGCGTTGTGGCACGCGGGTCTCAATGCCAGCGTCAGCAACGGCGCCATCACCTACGAACTCGACGGCAAGCAATACGTCGTCGTCGGCGCGTCCGACATGTTGTGGACGTTCGTGATGAACAAGTAGCGAGGTTGACCGATGCCACATCGAGGCACATGGCTGTTGATTGCGACGCTCGGAACCGGGCTCAGCGTGCCGATCTCGTCTTACCAGGGATCCCAGGCGCCGCAGGCGGACGCCAAAGACTGGATTCAGTTGTTCAACGGCAAGGATCTGAACGACTGGGCCCCGAAGATCAAGGGATACCCGCTCGGCGAGAATTTCGGCGACACGTGGAGCGTGCAGAACGGCGTGCTGAAGGTGTCGTACGACAAGTATCAGCAGTTCGACAGCAAGTTCGGCCACCTCTTTTACAAGCGTCAGAAGTTTTCGTACTACCGGATTGCCGCGGAATACCGGTTCGTCGGCACCCAGGTGCCGGGCGGTCCTGGATGGGCGGTGCGGAACAACGGCCTGATGCTTCACTGCCAGGCGCCGGAGACGATGGGGAAGGAGCAGGACTTTCCGATTTCGGTCGAGGTCCAGTTGCTCGGAGGCGGTGAGACCGGCGAGCGAACGACCGCCAACGTGTGCACGCCGGGGTCCGAGATCTTCATGAACGGCGCGATGGTGAAAGGGCACTGCACGAACTCGACGTCGCCTACCTTCCGCGGCGACCGCTGGGTCCGCGTCGAAGCGGAGGTTCGCGGCGCGGAGCACATCACGCACTTCGTCGAAGGACAGAAGGTCCTCGAATACGACAACGTGCAGATCGGCGGCGGCGCCGTCAGCGACTTCGATCCCGCGGTGAAGACCGACGGCAAGCCGCTTGGTGACGGCTACATCGCAATCCAGGGCGAGAGCGCCCCGACCGAGTTCCGGAAGATTGAAGTCCTCAATCTCTCGGGATGCATGGACCCGAAGGCGTCGAACTACAAGTCCTATTACATTCACCGCGACGATTCGACGTGTAAGCGATGAACGTGATGCCGGGTCTCAGTGCCGGTTACCACCCGATCATGACGAGCGCGGTGATGACGGTGGGGATTCCGGCGCCGACGAACAGCCAGGCGGGTGACACGGTCCCGCCGAAGAACCTGGCCAGCAGCGCCTGGCCCGCCGGGTTGGGCGCGTTTGCGATGACGGTGAGTCCGCCTCCGGTCACCGCACCGGCCACGACCGCGTAGCGCATGGGCTCGCTGAGATCCGGAACCAGCGTCGCCAGGAGGGTGATCAGCGCGTTGTCGTTGAAGGCGGTCAGCAACGTCGCGCCGACGAACAGCGGCACCCGCGCCAGGCTGTCCAGCACCGGCGCGATCCACCAGCCTTGAAGTCCGCCGTGAATCACGAGGCCGCCGAGGAAGAAGCCGACGAGGAGCGGTGAGCGCAGCTCCACGCGGCTCTGGTAGGCCGCCGTCGCGCGGGCGAAGCCGAGAAAGAACAGGAACCCGCCGAGGAACAACGCCGGATAGTGAGAGTTGAAGACCATCCACACCATGAACAGAATGTGGACCGCCGTGACCCACCCGGGCACGGGCAGGAGCATCGCTGCAGCCGACTGCGCTTCCTCGTCCGGCTGCTCGATATCGGCCTGCGGCGGGAGAGTGGCGAGCCGGGTGAACTCGCGTCTGAACGCCAGGTAGTAGCATGCGGTGGAGAGCAGGATCGCGACCAGGGCCCGCCAGCCGAAATGCGTCAGCATGAACGCCGTGTCCCAGTTCCAGGGCCTGGCCACCATCAGCACCGGAGGAGCCGCGAAGTGGGTCAGCGTGCCTCCGACCGAGACGTTGACGAAGAGGAGCCCCAGCGTGGCGTACTTGAGCGTCGTGCTCGGCTGCAGATCGAAGAACTGGCGCCCGAGGAGCAACGCCGAGATCGTCATGGCCGCCGGCTCTGTGATGAGCGAGCCAAGCAGCGGTCCCAGGATCACGATCGACAGCCACCACGCGGCAGGCGTACTCCCTCCAATGTTCGAGATTCGCTGCAGGGCCGCTTCGGCGAATCGCACCACCGGACGCGTCGAGGCCAGCGCCATGATCACGACGACGAACAACGCTTCCGTGTAATTCACCTCGTCGTTCAGATAGTGCGTTGCGATGTGCCACCCCTTCGCAAGCGTCAACGCAACCAGCAGCACGACGGCCCACAGGCCGAAGACTACTTCCACTTCTCCGAGGAAGTGGAGCGCCCCCGCGAGCACGCTCGGGACAGGCGGACGCCCTTCCGCGCGCGCCTGCGCATCGTGCCGATGCTGGACGGCATGAGCCAGCGCGGCAAATCTCGCCGCGGTGAACGTATGGAGGATGGCGAGCAGGAAAATCCCGGTGGCGATGGCGTTGAATGGTTCGATGTCGATGCGCGTCCGGAGCACCTGGAGCAGCCCTTCTCCGGGTGCGACGGCGGGGTAGGCGCTGAGAGGTAGCGGAAAGGCCGGGGCAGGGGCGGCGCTCGCGATCATTCGATACAGCTTCTATCGTAACCCGTTAAGATCGGATTACATGCTCAAGAGAATCCTGGTTGTGTGGTACGCCGTTGCGATCGGCGCCGTGGCCGCGGCCTGTGCGGCCACGTTCGTGCTGCGCAGTCTCATGGGGCCAAGCGTTTCGCTGTTGTTCTTTCCGGCCGTCATCGTCACGGCGGTCTATGGTGGTTACGGCCCCGCACTCCTGGCAACGGTCCTGTCGACGGCAGCACTCGCGTTCTTCTTCGTTGCGCCGTTCTACTCGTTCGAGATCGGTACGGACGACATCATCCGCCTGGCGGTATTCGCGGGGGTTGCGGTCGTCACCGCCTCGGTGAGTTCCGCGCGACGCCGGGCGGAGGCGGCGCAACGCGAAGCACTCGAAGAATTGCGCGGAGCCATCAACACGCTACGAAAGGTCAGTGGCTGGCCGGTCTTCGTCGACGCGGAACTCGCCGCCGGTGCCCGCAAAGTGCTGGAAGAAGCGGTCAACGTCGTGGGCTGCGCTCGTGCCGTCGCGGTCTGGGAGGCGGAGGAAGAGCCCTGGATTTTCGTCGGCGCATCCAGCGGCGAGCCCGAGACCGTTGCCCGCCATGGCCCTATCGAGCGCGAGCGGCTCATTCCGGAGCCGTTCGACGCGCCGACGCGTTACGACAAGCCGCTCGGTTCTGCATCGGCGGCGTTTGCGGTTGAACATTTGCGCGGGCGCGTCTTGTTCTTTGGCATTCCTGGTACACCAGCGGACATCATGCCGCTCGCGGAGATCGTGGCGCGCGAAGTCGGCAATTCCCTGGAGCAGTTGTACCTTCACGATCGGCTCCAGCAGATCGCGATACGCGAGGATCGCATTCGCCTGGCACGCGACCTTCACGATGGCGTGCTGCAGTCGCTGACAGGCATACGGCTGCAGCTCCAGGCGCTCGCCGTCGAACACGGGGCGCCCTCGTCCATCAGCGACCGCCTGCTCGCCGTCGAACGCGCCATCGCGATCGAGCAGCGCGAGCTGCGAATGTTCATCGAGGACCTCAAGCCGATTACGAGCCGCGGCCTGTCGCCGGCTGGACTCGAAGGCATGCTCGAAGAGCTGCGCGCGCGTCTCGCGGCGGAATGGCAGACACCAATCGTCGTGCGCGTGAGTCCGCCGGGTCTCGCGATCCTGGCGCCGGCGGAAGACACGCTCCGCCTGATGGTTCGCGAAGCGGTGATCAACGCGCTCAAGCACGCGCATCCGTCACGCGTCTCGATCGACGTGCAGCCGCACGGACCGTACACGCTGCGCGTCGTGGTGTCGGACGATGGGCGAGGGTTTCCGTTTCGGGGCCGGCTGGAGCACGACGCGCTCGTGGCGTCGAATGCAGGGCCGGTCAGCCTGCGCGAACGCGTCGCGTCCGCAGGCGGGACACTCGCCGTTGAATCGAGCGCCGCGGGATCGCGCGTCGAAATCGTTCTTCCCGCGATCCAGCCGACGCGACACCAGCAGATGTTCTAGGGCGGCTCGTCAGACCGTCCGGATGGCGCTGGTGACGCGCTCTTACGTGATCAGGCCCTTCTGCTGCGCGATCAGGACGAGTTCGAGCCGGCCATCCACACCGAGCTTTTCGTAGATGTTGTGCAGGTGAACCTTCACCGTGCCTTCGGAGATTGACAGCCGATCGCCGATCGCCCGGTTACGCAGCCCCTGCGTGACCATGCGCACGATCTCGATCTCGCGCGGCGTGAGGCCGCCGAGCGCCTCGCGCGCGGAGGACGTGCGGGCGACGTAATTGGTGAACGCCCTCGTGACGGTTTCGCGCTCGATCCACTGCTCCCCGCGCGCGACCTTGCGCACGCAGTCCAGCAGCACCTCCGGCGGGGACTCCTTCAGCACGAGACCCATGGCGCCGAGCTTGACGGCCTCCAGCACCTCGTCGTCGCGCACGGCGGCCGTCAGCAGCACGCTCGGGCACTCCGCACGCTTTGCCGCGAGGGTGCGAAGCACGTCCAGCCCGCTCTGGTTGGGCATCTTCAGGTCCAGGACGAGCACGTCGGGACGTGTTTCCAGGACGGCCTCCACCGCACTGGCCCCGTCCGGGCAGCACCGGAGCACTTCAAAGTCTGGTTGGCGGCTGAAAAGCTGCTGCAAGCCATGCAGCACGATCTGGTGATCGTCAACGAGGACGACGCGAATTGACATGATGACGCAGTGATCGTCGCGCAACTCGTCCCTAGATTCAATCCTCGCGGCGCATGTCTATATCCGACGTTATACGCGAAACTGCCGATCAGCATATTCACACGAGCTCGTCCGGGTCCTACTATCTCCTTGTTCACTGAGAGCTTGTATGTCCCGAACACCGCCGCCGGAAGAGTTGCCGGAGGTCAACGAGTGGCTGTCCGGCGAGCAGGTCGTCGAGCGGCTGCTCCAGGACCCCGTGCTTCGGCGCGTCGCGTCCACCTGCGTGCTGCCCGCGGTGCGCTGCGGCGACCAGTGGCGGTTCCGGAAGGCGGACCTGGATCACTGGATCGCGCGCCAGCGCCGGCTCCAGGAAGACATGAACCATCCGCATACGTCCAGTGACGAATCATGAAGCGACTTCATGTGCTAGGATTCGCGGCATGGACCTCGAGGTCCGTCACCTGCGGCTCATCGCGGAGATCGCCGACGCCGGCAGCATGACCAGGGCGGCGGACCGCCTGTTCCTCACCCAGTCCGCCCTCAGCCATCAGCTCCGCGACATCGAGGCACGGTTCGGCACGACGTTTTTCCTGCGTGTCGGACGGCGGCTCGTGCTCACCGCAGCGGGGCGTCGCGTGCTCGACACGGCGCGCCGCGTCCTGGCGGAGCTCCAGCGTGCGGAAGCGGACGTGCGCCGTCTTGCCGGCAACACCGACGGGATCATTCGCGTCTGCACGCAGTGCAACACCGGGTATCACTGGCTGGGTCCGCTGCTGTCGGTGTTCCAGCGCAAGCATCCGCGCGTGACGGTCAACATCGCGGCCGACGCGGCCGACCGTCCCGTGCCCGCACTGCTCGACGGGCATGTCGACCTGGCGAATCCTGGGATCGTCGATCACGCTGAATGGTGACGCCTACACGATCGTGGGTGTCCTTCCGCGGGAATTCATCCCCCCGGTGCGTGACGCGGAGGTCATCGTTCCCTTTCCCATGGAGACCGACCCGCGGCGCGCGTTACGGGACGCCGGGTTTCTCCGCGTCGTCGGGCGTTTGCGTCCGGGTGTAACGCCCGCGCAAGCGCAGGACGATCTCGACGGCATCATGCAGCGCCTGCGACTCGAGTATCCCCGCACGAATGCGACCCACATTGGCACGCGCGTCACCGAGTGGCGCCGCGCGCTGGTCGCGAGGCAGCGTCCCGTGCTCCTCCTGTTGCAGGGCGCTGTGGTGCTCGTGCTGCTGATCGCCTGCGCGAACGTCGCGAACCTGTTTCTCGCCGCGGCGCTTCGCCGCGAGCACGAGTTCGCGCTGCGCACGGCGCTCGGCGCGTCACGCGCGCGCCTCGTTCGCCAGGTGCTGACCGAAGCCGGCATCATTGCGGCGGCGGCTTGCGCGGGCGGACTGTTGGTTCAGGACATCACTGGCAAGGCGCTTGTCGTGCTTGCACCGCCCGACCTGCTGGCGTTGAATCCCGCCGATGCGTCGAATCCGCGAGTGCTCGGATTTTCGCTGGCGATTGCGGCCCTTTCCGCGCTCGCGTTCGGCGCAGCGCCTGCCATGCGCCTTAGTGCCGGCAGCAGCGCCACGTCGCTGCGCGCCGCGCGCGCAACGTCCGCATCGAATCGTCGTCTCCGCACGGTGTTCGTTTCGGTCGAGGTCGCGCTGGCCTCGGCACTTGTTACGTTGGCGTTGCTGCTGTCGCAGAGCGTCGCGCGCCTGCAAGCCGTTGACCCTGGGTTCGCGCCAGAGCAGTTGTTGACGATGAGATTATCGTTGCCGAGGGGACGCTATCGAATGCCCGCAGACGCACAGCGGTTCGTCGAGGCGCTTCGTCCACGCTTGACGGCGCTCGCTGGCGTGATCGATGCAGCGGCAGTGAACGTGGTACCGCTCAACGGTTATCACGCCACCGCGGATGTATGGCCCGCCGAGCGCCCGGTAGCCCCACCGGATCAGCGTCCGCAGGCGGAATACCGCATGGTCAGTCCATCGTACTTGCGGACCTTTGGAATTCCGCTTCTTGCAGGACGATCGTTCGATGAGCGCGACAACGCTGCTGGCGAACCGGTCGTGCTCGTGAGTCGTACCCTCGCGCGCCGCTTCTGGGATGTGGGACGAGCGGTCGGACAAACGATTGCGATGGACGATTCGGACCAGACCCGTCGCGCTCGTATCGTCGGCGTTGTCGGTGACGTGAAGCACTACGGTCTGGAGACCGGGTCGACGCCGGACATCTACGTGCCCATCCCGCAGGTGCCGGATCTGACCATCCAGTGGCTGACCAACAACATGTACTGGGGCATTCGCACGTCACTCGATCCGGCGGTTTTGCGCGAGCCCGTGCGGCGCGAATTGCGCGCGGTCGATCCCGATGTTCCCGCATCGGCGATGCGGACGATGGAGGAAGCGTTGTCGCTTGCCCTCGCACCGCGACGGGTCAACGTGTGGCTCGTGCGCGCGTTTGCGATCGTCGCGCTGGTGTTGGCGGCGGCGGGCGTGTACGCGGTCACTGCGTTCAGCGTGATGCTGCGCACGCGGGAGCTGGCGATTCGCGCCGCGCTTGGCGCGCGCCACCGGCAGAATCTTCGGAGCGTCGTCGTCGACGCCGTGAAGCCCATCGCAGCGGGACTGATCGTCGGCGCACTGCTGGCGCTGGCGTCGGTGCCCGCCTTGCGCGCGCTCCTTTTCGGAATCGACGCATTCGCGCCTGTGCCCGTGGCCGTTGTCTCGGCAACACCGTTGATGGTGGGCGTCGTAGCGGCGCTGGCGGCCGCGAGACCCGTGCGGCGAATCGATCCTATCGACGCATTGAAGGCGGAGTGACCATGATTGAACAAGTGCACGAGATGCTGCGGCAGACACCACGTGCCATCGAGGCGCTGATCGCGGGCGCCGACGAAGAGGCGTTGACCTTTCGCGATGCGCCTGAGGCGTGGAATTGCGTCGAGGTCCTGGCGCATCTTGCCGATGGCGAGATCACCGACTGGATGCCGCGAATCAAGAAGATCAGATCCGGCGGCGGCCGCTTCACCCCGTTTGATCGCGAAGGAGGATTCGTCCGGTACAAAGGCTGGAGCGCGACGGCCCTCGTCGGCGAGTTCGGGCAACTGCGTCGATCGAACCTCGATTCGCTCGACGCGTTCTGCCTCACCGCTGCCGATCTCGACAAGACCGGTGAACACCCGGAGTTCGGACGAGTGACGCTTCGGCAGCTGCTCGCGTGCTGGGCGACACACGATCTCGCGCACGCGGCGCAGATCTCACGCCTGCTGACGCGCGCGTTCGGCCGTCATGTCGGTCCGTGGGTGGAGTACTTCAGTTTGCTGAAAGACTGGCAGGCGCCGACGTCGGCCTAGGGTTCCCCCTTTGATCTTCGCGAGCGACGCTTATCGCGATCGGCCGTGGTCGCCACGCGCTCCACGCGTGACCACGATCGTTTTTGAAAGAAATTCCGGGTTGGACTCGACGTCGAAGGATCACCCGTTCCGCGGATTTCGTCCCGCATCCGCCGGAGCTCGGCAGCGAGTTCCCGCAACTCCGCTTTGATATCTTCCTCGTTTTTCCAGTCGGTCATGTTCAACTTTCGCGACGGTTAGGTGTGAAAAGTGCTTGGCATCTGTGCACTTCAGTCCTCAACAATGCAGCGCCGACCGAATAAGAGCACTGTTCGTGCCATCCATTATTGTCGGGCCCGGACTACTGCTGGCAGAGCTCGTCCGGCGATGTGACCGGTTGCCCAGGCCCACTGGAAGTTGAAGCCGCCGATGCGTCCGTCCACGTCGAGTATCTCGCCAACGAGGAACAATCCCGGGCAGCGTCTCGACTGCATCGTGGCGGGATCGATTTCGCCGAGGTCGACACCTCCTGCCGTCACCTCGGCAAAGTTGTAGCCGCGCGTGTCGATCACGGCGAGCGGCCAGTCGACGAGCATCCGCGCAAGCCTGCGTCGATCGTCGCGCGAAAAATGCGCGAGCGGTTGTTCGCCATCAAGGTGGAGGACGCGCAAGATCGCTGCTGCGAGAGAGTCGGGCATTGACGCGGCGAGTCTCGTTTGCACGGACATTCGTGGCCGCTCCGCGGCGGCGTCGCGCCAGCGGGCGTCAACGGAGTCGAAGGTTTCGCCGGGATGCAGGTTGATCGTCAGCCGCACGTCGCGCTGCTCGAGCCGCGCACGCGCCCAGTGACGCGAAGCATTCAGGACGACGGGGCCGCTGACGCCGAAGTGCGTCCACAGGAGCGCGCCTTCGAGACGGGTGTCGACGGCGTTGTCAATCCAGACCTTGACCTCCACATCGATCGCGACGCCCGAGACGTCACGATGAACCGTTGTTGGCGCGGCCGGATCGGCCAGGAGCGGCGCGAGCGCCGGGGTCGTCGGCACGATTGTGTGCCCGAGCGCGCGCGCGAACGCGTAGCCTGCGCCATCGCTTCCGGTTTTTGGAAGCGAGAGTCCACCGGTGGCCAGCACGATGGCGGTCGAGGCGATCGTCCCGCGCGACGTTTCGAGCGCGAATCGGCTGTCGTGGCGGGCGATGCGGTGCACGCGTGCCGGGGCGATGAGCGACGCGCCGGCTCGCGACACGCCGTCGAGCAGCGCGGCCAGTACGTCCCGCGCGCGATTGGAATCCGGAAACAGCTTCCCGCCCGGTTCCTCGCGAAGCGTCACGCCGAGGTCTCGAAAGAAGTCAATCGTGTCCTCGACGGAAAACGCGCGAAGCACGTTCCGAACGATGGTCCGCCGGCCGCCCCAGAAGTCTGCTTCCGAGACGACCGTGTTGGTGACGTTGCACCGCGCGCCGCCGCTGACGAGGATCTTGGCGCCTGGTCGCGCCGCGCCATCGAGCACGGCGACGCGAAGAGAAGCATCGGCTCGCCGCGCCGCAATCGCCGTCGCGAGCCCGGCGGCCCCCGCGCCGATTACCGCGATGTCGCATTCTGTTGGAAGGTCGGACGGCGGGACGGGCATCGGCGCCGCATGATATCCGCTCCAGCTTGCGGGGATTGCCGGGGGAGCGTAGACTCATCCTAACTCCCCGAATTTTGGCCGGAACAGAGATACGTGCCTGATTACGACGTGCAACCGGGCTCGCGCCTCTTGTGGTGCCTCCGACGCCGAGCGGCTGACGTGCGTTGTGTTGTCTACGCGCAGTCGCGGCCGGTCGAGGTGCGCGTACTCCACGACCGCGAGGTCGTCGTCACCGAAATCTTCCAGGAAGAATGGATGGCGCTCGATTGGGCCCGCGTCTACCGCGAGCGGCTCCGCGCCCAGGGCTGGAACGACGTCCCGGGAGCGCCGGCCCGCGCCGTCTGAAAAGTCCTGGTGGGAGGCCTCATCTTCAGCCGAACACGATGGCCGCCGCGGCCCAAAGCAAGACGGCCACGATCGACGCCACAGTCAGATCCTTCCAGAGTGGCGGCGCCTGTTCCGTCGGCGTAGATTCCGCGAACTCCAGACCGACCAGGCGGGGTTCGACCCGCCAGCGTTCAATCGTCCAGTCGTCGACTTTGTTCGGCGTCATGGGGAGCGCACCTCCGGAATTGGAAACGCCCTAGCCCTTCAAAATCGACGCCAACCCCATCCGTAGGAGATTCCGAGCATTCTCCGCGACGGCAGCTGAACAGCCGCCAGCTTTCCGAACACGCTCGTCGCAAAACCCAACGGTAAGGGCGCGGCGCGAGTACCAAAAAGAGAAACGCCGGCATTCGGCCGCCTGCTACACTCGTGCGGCCTGCCCGGTGAGGTGAGACGTGTCCAAGGTCGTGG
>JBKOZS010000309.1:0-9479 GCA_046726015.1 Acidobacteriota bacterium
GTGTGGTGGTCGGCGCGGGCGCTGGGGCCGCGGGAGGCGGTGCCGGTGGCGGCGCCGGTTTCTTCTTCCCGCACGCACTCACGCCAACAGCGGCCGTGAGCGCGATCGCGGCGAACACTCGCACGAATCGGGTCATCAGCAATCTCCTCCGCACAATGTAGAATTTTTCGTCCCCGAGCTTACCACGATGGATCGCCTTCTCGAGGCCACGGCGCGCGCCGAACGCGAACATTTCTGGTTCCGCGGCTTTCGAAAGTTCGTCGAGCCGCTCGTTGCCGACGCCGCGACGGATCGCGCACGCGGCAGCCGCCGGCCCGAGATTCTCGATTGCGGATGCGGCACCGGCAGCAATCTCGCCATGCTGCGGCGATACGGCCGCGCGACGGGAGTCGACCTCGCGTGGACCGGTTTGCAGTACGCCCGCGCCGTCGGCGAGCGGCGGCTCGCGCGGGCAACGGTCGCACGACTGCCGTTCCCTGCTGAAGCGTTCGATCTCGTCACCTCGTTCGACGTCCTGTACTCGCTGGACGACGAGACCGAGCGCGACGCGATTACCGAGATGAACCGGGTGCTCAGGCCTGGGGGCCGGCTGGTGGTCAACGTCGCCGCGCTCGACGCGCTGCACGGCAACCATTCGATTCTATCGGGTGAACGGCGCCGTTACAGCAGGACCCAGCTGAAAAATCGTCTCGAGCGCGGTGGTTTTGCACTCCGGCGGATCACCTACACCAACTTCACGATTCTCCCGTTCGTCGCGGCAGCGCGGCTCGCACAGCGCGTCAGCGGGCACGTCGAGTCGGAGGACGACATCTCGATTCCGGCTCCGCCGATCAACGCCGTCCTGTCAGCGCTCCTCAGCGTCGAAGCCGCCGCCTTGCGGAAAGTCGACATGCCGATTGGGAGTTCGCTGCTCGCCTATGCGTTCAAACCCGACGCGCCTACTGCACGTCCAGGCTGAAAATCCGCAGGGCCAAGTGGCGTTGGTCCCCGCCGCCTGCACCGCCGGGCACAAAGAAACCTGAGCTTTCCAGCATCACCCGGCCGTCGGCCTGCGCCAGGAGATTCGCCGGCAGTTCGAACGAATGCTCGAAATCGGAAGAGGGGTCGACGGCGGCAATCTCACGATCGCCGATCAGCACGCGGACGTGCGGCGGGCTGTCGAAGTATCGCATCGGAGACTCGCCGTGAATCCTCAGGATCACCGTCCGGCCGACCGGTCGGACCCACAGATGGGCCTTTTCGCTCATCCATCGCCAGGCGAACCCGAGCGACGGGTTGTATTCCGGCTCCTGCCATCCTTCTTCATACGCGAACATCGGCACGCCGGGGCCCTGCAGATCGAACTGCTCGAGGGAGACGGGGACCGACGGCTCGTGGGCTGCGGTAACTTCCAGCGGGACGTAGGCGCTCCCGCCCGAAAGCGCACCGGCCGGCAGCGTCATCCTCCGCACGAAGAATCCTGGCGCGACGACCCAGGAGGCCAGCATCCTGCCACCAAGGTTCACCTGCACCATCGTCTGGCCACTCTGGAGGTTTCGGCCGCCAATCAGCAGTGTTGTTTCATCAGCGCGGGTTCTCAGCCAGGCAATTGCCGGAGCGACGTGCGGCCCTCCGTGATCGCGCGCGGTGATGCCGCCAACTTCCGCGGTCACGGCCCAGCCTCGGTCGAGCATCCATCCAGGCGGGCGCATGTGATACCAGTCGACCGGGCCGGGCCGCGCGCCGCCGACGAACGGCGGTTCGATGAACCCCCAGCGGTACTGCTTGGCCAGCCGACGCGCGTGCCGGTCGAACAACGCAAGATCGGTCCGGCCGGGATTCGCCACGAACCACACGTTCGCGGACGCCTTCTCGCGCCAGAGCGCGACCAACGACAACCACTCGCGGCCGTGCGGGGCAATCGCGACACGCGCCGGAAGAATCGGCGCAGCCCACTCGGCGGCGCGGCGCGCGCCTGCATGCATCGCGATCGTGTCGACCGGCTCGACGCTATGGGCGGTGGCCGCCATGTCGTCGAACCCCCTGAACACCGGCGCCCCTTCGCGAGCGTAGATTCGCGAGGCGGGAATCGCCAGGCCAAGTGAAACCACCGCAATAAGGCATGCACCCAGCGCCATCGGCGTCGGCCGCGCGGTTTCGAGCGCCGCCACTGCCGCATACGCCACCACTGGCACCAGCGGCAGCGCGTACCGGACGGTCTGTGTCTCGTGAAACAACAGGTGAAAGATCGCGTAAGGCGCGAACGCGACGAGGATCAGCAGAATGGCTCTCGGTGTGCGCCAGGCGATCCGCAACGCGCCCGCGGCAGCCAGCACGCACATGCCGATGCCCGGCCACCAGTCCCACGGCCAGATGAACGTGTTCGCCAGCCCGAACGCCGCGACACGTGGCGTGCGATGCGTCCACAGCATGACGACGCCACCAAAGTCCTCTCCGGCCTGTGCGCCAAGCGCCTGGAGATATGCGGCAGGACCGCCGCTCACGATCAGGAGCGGTACGCCCCACGCAATGACACCGATGGCGCCGGCGCCAAGCGCCGCAAGCCGCGCGCGCAGCGGCAGCTCCTGCCCGGGGACCACGAGCACGAACGCCAGCAACGGGAGCGTCAGGATGGCGGTTTGAGACCGGATGCCGATCGCCAGGCCTGCGAGCAGCGCCCCGGCGACGAGCGCCCGCGGGCGGCGCTGGATCATCAGGGCCTGCGCGGCCATCGCACAGGCGAACCCCGCCATGTCGCTGAGCGGCCGCAGCGCGGTGAACCAGAACAACGGCGCCGCCGCGACGACGAGCGTCGCCCAGAGTGCGAGCCGATCGCGTCGCTCGAGCGCATGAAAAAACAGCAAGACCATCGGAAGCGCGGCGGTCCCTGCGACCGCGCTCCAGATCGCGAGCCCGCGAGGAGCGGCCGCCCCGATGCCCAGGACGCGCAACGCCGAGGTGGTGATCTTGCTGAGCGCGATGAAGACAGGATAGCCCGGTGGATGCGGCTGGTGCCGGGCGACATCGAATTCGCGAACCCCAAGCGCGAAGTTGATCGAATCGAGATCTTCGAGCGTCCTGGGGAGCAGCGCGAGGTGCGCGAGGAGATACAGGGACAGCAGCGCCAGCGCGGCAGGGCGGGGCTTCATCCAGGCGCGCCGCCTGTCAGTCGTCACGCGTGCTGTTACTCGACCGGCCGCAACCGTAGCGCCTCGTTCAGACTGCCGAGCCGGTATCCACGCAGGTCGATTGTGACGTGCTGGTAGCCCAGCGCGCGCAGCTCACGATCGATCGTTTCAGAGAGGTCAGGATCGAGCGCACGCGCGATCTCATCACGACCGAGCTCGAGCCGAGCGATCGCGTCGTGGTGCCGCACGCGCACAATCCGGAACCCGAGGTTGCGCAGGACGCGTTCCGCCGCCTCGATGGTGCGCAGCTTCTCGCTGGTCACCTCGGAGTGATACGGAATGCGCGACGACAGGCACGCGGACGCGGGCTCGTCCCACGTCGACATGCCCGCGCGCCTGGCCAGCGCGCGGATATCGGCTTTCGTCAGACCCGATTCATCCAGCGGGCTGACGACGCCGAACTCGCGTGCCGCCTGCCGGCCCGGCCGATAATCGCCGCGGTCGTCGGCGTTACTGCCATCGGCAACCGCCGCGAAACCACGCGCGCGTGCAAGAGCATCGAGGTGCGTATACAGCTCGTGCTTGCAGTAGTAGCAGCGGTTCGCGGGATTCGCGCGGTACTCGGGACGCGCCATTTCATCCGTGCGGATGATCTCGTGGCGGAGGTTGAATGCGCGCGCGACCTCAGTCGCGAGCTGGCGGTGGCGTTCGGGATAGCTGGGGCTGTCGGCAGTGACGCAGAGGCTGCGGGAACCAAGCACACGGGCCGCCGTGACCGAGAGAAAGGCGCTGTCGACGCCGCCGCTGTAGGCCACGAGAACCGAACCGAGACCGGCAAGCCTGGCATCGAGCGCGGACGCTTTCGCGTCGAGATCTGCGTCTTCAACAGCTGCGGCGATCGCCGGCCGAGCGTCGGTCACTCGTCCCAGTCCTCCTTGTCGGAGTCGTCGTCGTCGAGGTCGTCGATATCGTCCTCGCCTTCGAGATCGTCCTCGTCGCCATCATCTTCTTCGTCTTCGTCGTCGTCTTCTTCGTCGTCGTCAGCGAGTTCGAGGTCGAGGGGAGAGGTGCTGGTCACTTCGAGATTGGAGCCACACTCCGGGCAGCTAATCAAATCTCCCTTGTCGACGTCGAATTCGTCGACCTCAATCTCCGCGTCACATTCAGGGCACGTGGCCATACACGCTCCGCGCAATAGAGTTCGGATATTACCAAGATCCGGATAATATCTCCAATCAAGCCTACCGCAATTTCCAGGCCGATCCGATAACGTCGAGCGTGCCGGCGCCCATTGTGAGCAGCAAAACCATCATCGTCGCCGACGACACCGCGTTTGTGCGGGACCGATTCGCTACGGCCCTGCTCGGCGCAGGGCACAAGGCGCTCACCGTCAAGAGCGCCGCGGAGCTGCTCGTCCGCGTGCGCGCCGACATGAAGGCGATCGACCTGCTCGTGCTGGATCTGCGGCTGCCTCATGCGGGGGGCGTCGAACTGGTGCGTGCCATTCGCAAGATCGACGAAGGGCGCATTCCGATCCTGGTGTTCAGCGGCACGATCGCAAACGCCGAGGAAGTCCGCGACCTCGCAGCGCTGGGCGTGGCGGGCTACGTCAACGAATACAGCGCGGTGCAACACATCCTGCCGTCGCTCGCGCCGCACCTCTTCCCGGACAACTTCAATCGCCGAGGCAGCCCGCGCGTGGTGCTCGGCATCCCCGTCGCCTATCGATTCGGCAACACGATCGCTGCAGCGCTCACTCTGAACATCAGCAAAGGCGGGATCGCGATTCGCACGATGAGCCCGCTACAGCAGAACGCAAAGGCGCGCGTGCGGTTCCGGCTTCCAGGATCGAAAGTGGATATCGAGGCGGAGTCACGCGTCGCGTGGAGTGATCGCCGAGTGGGGATGGGGCTGCAGTTCGAGAAGGTCGCACCGGCCGATCAGCAGGCCGTCGACGAGTTCGTCGATCAGCATTTCTTCGCGAACAGAAAGGCTTAGGGCTCAGGGCTCAAGACTCAGGGCGGCTCATGGCTTACGTGGCTCATGGCCCTGAGCCCTAAGTCCTGAGCCGTGCACCCTACTCGCGCAGCAAACGCAACGCGTTTGCGATCACGATCAGCGACGCGCCCATGTCGGCCACCACCGCCATCCAGAGCGTCGCGACGCCGAGGATCGCCATGACGAGGAATGCCGCCTTGAGCGCGATCGAGAATGCGATGTTCGCGCGGATGTTGCGGAGCGTTGCGCGGCTCAAGCGCAGCGCGTAAGGAATCTTCAGCAGTTCATCGGCCATCAACGCCACGTCGGCGGTCTCGAGCGCCGCGTCGCTGCCGGCCGCTCCCATGGCGATCCCGACGTCGGCGGCGGCGAGCGCCGGTGCGTCGTTGACGCCGTCTCCAATCATCGCGGTCGCGCCATGCTGCTCGCGCAGCGCGCGCACCGCGGCAACCTTGTCGTGCGGCAGCAGTCCGGAGCGGACTTCGTCAACGCCGACCGCTGCCGCGAGCGTCCTCGCGGCGGGCTCGTGATCGCCGGTGAGGAGCGCGACATGCGACACACCGTGATCCCGCAGCATCTGCACCGCGTCGCGCGCCGACTCGCGCGCACGATCCGCCACGCCAATCACGCCGACGGAGAGCCCCGACGCGCCTACCATCACCAGCGAACGGCCATCCGCGCCAAACGCTTCGACCCGTTCGTGAACTTCCGCGGAACAGAAGCCGCGCTCCTCGAACAGGCGATGGCTGCCGACGAGGACCGCGGCGCCGCCGACGAGCGCTTCGGCACCAAGGCCGGGCAATGCCTCGAACCGCTGCACCGGCTCGAGCGAAAGCTTCTCGTCCAGCGCGTGCGCGAGAATCGCGCGTCCGATCGGATGCTCGGAACGGCTCTCGATCGATGCGGCAAGCTGAAGGATCTGCCGCGGCGACCCGCCGTTCACCGGCGCGACACCAACGACATGAAGCTCTCCCTTCGTGAGCGTCCCGGTCTTATCGAACGCCACGCAGCGAACGCCGGCGAGCCGCTCGAGATGCGCGCCCCCCTTGATGAGCACGCCTTTGCGCGCGGCCGCGGCCAGCGCGGACACGACCGACACGGGCGTGGAAATGACGAGCGCGCACGGGCAGGAGATCACCAGCAGGACGAGCGCACGGTAAATCCAGTCGCCCCACGCTCCGACGCCGATCGCAGGAGGTACGACGCCGATGAGGACGGCAAGCGTGAGCACGGCCGGCGTGTAGACGCGCGCGAAACGCTCAACGAAGGTCTGGCTGGGCGCGCGCTCGGCTTGCGCGTGCTCGACGAGATGGATGATGCGCGCGATCGTCGAGTCACCGCGCAGGCGCTCGACGACGACCTCGAGCGCGCCGCGGCCGTTGATCGTTCCGGCAAAAACCTCATCGTCCGGTCCCCTGTCGACGGGCAACGATTCTCCCGTGACCGGCGCCTGGTTCACCGCGCTCCAGCCAGCGGCGATCCGACCATCCAGCGGAATCTTCTCGCCCGGGCGCACGAGCACGCGATCGCCGACGCCTACGTCCTCGACCGAGACACGCTCTTCGATGCCCTCTCGAATGCGGATCGCCTCCACTGGAGCAAGATCCATCAAGGCCCGGATTGCGCCGCGTGCCCGCTCCATCGCGCGCGCCTCGAGCAACTGCGCCAGCGCGAAGAGGAAGACGACGCCGGCGCCTTCGGACCATTCGCCGAGCACCATCGCGCCGCAGACCGCGACGAGCATGAGGACGTTGATGTCGAGCGCCAGCGATCGCGCCGCGTGAATCGCGCGCCGCACGCTGTAGAGGCCGCCCGCCGCGATAGCAACCGCGAATGCCGCAACCGCGAGGCGGCGGTCCATTCCGGTGAACTCGAGCAGCATGCCCGCCGCGAGCGCGACACCGGAAATCACGACGAACGTCAGGCGCGTGGCAGCAGTCGGCGCTTGTCCGACTGGCTGTTCGTGCTCGAGCCATGCCCGCATGCCCGTCTGTGCGACCGCCTCCGCAATCGCCGACGTGCTCAGCTTCGCCGCGTCATACTTGATCTTCAGCCGCTGACCCAGGACGTCGGCGTCGAGCGACTCGAGGCCGGCGAGCTTCTTGAGCCGACGCTCGAGAATGGCGACCTCCTCGTGGCAGTCCATGCCCTCGATCTTGAAGACCGACTCGGCGTGGACTTCGCAGACCTGGCAGGCGGGCACTAGCGGCGCTCCTCGGTGACGTGCCGCAGGCCCTGCTGGAACAAACTGAGGATGTGCTGATCGTCGAGCGTGTAGTAGACCTGGCGCCCCGCGCGGCGCGCGCGCACGAGCCGCATGTTGCGAAGGAGTCGCAACTGGTGCGACACGGCTGACTCGCTGTTCGACACGAGCGACGCGATGTCGCACACGCACAGCTCTCCCGCCGAAAGCACTTCGATGATCCGCACGCGGGTGGGATCCCCGAGCACGCGGAACGTTTCCGCAAGCGCTTCCGCCGCGGGCGCGGGCATCAATCGCGCGCGCCGCGCCTCGGTCGCATTCGAATCAAGATGCTCGACGTCGCATGGCTCGGTCGACGCAAGCGTCAGCTTTGACGGCTGTCTCATGATTTATGAATATATGAGCACAGGCTCATATATTAAGTCAAGGGCCTGCCTTGACACCTTTTTCCTGCTGCCGGTAGTATCGGAAATTGGCCCCCTAATAGGCTTTTGCTTCTATAGATTACGGGAGAATTCCGCGTGATTGAGGTGCACCACCTCACGAAACGTTACGGCCGAGTCACGGCCGTCGACGATGTGAGCTTCCGCGTTGAACGCGGTGAGATTCTTGGCTTTCTTGGACCGAACGGTGCGGGCAAGACGACGACAATGAGAATTCTGACCGGGTACATGCCCGCGTCGGAAGGCCGCGCGACCGTCGCCGGGTTTGACGTCTTTGAACAACCGATCGAGGCGAAGCGTCGAACCGGCTACCTGCCCGAAACCCCACCCCTCTATCCCGACATGACGGTGCGCGAGTACCTCGACTTCGTGGCGCGCATCAAAGGGGTGCCCGCCAACGAGAGGCGCAGCCGGGTCGATGCGGTGATGCAGCGGACGCGAGTCGCCGACATGGGCGATCGCCATTGCGGCAAATTGTCGAAAGGCTACCGACAGCGCGTCGGTCTCGCCCAGGCGATTCTGCACAACCCGGAAGTGCTGATACTCGACGAGCCCACCGCTGGCCTCGATCCGAAGCAGATCATCGAGACACGCGATCTGATTCGCGGCCTGGCCGGCGATCACACGATCGTCCTCAGCACGCACATTCTTCCGGAGGTCTCGCAGACCTGCCAGCGGGTCGTCATCATCAATAAAGGGCGGGTCGTCGCAGTCGACACGCCCGAGAACCTGACGGCGCGTCTCCAGGGAACCGAGACGCTTTACGTACAGGTGGATGCGCCGGGAGCCGACGTCCCGACGGCGCTCACGGCGCTGCCGGGCGTGACGCGCGTCGCGCCGGCAGACACGCGGCCGGAGACAGTCGCGTTCGAAGTGGAAAGTGAGCGCGGTCGCGATATCCGCCGCGAGCTCGCGCGGGACATCGTGATGCGCGGATGGGGTCTCCTGGAGTTGAGACCGATGCGCATGAGCCTCGAAGAGGTCTTCCTCCAGGTCACGACGGAGGAACCCGCCGAAGCAGAGGAGGCGCCCCGTGCGTAACATCATCGCGATTGCCGTGAAGGAGCTGCGCTCGTACTTCGCGTCGCCAATTGCC
Source organism: Acidobacteriota bacterium (assembly GCA_046726015.1). Classification (GTDB taxonomy): domain Bacteria; phylum Acidobacteriota; class Vicinamibacteria; order Vicinamibacterales; family 2-12-FULL-66-21; genus QHWT01. The sequence goes on from JBKOZS010000309.1 coordinate 8,848, forward strand.
TACATCATCATCGGGTTCTTCGCGCTGCCGTTCGGCGTCTTCTTCTATCTGTATCTCGAGGCGTTCCTGCGCCAGAGCATGCAGCAGGCGCAGTTCGGCGGCAGCCTGAACGTCAACCAGCAGGTGATCCGTTACGTCCTGCAGAACGCCTCCGTCATCATCCTCTTCGTGATGCCGATGATTACGATGCGAACCTACGCGGAGGAAAAGCGCTCGGGCACGATCGAGCTTCTGCTGACCTCTCCGGTAACCGACTTCCAGATCATCGTCGGGAAGTTCCTCGGCGCGCTGGGTCTGTACATCGCGATGCTTGCGGTCACGCTGCTCTACATCGGGATCCTGTTCGTGTTTGGAAACCCGGAGTGGCGGCCGCTGATCGCGGCGTATCTCGGGTTGCTGCTGATGGGGGGCGCGTTCCTTTCGATCGGCCTGTTCATCTCGAGCACGACCGACAACCAGATCGTGGCCGGCATCATTTCGTTCGTGGTGTTCCTGCTGTTGTGGATCGTCGGCTGGTTCGCGGACAGCGCTGGCCCGACAGTAGGCCCGATCACCTCGTACCTGTCCATCACCGAGCACTTCGATGATTTCTCGAAGGGCATCATCGACACGAAGCATGTGCTGTATTACGC
>JBKOZS010000310.1:0-16021 GCA_046726015.1 Acidobacteriota bacterium
TGTCGGAGGCGAGTGCCGAATGGTAATCGCGCACCGGGTTGTGCGTGAAGAACGGCGTTACGAGCGATCCGAAGGCGTTCACCTGGAGCGGGACGGAGGCGGCGCGGGCGGCTTCGGCCAGGCCTGCCGCCAGCCGGGCGCCGAGCTTCGCGAGGTGCCGATACAGTTTCGGCGAGAGCTCCATGAGAGACCACAGGCCCGCCGTCATCGCGAGCGGGTTTCCCGACAGCGTGCCCGCCTGATACACGGGGCCGGCCGGCGCAACCAGTTCCATGATGGTCGCGCGGCCGCCATATGCGCCGACCGGGAGTCCGCCGCCGATGATCTTGCCGAGACAGGTCAGGTCCGGCCGAACGCCAAACACCTGCTGCGCCCCGCCGGTGGCCGCGCGGAATCCCGAGATCACCTCGTCGAAGATGAGCAGGATGTGCTCGCGATCGCACATCGCCCGAAGGCCTTCGAGAAATCCTTCCCGTGGCGGCACGAGTCCCATGTTGCCGGCGATTGGTTCGACGATGATCGCGGCGACCTGGCCGTCATGCGCCGCGATGACACGCTCCACTGACTCCAGGTCGTTGTAGCGCGCGAGCAGCGTGTCGGCCGCGACCGCTGTGGGAACGCCGGGACTGGTGGGGACGCCGAGCGTCGTTGCGCCGGAGCCCGCCTGCACGAGGAACGAGTCGGCGTGGCCGTGGTAGCACCCTTCGAACTTGACGATCTTGTCGCGTTTGGTTGCCGCCCGCGCGACGCGCACGGCGCTCATGGCTGCTTCGGTCCCGGAACTGACGAAGCGCACCCGTTCCATGGAGGGCATCAGCATCGCCACGCGATGTGCGAGCCGCGTCTCGAGTTCCGTTGGCGCGCCGAAGCTCGTGCCGCGCTTTGCCGCATCCGCGAGCGCCTTGATCAATTCCCTGGGGGCGTGACCGTGGATGAGCGGTCCCCACGACATCACGTAGTCGATGTAGGTGTGGCCGTCGGCGTCTTCGATTCGAGCCCCCTGCGCCCGCGTCACGAACAGCGGCGTGCCGCCGACGGATCGAAAGGCGCGGACGGGGCTATCGACTCCGCCAGGGAGGATCCGCGCCGCGTGCGCGAAGAGTCGCTCGGAGGTGGGATAGCGGCTGCGAGGCGCCATGCGTGGAAGATATCACGGCGCTACAGCGGTAACCGCAGCACTGCACGACAGCCGCGCGACTCCGTGCGGTTCTCGAGCGCCAGTGTTCCGCCGTGTGCTTCCGCAATCTGGCGGCTGAGCGCGAGGCCGATCCCGGAGCCCGTCGGTTTCGTGGTGAAGAACGGCACAAACAGGTTGGATGTATCCGGAAGCCCCGGTCCTTCATCGTCGACCGTCAGTTGCAGGAAGCCGTCGACGGTCTTCCAGTCGATCCACACCCTGCCGCTCGTCTCGAGCGTCGCGTCGACCGCGTTCCTGACGATGTTGATGAGCAGCTGCTCGAGTTGATCGGGATCTGCCTCCACTTCTACATCTTCAGTCGCACGGACCTCGATCGGCAGGCGGTTCTCGAGCTCCGCGATCCGCGTTGCCAGCGGCAGGACCTGAATGCGCCGTTCCTGCGGTTTCGGCAGTTTCGCGAGCGCCGCATACGCACGCAAGAACCGGCCGAGCGCGCCCGAGCGCGTTTCAATCAGGTTCAAGCCCTCCTGGATTTCGGCTGAGCGGGGAATATCGGGTGCGCGCGCGATCATCCGCTTGATGCTGTGTGCGATCGACTTGATTGGCGTCAGCGAGTTGTTGATCTCATGCGACAGCACGCGGACGATGCGCTGCCAGGCCTGTTGTTCTTGTTCGCGCAGCGCGCGGCTGAGATCGGCGAACACGAGAAGGTGGTGCGGCTTGCCGTCGCGGTAAAAGGTCGATCGCCGAAGCTCGAGGCGTCCGCTGTCGGGCCCGAAGGGACGATCGATCAGCCGTGGGGTGTCGCCGGTGAGATAGCGATCGAGGCGAAGCTCGCGCGCTCCGCGCCCGAGCAGGTGAGTCGCCCGCGCGCTGAGCAGCCGCTCGGCCGCCGGATTCGCCAGCACGAGCTTCTCCTCCATGTCGAACGCGAACACGGCCACGTCGATCGCGCCCATGACGCTGGTCAGGAGCGCCGTCGACTCGACCGCTTCGGATCGCTGGCGCTGCAGCGTGTCGCCAAGCGAATTGATCTCCTTCATCACGAGATCGACCGCGCTGCCTGGCTTCGCACCGGTCCCGCGAATGGAGTAGTCCCCTTCGTGCAGCGCGCCGAGAAGGTTTGCCGCGAGATACAGCACACGGGTCACCATCTGGTACGCGGCGATGGCGCAGCCGATCCAGACGACGACGACAACCGCGGCGAGCGTCCACCGCACTTCGAAGCTGTAGTTCTGCCCCCAGACGATCCACGCGAGGGCAACAGCGGCAGGAAAGCCGCCAAGGACCGCCAGCCCGAGGACGGCCTGCTCGAGGCTCCAGTGGACGTGCGCGCTGCGGTTAGCTCCTGACGCCATACTGCTGCAGCCGCCGATACAGCGCGCTGCGACTCATCCCCAGTTGCTGCGCCGCCAGCCGCACGTCCCCATTGTGGCGCGCCAGTACCTTTTCAATGAAGAGGCGCTCGGCATCCTCGAGCGAGAGATCCTCGGGCCCGGACGCCTCCGCGACGACCCTGGGACGTTGCAGCCCGAGGTCCCGCGATGCGACAGATGTGGCGGAGGGATCGGCCATCAACACCGCGCGCTCGATGGCGTGACCGAGTTCCCGGACGTTGCCGGGCCAGCTGTGCGACCGCAGCATCGCGAGCGCATCCGTGTCAAAGGACGTGAGCGGCTTGCGATACCGTGCGGCGTAGTGCGCGAGAAAATGGCGCGCAAGCGGCGCCACGTCGTCACGCCTGTCACGCAGTGGCGGCAAATTGATCACGACAGTGTTGAGGCGATACAGCAGATCCTCGCGGAACCGCCCGGCCGCGATCTCCGCGTGCAGATCGGCGTTCGTCGCGGACAGCACGCGCGTGTTCACGTATCGCAGCCGCGATGACCCGACCCGCTGGACCTCGCCGGTTTGAAGCACGCGCAACAGCTTCGCCTGCAGGCGGATCGGCATGTTCGCGATCTCGTCGAGGAACAGCGTGCCTTCGTCCGCCATCTCGAAGCACCCGATCCGATCGACGCGCGCGTCGGTGAACGCTCCCTTCACGTGGCCGAAGAGTTCGCTTTCCGCGATCCCTTCGGCGAGGCCGCCCGCGTTCATCGTCACGAGCGCCTTGCTGCGCCGGTCGGAGAGCGCATGGAGCCACGCCGCCACGACTTCCTTCCCGGTGCCGTGCTCGCCGGTGATGAGCACGCTGGCGTCCGACGGTGCGATTCGTTCGAGCAACTGCCTGATGGCGCGGATGTCGGGAGTGTCGCCGATGAACGCCGGCGTGGCGCCGCGCTGCAGGCGCGTGTTGGCTTCCTGCAGCCGCTGGTTGCGACGGACCGCTCGACGCAGCTCGATTTGCGTTCGTACCGCCGCCATCAGCTTCTCATCGTCCCAGGGCTTCTCGATATAGTCGCGCGCGCCGCGCCGCATGGCCTCCACCGCCCCCGCGACACTGCTCCACGCCGTCATCACGAGCACCGGCAACGTGGGGTCGAGCGCACGGATGCGCTCCATCAGGTCAAAGCCTTCCTGTCCGGAGGTGGTATCGCGGGTGTAGTTCAGATCCAGCAACGCGAGATCGAAATCCACCGCCTCGAGACGCTCGAGCGCTTCTGACGGCGAACGCGCCGGGCTGACCTCGTATCCCTCGTCGATCAGCAGCAGACGCAGGGCGTCGATAATATCTTGCTGATCGTCCGCGATGAGGATCCTGACAGGCGTGGTTTCGGGCATTTAGACGATGCTGCGCAAGTAAAATGCGTGCCACACGACCAACGTGCAGAGCGGGTCTTGGAGACCCGCCGACGGGCGCCGGTTCTGACAAGCCAGGCAGCAGCCGGGTCTAAAGACCCGGCCTACAATGTCGCGCTGTGCCCGTCGCGCGCACGCGACTCGCAGTCGCGCTCCCGCGACGCGTCGATCGCGAACGCGCGGGAACTGACGATCTTTTCACAGGAGACGCCTGGCATGGGGCTTGTTGATGCCTCTGCCGCGCAATGTTCACCATGACCGCCACCCGTGCCGAGACCGGGGCCCGCGTACTCGTCGCTGACGACCAGCCGGATGTGCTCGAGGCGCTCCGGTGGCTGCTCACCGGGGAAGGCTACGAGCCGCAGTTCGTCAGCTCGACGCCAGCCGTGATGGAGCGCCTCCGCGAGGGGCCTTTCGATCTGCTCCTGATGGATCTGAACTATACCCGCGATACGACCTCCGGGCGAGAGGGGCTGGAATTGATCCCGCAGGTGCGAGCGCACGACCCGTCCCTGCCGATCGTGGTGATGACCGGGTGGGGAAGCGTCGATACGGCGGTTGAAGCCATGCGGCGCGGCGCGCGCAGCTTCGTGCAGAAGCCGTGGGAGGATGTCGCGCTCCTCGAGATCCTGCAACGCGAGATCAGTGACGCGCGCGCTACCAAACGTCGCGATGCGAAACAGCAGCGCGAGTTCGAGGAAGCGCGGCTCATCCAGCGCGGCCTGCTGCCGACCGCGATGCCACGCACCGAGGGTCTGGCGCTGGCAAGCTCCTGGCAACCGGCGAACGGCGTAGGCGGTGATTGTTTCGACGCGCTCGCGTTCGGTCCAGGCGCGATCGCGCTGTCGATCGCCGATGTCGCCGGGAAGGGCGTGCCCGCGGCTCTCTTGATGTCGAACCTGCAGGCGGCGGTTCGTGCGTTTGGGCAGGACGGCGCGTCGCCATCCTCCGTCTGTGCGAGCGTGAATCGGCTGTTGTGCCGCAACATGGCAAGCGGACGCTTCGTCACATTCTGTTACGCGCGCATCGACGTGGCCGCCGGCCGCCTGACCTACGCGAATGCGGGGCATAACCCACCGCTCCTGGTGCGCGCAGACGGATCGATTGAAAAGCTGTCGCCGGGAGGCACCGTCCTGGGCGTGTTCACCGAGAGCACGTACGAGCAAGGGGAGTATCCGCTCAGGCCGGGCGATCGTCTTGTGTTCTACACCGACGGGATCACCGAAGGGCGGAACCGCGACGGTGAGGAGTACGGCGAAGATCGTCTTGCCGAGGCCGCGCTTCGTTACCGCGCTGCCGACGCCGACGCCATGCTGAGCGCCGTGTTGCAGGACGTCGAGTCATTCAACGGCGGCACGTACGAAGACGACGCGACGTTGATTGTCGCGGCGTTGTAGGAGCCGGGAGCCAGGAGCGAGAGCGTTTGAATGCTGAAGCCACGTATCACTCCAGCGTCTCGCTTCCAGCTCCTGATTTCGACCGATGCTCACTGATCTCCGTTATGCGATACGAGCGCTTGCGGCCAGCCGTGGATTTACGATTGCGGCGGTGCTCACGCTTGCGCTTGGAATCGGCGCCAGCACCACGATATTCACGCTTGTGTACAGCGTCCTGCTCAAGCCGCTTCCGTTCGCCGAACCGCATCGACTCGTGAGGCTCACCGAGGGCCGCCCCGGCTTCACGCTCAACGTCTCCTATCCCAATTTCATCGACTGGCGTGCGCGCAATCACGTGTTCGAGGACATGGCGATCTTCAATACGTTCGCCACCGCCGTCATTCCCGCCGATCACGCTCCGGCGGAAGTGTTCCCGGCCGGCCACTGCGAGGCCCGCCTGTTCTCCGTGCTCGGCCTCCAGCCGGCGCTCGGCCGCTTTTTTTCCCAGGCGGAGCAGCAACCATCCGAAGCGATCGTTGCCGTGATCAGCGCATCGCTCTGGCACCGGCGATATGGTGGAGATCCATCCATCATTGGACGTGCCGTGCGGATCGGTGAAGACCTGACGACGATTGTCGGGGTGCTGCCGCAGGGAGTGCGTCCCGAGAACGTGGACGTGTGGTTTCCAATCCGCGGCCTGAGCCCGATGCAACTCGATCGCGCAAACCATCCTGGCTTCGGCGCGATCGCGAGGCTGCGCGACCGCATCAGCGTCGAAGAGGCGCGCCGCGAGATGTCCGCGATCGCGGCGGCGCTCGAGCGCGAATATCCCGTATCGAACCATGCGATGGGTGTGTTCGTGACGCCGCTCCTGGAGGCGATGGCGGCGCCCGTCCGGCCAACACTGACCGCGGTCACGGTCGCGGTCAACGTGCTGCTCCTCATCGCGTGCGCCAATGTCGCGAACCTGCTGCTCGCGCGCGGTCTCGGGCGTGAGCGCGAAACGTCCATCCGCAGCGCGCTCGGCGCGACCCGGGTGCGGCTGGTGCGATTGTTCATGGCCGAAGGGCTTCTGCTGGGCGGCGCCGGCGCACTCGCGGGATTGCTCCTCGCCGCGTGGAGCGTCCGCCTGCTCAATCAGGTTCCGGGCCTGGCGCTGCCGCGCCGCGCCGACATTGCCGTGGACGCTCACGTCTTCACATTTGCGATAGCACTGGCGTTTGGTACGGCGTTGCTGTTCGCATTCGCGCCTGCACTGCAGCTCTCGCGCGTCGACCTGATGCGCACGCTGCGCCTCGCGGGTTCCGCCGACAACGCGACGCCACCCGCGAGACGCCTGCGGTCCGCGCTCGTCGCCATCGAAGTCGCACTGCTCATCGTGCTGCTCGCGGGCGCCGCGCTGATGCATCGCACGCTCGAGCATCTTGCGGGCGTCAGTCCCGGGTTCCGTGCGGACGGTCTGATCGCGGTGCGGCTGGTTCAGCAGGGGAGCCGATACGAATCCGACGAGGCGATCGCGTCGTTTGCGAACACGGCCATTGCATCGATGCATGCCGCCGGCGGGATCTCACGCGCGGCGTTCGCCTGGCCGTTCGATTACACCGGGTTCAGCTGGTCGCCGAACATCAATTTCCCGGACCGCCCGTTTCCGCCTGGCCGCGAACCGGTCGCGCAGGCGGCAGCCGTGACGCCCGGCTATTTCGAGACCATGGGAATTCCGTTCATCAGGGGACGAAACTTCGGACCCGAGGATCGGCCTGGCGCTCCCGTCACCGCGATCGTGAACCGCAGTTTTGCCGAGCGCTTTTTTCCGGGCGAAGACCCGATCGGCAAACGTGTCAGCGGAGTGCGCATACCCGAAATGCAGGGCATGCCCATCGTCGGCATTGTCGGCGACACGTTACGAGGCGGTATGCTCCGCGGCGTCACTCCAGAGATCTACGTCTCGTTTTTCGAATTCCCCCAGGGAAGTGCGACCCTGGTCGTACGCGCGGCCAACGGGGATCCCCTGGCCATCAGCGGTGATGTGAAAGCCCGCCTCGCATCGATCGATCCGGGCGTGGCAATCAGCGGGATCAGGCGTCTATCGGATCAGCTCGCCGCGACGTACGGCGATCGCTCTGCGCTGTCGTGGCTGCTTGCGGTCTTCGCGACTCTGGCGCTGGGGCTGACGGCCGTGGGGATTGGCAGCGTGGTCTCGTTCACCGTCGTGCAGCGCACGGAGGAGATCGGGATCCGGATGGCGCTCGGTGCGCCGCCGTCGGGAGTGATGACCCTGGTGATCCGCAGCGTGCTCGTCCCCGTCGCGGCCGGTGCCGCATGCGGGCTGCTGTCGGTCCTTGCGTTGTCGGGCGTTGCACGCCGTTATGTCGTTGGCGTGTCTCCCCTCGATCCGGCATCGCTCGGACTGGCGTTGCTTGTGCTCCTTGGTGCCGCGCTGATCGCGGCGTCCATTCCAGCCCGGTGGGCTGCCGGCATCGATCCGCTGCTCGCGATGCGGAGGTCATGAGCGTGTTGGCCGACCTCCGTTACGCACTTCGTACGTTGATGCGACAGCCGTCGTTCTCGCTCGCCGCGATCGCGATGCTCGCCATCGGGATTGCGGCGAACACGATCGTGTTCACGCTGATCGACTCGCTGGTGCTCAGGCCGATGCCCGTTCGAGATGCCGCGCATGTCGTGCGCGTTTACCCGCTGGATCCAACCGGCCGACGGCAGAACCTCGTTTCCTATCCTGATTACCTCGACTACCGCACACAGGCCCACGGGTTCGACACGCTTGCGGCGTACGTCCCCGTCGAGGCCTCGTCCGGCCGCTGGTCTGGCGACGCAGCCGGCGCCACACCGCGGGCCATCCTGGCGTACGTCGCGTCGCCGGAATATTTCGACGTGCTCGGCATGCAGCCGACGATCGGGCGCATCCTCCAACCCGCGGACGAGGCGGCCGGAGCGCCGCTGGTCGCAGTGATCAGTCATACCCTCTGGCAGTCCCGCTTCAACGCGGATCCGGCGGTGGTGGGATCCAGCCTCGTGATCAATGGCCGCACGTTTGCGGTGGTTGGTGTTGGTTCCAGGGAGTCTGCGGGGACCGAACCGCTCGTCGTCGACGTGTGGGTACCGATCGCGGCGCACTCCATTGTGCTGCCGGCAGAGGATCTGCAGGACCGTCGTGTTCCAGCGCTGCTCGTGATCGGCCGACTCGCGCCGGGCACGTCACAGGCGTCCGCCCGCGCATCCGTTGGCGTTGTCGCGCGACGTCTCGCGACCGAGTATCCAGGACCTGCACGTCCCAACGATGCCACGGTCGCAGCCGGCACCTTTTTCACCATCGATCCCGGCGCACGGCCGCTCATCGCCGTTGTCATGGGGACGGTTGGCCTCGTGCTGCTCATTGCGTGCGCCAACGTCGCGAATCTGACGCTCGCGCGTGCGGCATCGCGTCAGCGGGAGATTGCGATTCGGATTGCGATCGGCGCAGCGCGATGGCGAATCGTGCGCCAGCTGCTGACGGAATCGGTCCTGCTCGCCGGGCTCGCCGGAGGGACGGCGCTCCTCCTGTCCGGGTGGATGCTGCGAGTGTTGTACGCAGTCGGCGTATCTCTCGCGGCCTTTCCCTGGACGGTTGCGCTCAGCCTCTCGCCGGACGTGCGCGTATTTGCGTACACCTTTGGCCTTGCGGCTGGCGCGGGTGTGCTGTTTGGACTGTTTCCAGCCCTTCAGATCTCGTCGCCGCGCATTTCGTCCGCGCTCCAGGAGGACGGCACCATTCTCGGCATGCGTGTCGGCCGGTCGCGCGCCCGCCACGCGCTGGTCATCGCGCAACTCGCCGCGTGCCTGGTCCTGCTCGCCGGTGCTGCGCTGCTGACACGTGGGTTACGCAACGCCCAGGCGCTCGATCTTGGCTTTCGAGCCGATCGTGTCGTCTTCAGCGAGTACGACGTGCGACAGCTTGGCTACTCGCGTGCGCGTGCGAAGACGTTCAACGCGTCGCTCGTGGATCGCGCGTCGCGGGTGCCTGGAATCACCTCGATCGCGTTGACGTCGCACGTGCCGCTTCACGGCGGCGTCCGGCGGACGCGTGTCACGTTCGACGCGAGCGTCGCGCGAGAGCCAGTCTGGTCGATCGCTTCGACCGTGACGTCAACGTATTTCGAGACGCTCAGCATCCCGATTGTAGAAGGGCGCACTTTCACTACGGAAGATGCCCGCGACCCTGTCGTTATCATCAGCGAAGGACTCGCGCGCAGGTTCTGGCCGGACGAGAGGGCCGTTGGCAGGACCGTGACGCTTGCGGATCGGCCGCAGCCGCTGACTGTCATCGGGGTCGTGCGTGATGCGTCCGTTGGCGCCATCTGGCGAGAGAAGGAGATATCACTCTACCTTCCCGTGCAGGCGTCGAGCGACGCAAGGGATCTTCACCTCATCGCGCGAACGGCCGGCGATCCATCGCTCGTTGTTCCTGCTCTCCGGGAGATCGCGGGAGATCTGGATCCTGACCTGCGGTTCACCGCAACACCGCTGGATCGCCTGCTGCAACTGTGGATTCTTCCCTCGCGCGTTGCCGCAGGTGGTGCCGCCGCGCTCGGTCTCGTGGCGCTGATCCTTGCGGCATTGGGCATCTATGCCGTGATCTCGTTCGCGGTGATCGCGCGGACCAGGGAACTCGGGATCCGCATGGCGCTTGGCGCGGGCGCAGGTGACGTGCTGACACTCGTTCTTGGTGAAGGGGCACGCTTGATCGCTTCCGGTCTTCTCATCGGAACGTTTGCAGCGTTTGCAACGGCGCCGCTCCTGGGCCGAATGTTGTTCGGCATCAGCGCATTCGATCCGATCACCTACGTGCTCGTGACGCTATTTCTCGCGCTTGTCGCGCTCGCCGCCTGTTACATCCCGGCACGTCGCGCCGCCGCCCTCGAACCCGTGAAGGCGCTCCGCGTCGACTGACCCACGACGTCCAATGACTGATCTGAAACATGCCGTTCGCACGCTCCTGAAGCGTCCAGCCTTTACGCTGGTCGCTGTCCTGACGCTGGCGCTGGGGATTGGCGCAAACACCGCCATCTTCAGCGTCGTCAACGGCGTGTTGTTGCGGCCGTTGCCATATCCCGAGCCGGATCGCATCGTGCGCCTGTGGGAACAGTCGCCCGCTGGCAATCCGTTGGCCGTCTCGCACCCCAACTTCCTCGACTGGCGTCAACGCGCGACGAGCTTCGAAGCAATCGCGGAATACGCGGGGGACACCGAGACAGTGCTCGGCGGAAGCGAGCCCGTGTTCGCGCAGGCGTATTCCGTCAGCGACGGGTTCTTCCGCGTGTTCGGGATTGCGCCGGCAATCGGCCGCACCTTCGTGGCCGAAGAGATGCGCCCGGGCGGTGTGCCGGCAGTGGTCGTGAGCCATGCGTTCTGGCAGAGGACGCTCGGAAGCCAGGCGGACCTCGCGCGGCTGCGCGTGATGATCGAAGGCATGAGCGCGCGCGTCGTTGGTGTGATGCCGGAAGGCTTTGAGTACCCCGCACGTGCCGGACTCTGGGCACCGCGCGAATTGTATGCGGATGACAGCGGGCGCACCGGCCACAACAACGACGTCATCGCGCGGTTGAAGCCCGGCGTGGCGGCGGCGCAGGCTGCAGCCGAAATGAATGCGATCGCCGCACAGTTGAAGCAGCAGCATGGCGCGGACGAGGACGCTGTCGCAATTAGCATGCTGCGGCTGCGTGACGCGCTGACCTCGGACTCGCGCGAGACCCTGCTGTTGCTGCTTGGCGCGGTCGGCCTGGTGCTCCTGATCGCGTGCGCGAACGTCGCGACCACGATGCTGGCGCGCGGGGAGGAGCGGAGGACGGAGCTGGCGGTGCGCGCTGCGCTGGGTGCGGGGCGCGGCCGGCTCGTGCGGCAACTGCTGGTTGAGAGCCTCCTGCTCGGAACCGCGGGCGCCGTTGCCGGGTTGCTGCTTGCCGCCTGGCTGGTGCGCGCGTTGATTTCGATCCATGCCGTCGCGCTGCCGCGCGCTGAAGGGATTGGCATCGACGGACGCGTGCTGCTGTTCACGCTGGTGATGGCGCTGGTCACGCCGATCCTCTTCGGGCTGGTGCCCTCACTGCACGTTTCGCGTGCCGATCTCCGCGATGCGCTCACCGAAGGAGGGCGCGGCGCCGCCGCGCCGACGCGCGCGCGTATTCGCGCCGTGCTGGTGACGGCGGAGGTCGCCGTCGCGTTGCTGCTTCTCGTGGGATCGGCTCTCTTGATCCGCAGCTTCGCCAACGTCATGGCCGTCGACGTGGGGTTCGACACGCGCGGCGCCATCACCGCGACGCTGGCCGTGCCGGGCAGCAAATATCCGGATGCGCCGCGCTCGGCGCTGTTCTACGACGGCCTTCTCGATCGCGTGCGGCGGCTGCCCGGCATCGCTGCCGCGGGGGCCGTGAATCAATTGCCGCTTGGGGGTGGCGATTTCGGCGGCTCGTTTCAGTTCGAGGGTGTGGCAGCAGGTCGAGACAGAAGCGACGCACCGTCGGCCGGCTATCGCGTTGCCACGCCCGGTTATCTCGAAGCCATGAAGGTGCGCCTGCTGCGGGGCCGGACTTTGCTCGACAGCGATCGCGCCGGCACGCAGCCGGTTGCCGTCGTGAACGACGCGTTCGTGCGCCGGTACCTGCCACACACGAATCCGCTAGGCGTCCGGTTCCGTTACTTCGGCATGGACCCCGTCAATCCGGTCTTCACTATCGTTGGCGTCGTCCGCGACGTTCACCATCGATCGCTGGTGCGCGCGGTCGCGCCGGAAGTGTTCGTTAGCGCTTACCAACAGCCATTCCGCGCGCGCTGGACCATGACGATGGTCGTCCGCGCGGCCGCCGCGGAGCAGCAGTCAACCGTTGCGACGGCCGTTCGAGAGGCGGTCCGTCTATCCGACCCCGATGTCCCCGTTGAGCTGTCGACGCTCGAGCGATTCGTCACCGAGTCGGTTGCCGACCGGCGCTTCCTGCTGATGGTGCTGGCAACGTTTGCGGGTATCGCGCTGCTGCTGGCCGCGACCGGGATTTACAGTGTGCTGTCGCAGTCGGTGGCGCAGCGTACCCAGGAGATCGGTATCAGGATGGCGGTCGGCGCCGACGCGGGGGTCGTCATTCGGCTCGTGCTCGCGACGGCGATGACGTCGGTGGCTGCCGGGCTCGTCGCGGGGGTCATCGCGGCGGTCGCGAGCGTCCGGCTCATCGAGAGCTTCCTGTTCAACGTCAGGCCTATGGATCCGTTTGCCGTGTCCGGTGCGGTCGTGCTGTTGGTGCTGGTCGCGCTGCTGGCGGGCTACCTTCCCGCGCGTCGCGCCACCCGCGTTGACCCGTTGCTGGCGCTGCGGGCTCAGTAACGGGGACACTCACACTTCCTCCCACTTCCGGAAGAACGGTGAGTGTCCCCGTTCCGGCGTGTCCCCGTTCGGGAAGTGTCAGTGTCCCCCTTTCGGCACCCACGGCACCCCGCCCGCGTCCAATTAGGCATGGTCTCCTTCCGCACCGGTCAGTCCGACGACTTTCTGCTCGACGAATACTCGAGAACGGTCACCCGCGCGGTTGACGCGGTCGCACCGGCAGTGGTCAGCGTCACCGTCACGCATCCAAGCAAGGACGCCAGGCGTCCCGACGGGCAGGCGAACGGCTCGGGATTCATCTTCGCCGCCGACGGCCTGATCCTCACCAACAGTCACGTAGTCGGAAGCGCCCCCCGCGTCGATGTGACGCTGTCAGACGGACGGGAATGCGGCGCTGACGTCGTCGGCCGCGATCCGGACACCGACCTGGCCGTCCTCCGAATCACCGCCAGCGACTTAACCGCGGCCGTGCTCGGGGACTCGCGTGGCTTGCGGCCCGGGCAGCTCGTGATTGCGATCGGTAACCCGTACGGGTTCCAGCACACGGTGACGTCTGGTGTCGTCAGCGCGCTGGGGCGATCCCTGCGATCCCATTCCGGCCGGTTGATCGAGAACGTGATCCAGACAGACGCGGCGCTGAACCCGGGCAACTCCGGCGGACCTCTGGTTGCCGGCGACGGGCGGGTCGTCGGCGTGAACACCGCGATCATCGCTGGCGGAAACGGTTTGAGCTTCGCCGTGCCGATCAGCACCGCGTTGATCGTAGTGCCTGCGCTCTTGCGCGACGGTCGGGTCCGGCGCGGTTACCTCGGGATCGCGGGCCAGAGTGTGCCGCTGCTGCGCCGCGTGACGCGATTCCATCGCCTCGCGCAGGCGGGTGCGGTGCTCGTGACGTCCGTTGAGAAGGGAAGCGCGGCCGACGCGGCAGGCATTGTTGATGGGGATCTGCTGGTATCGCTCGACGAGCTCGTGATCGAGAGCCTCGACGATCTGCATCGCGCGCTGACCGATCAACGCATCGGCACGCGCGCCACGCTGGGCATTCTTCGAGGGACGGCCCGACTCGACCTCACCGTCAGCATTGCTGAGCGACGATAACGAAGTCTCGAGCCGTGAGCCGTTTACGCGAGCGCGCGCGCAGCCTCGCGAGCGTAATACGTGATGACGATGTCGGCTCCGGCGCGGCGGATTGATGTGAGCGTCTCCATCATCGCCCGTGGTTCGTCGATCCATCCATTCCGCGCGGCCGCCTTGAGCATCGCGTACTCGCCGCTGACGTGATACGCCGCGGTCGGCACACCGAACTCCGCCTTCACCCGCGCGATGACATCGAGGTACGCGACCGCCGGCTTCACCATGACGATGTCGGCCCCTTCTTCGAGATCGAGCTCGACCTCACGCAGCGCCTCTTCGACGTTCGCTGGATCCATCTGGTGCGACCGCCGATCGCCAAACGCCGGGGCGGAGTCGGCCGCCTCGCGGAACGGTCCGTAGAACGCGGAGCAGTACTTCGCCGCGTACGACATGATCGCGACCTGGCTGAACCCCGAGCCATCGAGCGACTCGCGGATTCGGCCGACGCGCCCGTCCATCATGTCCGATGGCGCGACGATGTCGGCGCCGGCCGCGGCGTGCGACAGCGCCGACCGCGCGAGCTGCTCCACCGTTGCATCGTTGGCAATCTCGTCGTCGACGATGATCCCGCAGTGACCGTGTGAGGTGTATTCGCAAAGGCAGACGTCGGTGACGACGAGGATGCCGGGCACTTCACGCTTCAGCGCACGAACCGCTGACTGGACCGGAGCTTCCTGATCGAACGCAGCCGACCCCACCGGGTCCTTGACATCGGGCAGTCCGAACAGCAGCACGCCGGGAACGCCGTCGGCCTTTGCCGCCGCGGCTTCCTTCACCGCTTCGTCGACCGAAAGATGAAAGACACCAGGCATCGACGCTATCTCGCGCCGGCGTCCTTCGCCGCCGACGACGAACAACGGGTAGAGGAAGTTTTCCGGCGACAGCCGCGTCTCGCGCACGAGCGCTCGCATGGGCGCGCTGCGCCGCAATCGGCGTGGGCGCCGGCGCAGGTCCAACTGTCCGTGGATGGTGTGGGTGACGGAGCTCGAGGCCTTCGTTGCCATATGCTGCCTTATGGGCCGCTCGTGACCGGAGTTGCGACGCTGAAGTGCTCGACGAGCGCGTCTACGAGATCGGGGATCGTGTACCGCCTGGGCATCACCGTCGTTGCGATGCCCAGTTGCTGCGCGGCTTCGGCCGTGACGGGTCCGATGGAGGCAACGACGGTCGTGCGCAGCAGGTCGGCCGCCTGCTCGGCGCCAAAGATCTTCGCGAAGTTCTTGACCGTCGATGCGCTGGTGAACGTGACGGCGTCGATCTCGCGATCGAGCAGCATGCGATAGATATCGTGATCGCCGTTGCGCTCGCCTCCGGCGAGCAGCGTGCGGTACGCCGCAACCTCGGTAACCTCTGCCCCGGCTGCGCGCAGCTCGTCGACAACGACCTCGCGCGCGGCGTCGGCGCGCGGCAGCAGGAACCGCTTGCCGCGAAGATCGCCGATCGACTTCAGCGCCGCGGCAACTGCCTCGCCACGATATTCCTCGGGCATGAGATCGACGCGAATGTTGAACCGCGCCAGCTGCTCGGCGGTCGCCGGTCCAATCGTGCAGATGCGCGGGCCCTTCAGATCGCGGATGTCGCCGATCGCGAGCAGGCGGCGCATGAAGTGCTCGACGCCGTTTGCGCTCGTGAAGACGATCCAATCGTAGCCAGAGGCTTCCGCGCATGCGCGATCCAGGACGTCGAGATCTTCTGGTGGACCAATTCGGATCGTGGGGGACAGGATCGCTTCGGCCCCGCGCTCTTCGAGCATGTCGACCAGCTCTCCGGCCTGCTCGCTGGCACGCGTCACGACCACGCGGCGGCCGAACAGTGGCCGCTCGTCGTACCAACGAAGGTGCTCGCGCAGGTTGGCCACTCGGCCGACGACGAGCATCGCGGGACGTCCCGTACGCGCACGCGACGCGATGTCGCCGAGCGTGCCCGTTACTGTCTCTTGCGCTGCGGTCGTCCCGTTGTAGATCAGCGCGGCGGATTCATCGAGTGGACGGCCGTGCTCGACGAGCGCGTGCGTGATCAGTTCAATCTGCCGCGCACCCGCGAAGCAAACCAGCGTGCCATCGATGCCGGCGAGACGCGACCAGTCCACCTGCGGTGGCGCATCGTTCTCAGATTCATGGCCGCGCACGAGCACGACGGCGTCGCCACCATCCGGATAGGTCACCGGGATGCCCGCGTACGCCGGCACACCAATCGCCGCGGGAATGCCGGGCACGACTTCGAACGGGACCTGCTGTTCGTGCAGGAAGAGGGCTTCCTTGCCGC